>PMAD01000231.1:0-6292 GCA_003152415.1 Acidobacterium sp.
CGTTTGAAACCGCGCCCTCGTGACCGGACCGATGGCGGGTCCGGGCCTCAAGGCACGCGGTTCGTGCTCGCCACGGCTCGCTTTTTGCGTTCTACGTCTTCGCGCTCAAAGATAGTAGCCACCGCGATTTGTGAATGCTACCCTGAGCAGACCCGAGCGCGGAACTGAGCCGAATCCCCCCGCGTTCGTGCCTCAACGCCCAGGCGAAGGAGGCTAAATCCGCAGTGGAGAGAAGCGTACCATGCGAGTTTGCTGTGCAATGAGATTCCTGCGGATCGCTGCCGTGCCGGCGATCCTGACGATCCTCCTGATCCCGGCGTTTGTCTCTGGCCGAGCGCAGGGAACACCCGCCGCCACGTCGAGCCCCGTCCAGTTGCAGCCCTATACCGCAGCCGATCAAAGCGCCTCTGCCGGTGTACCGCAGGGATGGAAAGTCACGGGCGCCGTGGGAGGTGCGATCGTAATGTCCGGACCGCAGGGCGAAGGCATCACCCTCGGAAATGTGTTCGTCGCGCACGACGGTCCATTTCAATTGGGACAGAAGGGCCCCGGAGGCGCCTTTATGACCATGCCCTCCTCGGCAAAGCTTGCCGACAAGCTGGTCATGATTCTGCAGCAGATTGCGTCGCTCAACGGACAGCCGATTCCTCAGATTACGTTCCTTTACGCGGCGTCTCTTCAGGTGCCGGCGGCGATGGGCCAATGCGGGATGTTTGTTGCCGAATCCAGCGGGGGCGCGCAGCAGCCGGCAAAGGGAATGGGCATGTTCTGTTCACTCCCGGACGACCGCGGCCAGTTTTTCAAGAGCATTTTGATCATTGGATCGGCACCGAACGCCATAGCAGTCCAGACTGTGCCGGCGGTTGAGGCCGTTTTTAAGAGCTACACGATCGCTCCTGGCTGGGCGCAAAAGATGTTTTCTCCGTTCACGCCGCCAGCCACGTCAGCGCCGCAGCCGGGGCTCGGCGGGCCGGACGAGACCCAAATGTTCTTAAGGGCGATGGCGAATAACCAGCGTGTATCGGATATAGGCTTCGCTTGCGCAGACGCTAATATCGTCGGCAACGGGTCGAACTGGGAGACTCCGCGGGAATGCGGTGGCTACGCGCCGAACCCTTAGAGCAGATTCCGGTCTTCCCGAAAATCGACCTTACTGGGGTGTGATGATGCCGCCGACCGGCGTTCGCTGCGGGAATTTTTTTGCGCCGGGGCGGGCGAGATGCATGGCTTCGGCGATGGCGTCGATGTATTTGAGGCCCGATCCTGTATTGAAGAGGACCACGCGGTCCTTTGGGGTGAGAAACCCGGTGGCCAGCAGGTGATCGTACGCGGCGGTGGCACAGGCGCCTTCGGGGCAGAGGAGCAGGCCTTCGTTGCGCGACCAATCCAATAGAGACGCGAGGATCTGCTCGTCGGGCAGATCGACGACGGTGCCGCCGGATTCGCGGACGATGTCGAGGATGATCGAATCGCCGTAGGGTTTGGGCACGCGGAGTCCGGCGGCAAAGGTGGCGGCGTTTTCGAAACTGGTCGATACGGCTGCGCCTTCTTTCCAGGCTTTGGCGATGGGCGCGCAGCCGGAGGCCTGGACGGCGATCATCTTCGGACGCTTGCCGGAAACCCAGCCGAGCTGCTCCATTTCTTCGAAGGCCTTCCACATGCCGATGAGGCCGACGCCGCCGCCCGTGGGGTAGAAAACAGCGTCGGGATAGGTCCAGCCGAGCTGCTCGACGAGCTCGTAGCCCATGGTCTTCTTGCCCTCGACGCGGAAGGGCTCTTTCAGCGTCGAGACGTCGAACCAGCCCTCGCGCTTTGCGCCTTCGGCGACCAGGCGCCCGCAATCGGAGATGAGTCCGTCGACCAGGGTGACGTGCGCGCCGTAGGCCACGCCTTCGAGGTAGTTGGCCATGGGCACATCGCTGGGCATGAAGATGTGGGCTTCGATTCCCGCGGCGGCGGCGTAGGCGGCGAGCGCACTGGCGGCGTTGCCGGCGGAGGGTGCGGCGAGCTTCTTCAGTCCATAATGGCGGGCCATGGTGACGGCCATGGACATGCCGCGGGCTTTGAAGCTGCCGGTGGGATTGTCGGCCTCCTCTTTAATGTAGAGGCCGGAATAACGGCGCGAGGGGAGCATGGGCGTCCAGCCTTCGCCGAGGGTGAGGGGGTCGGCGTCAGGAAGGACATTGGCGTAGCGCCACATGGAGTCTGCGGCGCTGCAGGCGGGGCGGGTTGCCGTGTGCTTCAGGGCTTCAAGGTCGTAGCGAACATAGAGGGAGCCGGCGCAGGCGGGGCAGACGGTTTGTGGCGTGTCGGCGGAGAGGTGCTGGTGGCAGTGGGAGCATTCGAGGTGGGCGATAGCGGGCACCAGTACAGGGTATAGGGAACAGTGGACAGTGGACAGTGAACAGGGTGGGAGCTTAGCTTGCGGCTGCCGCACCAGCAGCGCGTTTGGGGACCGAGGCTTGGCGCTGGTCGTGGCGATATTTCCAGATGCCAAACACGATGGCGGCGGCGAGCAGGGCGAGGAAGGTGTAGAGGATTACCGACGACCATCCGGCGAGGTAATGGTTGAACCAGCGGAGGATGCGGCGGCCATAGATCAGAGCGAATGCTGCTTCGGCTCCGTAGCGCAGAGTCCGCGCAATGCCGATGGCGATGAAGAGCTGCCTGCGCGTCACACCCAGGGCTCCGGCGGCCAGCAGAAACGGAGTGAGCGGGATGGGCGGCGGCATCAGCGCGGCAAGGCAGACGCTCAGGATGCCGTGATCTTTGACCCAATGCTTGATGTGGGAAGCGAGGCGCTTGCTGAGGTAGCGATCGAGCATCGCCTCGCCACCTTTTTTACCGGCCTTCCAGGTTAGCCAGGCGCCGATGAGGCCGCCGGCGATGGCGGCCGGGGCCAGCAGCCAGGGATTCTCGCCATGAGCGCCGAGCACCAGGATCAGGATGTCGGTGCTGCCTGGGATGGGCAGGGGGATCGGCGCTGCGTCGAGAATTGCGACGAAAAAAACACCGGCGAGGCCGAAATGGAGAACCCAGGCAGGGATCAGGCGGTGATGCGCTGTTCGCGCGGCTGCTTTGGCGGCGAGGACCACGGAGGGTAAGACGCGGGTGGGGCGTTCCGGGCCGCTGGCGGATCGAAAAATCTTAGAGAAAGTGAATTTTGGGGGCATGGGGCAGCGCACCGCATTCGACGCCGTAACGATAGAAGAGCTCGAGACCGGCGAGGCACGGCTCGTCGAGCAGATACCAGATGTTTTCGGAGAGGTAAGTGCGAATCGTCTCGCGGGGAATGGCAATGCGCGAGGACCATTCGTCGGCCAGCGCGTCGATGTGTTGGAGGCCGGCGTCGCGGGAGTGCTGGAAATCTTCGATGATCTGCGTGCGCGGAACGCCCGACGCTGCGATGGCTTCGGGGCGGACGGCCCAGAAGGCGGAGACCCAGACGGTTCCGGTGAGGGTGTGCCACTCGTGGGCGAGATCGAAGTAGAGGAGGCGTTCGCCGGTGCGGCGTTCACGGGCGTGGCGATCTTCGAGCGCATAGAGGGCGGGGTCGCCGATGAGCAGCGCGGCGTCGGCCGCCTGGAGCATGGCGTCGAGGTCGGGGGCGTGCTCGATGAAGCGGGGCTCGACCTGCCAGAGGCGGGCGAAGAGGATGCGCGTGTAGACGGCCGAGGTGCGCGAGGCGGTATCGAGGGCGACGCGGCCTACGCCGTCGATGCCGTCCGCGTGGCGGACGACCAGGATGATGGAGCGCACGCGGTCGCGCGACGCGATGGCGCAGCTTGGGATGACGGCGAGCTGGGGCGTGAAGGCCAGGGCTGAGGCGGGGACGAGGCCGATGTCGGCAGCGCCGGAGGCAAGCTTGGCGGCGCATTCGGCGGGGGTATCGGAGGAAATGATGTAGTGTTCGGCGAGGCGCGAGCGGTCGGGCTCGTGCTCGAAGCTCCACATCAAAGGTGCGGGATTGAGAAAGCGGATGGCGGAAACGCGGAGGCGATCGAGAGGCACTGGTTAGTGTAGCAATGTGGCCTTGGTAACCACGGTTGGGGCTGTTTTGCTTGACCGGTGGTGGAAACGGATCGTACTCTCCCGGCAGCGTCGATGAAAAACCCTCCATTTGTGCCGCGTGTGGGGAGCAGAGAAACTCAACAGCAATGAGTACACCCGCGCCTACCTTAGAGCGTCGCGAGAAGGCCTCATTTGAGGAACGGCATGCGTGGCTGGCGCTGGCGCTGACGCCGGGCGTGGGGCCGCGGCGCATCCTGCGCGCGGTCGAGCATTGCGGGAGTGCGGCGCGTGTGCTGCATTTGCCGCTGACCGAACTGGAAGGGCTGCAGCTTCCTGCGCAATCGGCGCAGTTCATCGCGTCGGGGGAAGCGGGCCACGCGGCGGATCAGGAGCTGGAGAAGCTGGCCGCGACCGGCGCCACGATCCTGACGTATCACGACGAGGCGTACCCGGAGCGGCTGCGGGAAATTTACGATCCGCCGCCGCTGCTGTGGGTGCGCGGGAACGCAGGGCTGCTGGCGCGGCCGAGCCTCGCGGTGGTGGGCACGCGGCATCCCACTCCCTATGGAACGGGGATGGCGGAGCGGCTGGCCCGGGACCTGGCGCTGCGGGGGCTGATTATTCTGAGCGGCATGGCGCGTGGTGTGGATACGGCGGCACACAAGGGAGCAGTTGCGGCCAAGCGGCCGACGATTGCCATCTGGGGCACGGGCGTGGACGTGATCTATCCAAAAGAGAACAAGTCGCTGGCGGAGCAGATTATTGCGGGCGGGGGAGCGATTATTTCGGAGCTGCCGCTGGGGACGTTTCCCGCGCCTCAGAATTTCCCGCGCCGCAATCGAATGTTGAGCGGGATGAGCGTGGGCGTGCTGGTGATTGAGGCTGCGGAGTACAGCGGCACGCGCGTGACGGCCCGCTGCGCCCTCGAACAGAACCGGGAGGTTTTCGCGGTTCCGGGCAACGTGACGACCAAGAACGCGTGGGGTCCTAACCTGCTGATAAAACAGGGCGCAAAGCTCACCTCGTGCTGGGAGGACGTGTGGGAAGAGCTGCCCACGCAGATCCGGATGGGGCTGGAGCAAAGCGAGGGATTTGCATCCGAGGCCGTCTCTGAGGCATCGTTATTCGAGGAATCACCGCTGCCGCCCTCAGAGGCGCGCGTGCTGAGCGTGCTTCGCCAGGATGAAGCATTACAGATGGATGAAATCCTGGAAAAGCTTGAGCCGGAACTGAGCTCTTCCGAGGTTTTCACAGCGCTGTTTGAGCTCGAACTGGCGGGACGCATACGACAACTTCCTGGAAAGAACTACGTCAGGAGCTTCTGAAGGAGTGCACGCGTCCCGTTGCATCTATGGTGCGCGCTGCACCCCCGGACTATAGATTCGAAGCGGCGGGACGTGGTAGTTTCCGGAAGGAAGTGCGGAACAATGTGACCGGCGGGCGCGACACGCGTGCTGCCGTCGCGGTCTAAAGGAAACGATGGGTAAATCTCTGGTCATCGTCGAATCGCCAGCGAAGGCGAAGACGATCAACAAATACCTCGGCAAGGATTTCGAGGTGGAAGCCTCCTTCGGCCACATCATGGACCTGCCGAAGCGAGACATCGGTGTGGAGCTGGAGCACCGGACCTTCGAGCCGACGCTGGTCGTGTCTCCCGACAAAGAGAAGGTGGTGCAGAAGCTAAGAAAGCTGGCGGCGAAAGCCGACGCTGTGTATCTGGCGCCCGATCCGGATCGCGAAGGCGAAGCGATTGCCGCGCATCTGGAAATGCAGCTGCTTCCGGTGATGAAAGACAAGAGCCGGATCCGCCGCGTGACCTTCAACGAGATCACGCAGAAGGCGGTCAAGGCCGCGTTCCTGCACGCTCGCGATGTGGACGAGAACCTGGTGGNNGCGGGACGGGTGCAGACGGTCGCGGTTCGCCTGATCGTGGAGCGCGAAAAGGCGATTCAGGAATTCAAACCGATCGAGTACTGGACCATCGACGCGATTCTGGAACTGGAGAAGGACGCGAAGGCCGGCGGCGAAGAACCGCTGCTGGTAACAGCACGGTTCGTCGGCATCGACGGGGAACGCGCCAAGGTCGAAGGGGTCAGCGCTCCTTCGGTTCCCAACGAACAGGAAGCGCGCGCGATCATCGATGCCACGACGGCGGCGGCGTGGAGCGTGAGCTCGGTCGAAAACAAGGAACGGAGGAGCAATCCTTACCCGCCGTTCATCACGAGCACTCTGCAACAAGCGGCTGCCGCAAGGCTTGGGTTCAGCGTCAAGCGCACCATGG
>PMAD01000231.1:6358-6692 GCA_003152415.1 Acidobacterium sp.
GCGCACGAGGCGATCCGGCCGACCGACCCCGGGATGCACCCGAACAAAATCCGCCGGTACCTGAGCGACGAGCAGTTCAGGATGTATCAACTGATCTGGCAGCGCTTTGTCGCTTCGCAGATGCTGCCCGCGATTTATGACGTCACCACCGTCGAGATCGACGCGAAAAACAAGAAGACCTATAACTTCCGGGTCTCCGGATCGGTGCTGAAATTCGACGGCTATCTGAAGATCTACGAGCAGGACGATGACGATGAGGAAGAACTGCCGGAGATTCCGCAGGCCGCGCGGTTGACTCTGGCTACGGCGGAACATTTGTCGGGCATTGCGGCGC
>PMAD01000167.1 GCA_003152415.1 Acidobacterium sp.
CCAGCAATACGTTGGCGCCGGCGTACAGACGATGCGGATCATGCGGTGAAAACAGCAGGGGGAAACTCCACTGGAAGCGATATTTCATCGCCTCGACGCCGGAGCCCATGGGATTATCCGGCCACGCGTTGATGTCTCGCTCCGAGGCGGTCTTCGTGTCGAAACGCGTGAGCAGGCCGTCATACGATCCTGCATAGACAAAATTAGAGTTCAGGGGATCGGCAACCACCCATCCGCTCTCGCCTCCGCCCACGTCGTGGAAGTCGCTGGCGGTAATCGCTCCGGAGNNTGCTCCAGCTTTTGCCGCCGTCCAGGGTGATCTGCGCGCCGCCGTCGCTCGACTCGATCCACCGTTTCGGATCCTCGGGCGCGATCCACATATCGTGATTGTCACCGTGCTGGTTACGAATGGTCGCAAAGTTTTTGCCGCCATCCGTGGACTGGAACAACTCGGTGTTGACCGCGTACACCGTGTTTTCGTCCTTCGGGTCGGCAAAGATCTGCGAGTAATACCAGGCGCGCTGCTTGATGGAGTTATCACCGTTGAGTTTCTTCCAGGTTTTACCCGCATCATCGGAGCGGAAGATGCCGCCATCCTGCGCCTCGATCAGCGCCCACACGCGGTCGGGATTCGCGGGCGAGACCGTGACGCCGATCCGGCCCAGCACGCCTTTGGGCAGGCCTGGATTGTGCGTCAACTCCGTCCATGTGTCGCCGCCGTCGGCCGACTTCCAGATGCCGCCGTCCGGGCCGCCGCTCTCAAAGGTCCACGGTTTGCGAACCACCTGCCAGAACGCGGCATACAATACCCGCGGATTGGTCGCGTCCATGGCCAGGTCGATCGCGCCCGCTTTGTCGCTTTTGAACAGCACCTTCTGCCATGTCTTTCCGCCGTCCTTCGAGCGGAAGACGCCGCGCTCGGCGTTTGGCCCGGCCATGTGCCCTAGTGCCGCGACGTAGACCAGGTTGGGGTCCCTCGGATCGATATGAATCTGCCCGATCTGCCCGGTGTCCTCGAGGCCGACGTGCGTCCACGTTTTCCCCGCATCCAGCGACTTGTAGACGCCATCGCCATGCGACGCATTGCCGCGGATTGCGCTCTCACCCGTGCCCACGTAAATCACGTTGTGATCCGAGTCCGCCATGGCAATGGACCCGATCGACCCAAAGTTGATCTGGCCATCGGTAATCGGCGTCCACACATGGCCGCCGTCGCTCGTCTTGAAGACGCCGCCTCCTGTTCCGCCAAAGTAATAGACCAGTGGCTCGCCCGGCACGCCGACCACCGCGTCCACACGCCCGCCACGGAAAGGGCCGATCTGGCGGAGCTTGAGCGCAGAGAAACCGGCGGCCGGCCCCGACTCTTTCGCGCCCGCGCCGGGAGCTGGAGCCGGGGCTGCCGCTGGTTCCTGAGCGGCCCCTGCGAGCGCAAAGCTGCCGGCGGCGACTGCGAGCAGGAAAACGCGGAGGACAGAATCAAACGACGAAGCAGAGATGGTCCGGAGCAAACGCACGAGGAGACCCTCCTTGTATGGGCCGGGGAAAAGCGAATACGAAGGATACATCAGAAAGGAGTGCCCGTAACGCCCGCGCCCGCATGCCGCGAAAAAGCGCCACCCGTTGCGCGGAATGGGCGCTGGTCAATCGGCCAGTCAGCTGTTGTCGGAGGGGTAGTCGCGGTTGAAGGGGAAAACCAGCTCTTCGATGGAGGCGACGGCGGTGCCGTTGAGCGTGGCGGGGTGGAATTTCCAGGATTTCACTGTGTCCAGGACGATCTGATCGAGGCTGTTGCCGATGCCCTGGATGAGCTTCTCATCGGTGACTTCGCCAAGGGGGCTGATGGTCACATTCACGATGATCTTTTGCTCGACGGCGGGAAGAAGCGAGCGGTCCGTCACGCTGGGGTGAGGGAAGTACGTAGGAAACGCGGGTTCAGCATCCTCGGAACCGGAGCCGAAACCGGCGGTCTGCTGATGCTGGGGTGAAGGGTTGCCGGACTGGGCCAGACGGCTCTGCGCAGGAACCGCCCGCTGCGGGACGCGCGGCTGGCGCAGGTGCACCGGGTTCTCGATCAGCGAAGTTCTGGGCACGGGAATCGGCGACGGCAGCGATTTCTTCGTGTGCTCCGCCAGTTCCGCCGGCGTGGTGGTGCCCATGTTGCCAGTCCAGTACAGAGCGGCGGTGCAGCAGCGGCTCTCGTGGTAGATGGGGCGCACTTTTCCCCAATGCAGCGTGAGCAGGAAGGCCACGCCGAAGATCGCGGCGTGGGTGACGAGCGAGAGCAGAACGCCGGTCTGGCGCCGCCGATGCATCGTGCCTGGGGAGAAGATCACGCGGGCTCCTGTTAGCTCGGCCGGGAAATCGATTTAAGTTCGACGTTCTGGCTGGATAATATGTTACCTGCCCGGCAAAACTATTGTTGGAGTCGATTGCAATGGCGTGGGCCGAAACGTTCCACTGCGACGTGTGCAACAAGGAAAAGCGCGAGGAAGCGGAAGATTGGTGGCGGGCCTGGAAGGAGACGCTGTCTCCGGCGGAGGGCGAGCGAGAGCAGGCGGTCATCAAGATGACACCGTGGCACGGGTTCCTGGCGCACTCGGCCGATGTACGGCATTTGTGCGGTCGCGCTGTGTGCACACCATCATGGATCGCTGGATGCTCGCGAAGTAGCGCACTGGCGGCGCTGTTTTGATCAGTTGCTATAGATGCGCACGTAATCCACGAGCATGGTGGACGGGAAGACGGTAGTCCCGTTGGGGCTGCCCGGCCACGTCCCGCCGACGGCGAGGTTCAGGATGATGAACATCGGTCCCTGATCGAAGGGCCACGTGCCGGTGATGCTGGTGGGCGTGAAAGTCTCGTAAATGTTGGTGGGGTCGTCGATGTAGAACTGGACCTGCCCTTTGGTCCAGATCATGCCGTACGTGTGCCAGGCGGCCGCAGAAAACCCAGTGGCCGTGAAAGGCGCGCCGCCGTTGAGGTTCGTGCCGTGTACCGAGGACTGCACCCAGTCGTAGCCGGGGCCGGTGCCGTTGATCGGCGGGTTGCTGCCGTCGATGTGCTCCATGATGTCGGATTCGCCGCAGGCCGGCCATGGATTGATGGTGATGTTGTTGCCGAGCAGCCAGAAAGCGGGCCACATCCCCTGGGATTCCGGCAGCATCATGCGAGCTTCGATGCGGCCGTACTGGAAACTGAAAAGACCCTGGGATTTAAGGCGCCCAGAGGTGTAGACCGTGCCCGAGGGGTTTTCCGCGACAACGTGCAGGTATCCGTCCGTGGCGCCGACGTACGCGTTGGGATTGGAAGGATTGCAGGAACTGGTCGTCGAGCCCCAGGCGCAGTAAGTTTCCAGCTCGCTGTTGCCGCAACAGTCGGTGCCGGTGTCGTAGGTCCAGGTGGAGGGGTTGGGCTGGCCGTAGGCGGAGGATCCGGCGCCGGTGTTGGTGAACTCATCGCTCCAGACCAGGGTGCCGGAGGCGATGTTGGCGGAGAAGACTTGGGTGGCAACGGCGCTGTTGAGGTAGGTGGGGGCGTCGCTGGCCATTGCGTTGACGGTGAGGTTGGAGGCTACGAGGAACGGCGCGATGTACTGCGGCGAGGATTGGGTGGGTGTGGTGCCGTCGGTTGTGTAGTAAATAGTTGCGCCGGAGGTCGCGTCGCTGAGGGTGACAATGACCGCGCCGTTCTGGGCCGCGGTGGTGGCGATGGTGGGAGTAGCAGCCGGTTGGGCCGGTGGCGTGCCGCCTCCGCCCGTGTTCCCGGAGCCGCCGCCGCTGCAACCCGCGACGGTTGCGATCCCGAGGAAAAGCCCGGCTGCACAGCAGGGTAAGCTCTTGAAGAAATTTCCGGCTTTGGTCAGCATTGCCAATCGCGTGCGAATCCCATCCTTCGTGGTCATTTCCTGAGCCTCCTGCTTTGCAGCGCGGCGCGCGTTGCGCCTCGTCCGTCCACCAATGTACTGCTTTGCGCTTGCGGGCTGGAAGGGGAATCAAACAAGCCAGGGTGCCTCTGGTAAGCTGGCCCAATGCCGAGCCCCTTCCGGAGCCTGAGCTCGCGGCAGCGACACGCGTTTGCAGCGTGTTTTCTGGGGTGGTCGCTCGACGCGTTCGACTATTTCATCCTGGTTTTTTGCGTTTCGGCGGTCGCCGCGGACTTTCGCGTAGCGCGGTCGGCGGTGGTGGAGGCGCTGGCGCTGACCTTAGCATTCCGGCCGGTAGGGGCGTTCCTGTTCGGCGTGATGGCGGACCGGTTCGGCCGCCGGCCGACGCTGATGTTCAACATCGGCTGCTACTCATTGCTGGAACTGGCCTGTGCTTTCGCGGGGTCGATGCACACGCTGCTGGTATTGCGAGCGCTCTTCGGCATCGCGATGGGCGGGGAATGGGGTGTGGGCGCGGCGCTGGCGTTTGAGACGCTGCCGAAGGAGAATCGTGGATTCTTTTCCGGCCTGCTGCAGGAGGGATACGCGGTGGGCTATCTGGTAGCTGCAGCGGCTTATGCGCTGCTGTTCCCGTGGTTCTCGCGTTTCACCTGGCACGGACACGATTTCGGATGGCGGGGAATGTTTCTGGTGGGCGCGGCTCCGGCGCTGCTTGTGTTTTACATCGGCGGCAAGGTGGAGGAGTCGCCGACGTGGAGTGAAGGCCGTGCTCTGGAGGCCAGGACGCTTCCGGAGATGGGGCTGCGCAAGGGAGTGCTCCAGTACGCGGGGACGTTTGTATTTCTGGTCCTGCTGATGACGGGGTTCAATGCGTTCTCGCACGGGACGCAGGATTTGTATCCGACATTCCTGCAAAAGGACCATGGATTCTCGGCGCAACTGACGGGAGCGATCGCGATTCTCTACAACGTGGGAGCTTTGGCGGGCGGCATGTTCTTCGGCAGCCTGTCGGAGCGAATCGGGCGCAAGCGGGCGATCATTCTGGCTACACTGTTGTCCCTGCCGATGATCCCGCTGTATGCGCTGTCGCACTCGATGGTAGCGCTGGCGGTGGGAGCATTCACGATGCAGTTCATGGTGCAGGGCGCGTGGGGCGTGGTTCCGGCGTGGCTGAGCGAGTTGTCGCCGGGACCGGTGCGGGCCACGTTTCCCGGACTGGCTTATCAGCTGGGAAACCTGATTTCTTCACAGAACAACGAGATTCAGTCAAAGGTGGCGGAGCATTTCGGCCGCGGATACGGATGGGTGCTGGCGGTCACGGTGGCGATTGTGGCCTGCTATCTGGCGACCGTGGCAGCGTTCGGACGCGAGTCGCGAGGCGCGGATTTGACGGCGACGTGAAAAGCAAAAACAAACGCAAGGTCCTTCGTCACTTCGTTTCTCAGGATGACAAGACTTATTTGCGCGCGGAGAGAACAGTTTCGGCGGCGCGCAGGTCTTCTTCGGTGTCGACTCCAATGGTGTCGCTGGGAGCGGCGGCGACGTGGATGGGGATGCCGTTGTCGAGCAGACGTAGCTGCTCGAGACGCTCGACGCGCTCGAGCCAGGAAGGCGGGAGGGCTGCGAATCGGTCGAGGGCGGCTTTGCGATAGGCGTAGACGCCGAGGTGCTTGCGATAACCGGCAAAACCGCCATCCCGATCGAAGGGTATGGTGGCGCGGGAAAAGTAGAGGGCGCGATCGTCGTCGGCAGTAACAACTTTGACGGCGTTGGGATTGTGGATGTCGGCAGCGGGACAGCGGACGGCGAGGGTTGTGACCTGAACCTCGGGGCGCTCGAAGAGCTGCAGCAGCGGCATGAAGTGTTGCGGGGTGAGGAGCGGCTCGTCGCCCTGGATGTTGACGTAGATGTCAGCGGGAATGGACTGCGCGACGGCGTAAACGCGGTCCGTGCCACTGGGGCAGTCCTCGGGTGTGAAGACGGCGGGGAGCGAGTGGGCCTGGGCGAAGTTGAGGACTTCGTCAGAGTCCGTGGCGATGAGGACCTGATCGAGGAGCGGGCAGGCTCGGGCAGCGCGATAGACCCAGGCGATCATGGGCTCGCCGGCAATCTCGCGGAGGACTTTACGGGGCAGGCGCGTGGAGCCAAGGCGAGCGGGGATGACGGCGAGAACGTGGCCGAAGTTAGAGGGCAAGAGACAAATCCTCAGGGGATAGTGTATCCGCGAACCATGACCCATCCGGGCGGTTGCGCTGGCGCGGGTGGGGACGGTAGTGTGATCGGTGGAGAAAGCATGGCATCCGAAACGACCATCAGCCCGAATCTGGACTCTATTCTGCGGGAACACCGGGTGTTTCCGCCGCCCGAGGAATTCGCGAAGCAAGCGCATATCAAGAGCCTGGCCGAGTACCAGAGGATGTACCAGCGGTCGGTGCACGATCCCGAGGGTTTTTGGGCGGACGCGGCGAAGGATCTGCACTGGTTTGCTCCGTGGACAAAGGTTCTGGAATGGGATTTGCCGTGGGCGAAATGGTTTGTGGGTGGCAAAATCAACCTTTGTTACAACTGCGTGGACCGGCATGTGGCCAATGGGCGCGCGGACAAGACGGCCATTGTGTGGGAAGGCGAGCCGGGCGAGATTCGGCGGCTGACCTTCCGCGAGCTGTATGCCGAGGTGCAGCGGTTTGCAAATGCGCTGAAAAGCCTCGGGATCAAAAAGGGCGATCGGATCGCGGTGTACATGGGGATGACGCCGGAGCTGGCCATCGCGCTGCTGGCGTGCGCGCGGATTGGCGCGGTGCACTCGGTGATTTTTGGCGGATTTGCGGCCAACGCGATTGTGGATCGGGTGAACGATTCGCAGTGCGTGGCGATCCTGACCCAGGACACCTCGTACCGGCGCGGCAACGAAGTTCGGCTGAAGGCGACGGTGGATGAGGCGATGGGGCAGTGTCCCACGGTGAAGAACGTGGTGGTCTACCGGCGGTCGGGATCGGCGATCGCGATGCAGGCGGGCCGCGACCACTGGTGGCATGAGCTGATGGCGAAGGCCGATGCTGAGTGTCCGGCGGAGGAACTGGATTCCGAGGATCCGCTGTACATCCTCTATACATCGGGAACCACTGGCAAGCCGAAGGGCCTGGTGCACACCACGGGTGGCTACTCGGTGCACACGTATCTGACCAGCAAGTACATCTTCGATCTGCGCGAAGACGATGTTTACTGGTGCACGGCGGATATCGGTTGGGTTACAGGACACTCGTATGTGGTGTACGGGATTCTGCAGAACGGCGCGACGACGCTGATGTACGAGGGCGCGCCGAACCATCCGCAGATGGACCGGTTCTGGAAGATTATCGATGACCATAAAGTGACGGTTTTCTATACGGCGCCGACGGCGATCCGCGCGTTCATCAAGTGGGGCGATGAGTATCCGGCGAAGCATGACCTGAGCTCGTTGAGGCTGCTGGGGACGGTAGGCGAACCGATCAATCCTGAGGCGTGGATCTGGTATCGAGAGGTAATCGGGCGCGGACGGTGCCCGATTGTGGACACGTGGTGGCAGACGGAAACGGGCGGGATCATGATTTCGCCGATTCCGGGAGCAGTTGCGGCGAAGCCAGGCTCGGCGACGCGGCCGTTCTTCGGAATTGTGCCGGAGGTGGTTACAAAGGAAGGGCAACCGGTTCCGGCCGGCCAGGGTGGGCTGCTGGTGATCCGGAAACCGTGGCCAGGGATGGCGCGGACGATCTGGGGCGATCCAGACCGGTACGTGAAGCAATATTGGTCCGACGTGGCGGGGTCGTATTTCACGGGCGATGGCGCGCGCGTGGATGAGGACGGATATTTCTGGCTGATGGGACGCGTGGACGACGTGATCAACGTGAGCGGGCATCGGCTGGGGACGATGGAGGTCGAGTCGGCGCTGGTGGCGCATCCGAAGGTCGCGGAAGCGGCGGGGGTGGGGCGTCCCGATGAATTGAAGGGGCAGGCGATTGCGGCGTTCGTGACGCTGGAAGGCGGGTTCACGCCGACGAAGGAGACAAAGGACGAGCTGCGCGCATGGGTGGCGAAGGAGATTGGGTCGCTGGCGCGGCCGGACGATATTCGGTTCACGGACCAACTGCCGAAGACGCGGTCGGGAAAGATCATGAGACGGCTTCTCCGCGAAATGGCGACGAATGGAGAGATCAAGGGCGATGTAACGACGCTCGAGGATTTCTCGGTGATTGCGAAGCTGCGGGAGCAGGAAGAGTAGGGCAGCCTGTAGCCGGTAGCCCGTAGCCGGTAGCTGGTGGGTGGTAGCTGGTGGGTGAGGGCGTTACTTTTGTGCGGGCCTACCCCCCTCCCCCTCCCCCTCCCCCCGGGTAAAGCCCTGCGCGCGTGCAACGAATATGATTCTGAACGGCTTAAGCAAAATGTTGACAAGCTCGACAACATGCTGTGTTTCTTTACGTATTTGAATCGAGAACAGTTGTAACTCGGCCGTGTTTGTAACAAACAAGACCGTGTGTGTGACAGAGACGGCCGTGTTTGTAACAAAGGCGGCTGGGTCGAAGAACAGAGCGCCAGCGCACCGGGCACGCGTGGCTGCATAACTGCGGCCGGACCCATCGGTAGGTGCTCTCCTCTCCAAAACAGAAAAGCCTCGCCGGAACGAGGCTGTTTCTTTTTTGACTCTATNNAGTTCAGAATATCAGATTGAGAGAATAAACACGCCAAATATCTTTGAGGGTATAAAGGTGTAAGTGGCGGGGAATGTTGAGTAATTACTTTGGTTTTTTGCACCGGGTCTTGACAGATCTGTGGAAAAAGTCGGCTGGCTGGGATCCAGACCAAGGAGGGCGAGAAGGATGGGTAGGTTGTGAATGGCAACGGCTCCGCAGACGCTCCGGGATACCCTGAACTGCCAAGAATGCTGGAGGCTGCTGCCTCTCCGGGCATCTGGGAATCGAACATGACGGACCGGATCGTCCCTTACCTTGTCTAAGAGTGGGTCGCCCGTTATGGTTCGACACCTTCGGGCGGCGAACTTGTAGAAGTTCGCGTTGACGGATTCTCGTACCTGTTCGATATCGGGCCGGACCGTCTAATTGCGGCTTGGGGGATTAGCCAGGGCCGATTTCCAGGTAGCCGAGATAAAGATCGAATGCGGGGGCATCCCAAGAGTGCCGGGCGCTTTTACCATCGGGGCCACGCCATTCCGCATCGTCTCGGCGGAGGTACCGACATCAACATTGCTGTCCAGATAGGATCCGTGAATATGGGGCCTTTCCGAGCACTGGAAATGCGAGCCGTCGAAAACCCCGGGTCGCTCTATTTTACGTACTGGATGTATGAGCCGGATTCCAATTCCCAAGTCGCCTCGCGGGTTCAGCAGGGCCTGCTAAGGTGCGGACTTCAGCCGGAGATTAAGACTTCTTCAAACTGACGCGGGCGTCTGGGATGCGCCGGGCCTGGGGCCATGACATTTTGGGAGCGCTAATTCGCCGGCCTGAAGGCCGGGGCTTTTGCCGCCGTCCTGCTGCGCAGGACCTTTGGTGCAGGGGCTGAAGCCGATTCATTGTGCGCTGCTTTTCGGCACGGCTGAAAGTCGTGCCCTGATACGGTTCGCGGCTGGTTTGGAGAAGACGGTGAGCTCCAACCTCATCACGCCAACGGCGGGCGCGCTGCCACCCCATCACACCAACAGCGGGTGTGCCGGGGGCCCCGGTGTTGGGTACCCCGGTTTGCGCGCGGATCCCGGGTCTCAAAATCGAGACCCGGGCCAGCCAAGGTCTGTTTTTTTTCCCAAGCTGTGAAGTCGTGCCCTGAAACAAGGGCAAATGCCGCGCGCTTTGTGCGATGCCCGGGTCTCAGACTCGAGATCCGGGGGATCCAAGTCGCCTGTTTCTCAAAGCGAAGCGGGGCAGAAGGCGCAGTCCCGTTTTGGTTCTGAGACGGTACTGAGGAGTTGTAATCCGGCATTTAGTTGCACGGGGAAGACACGGTGTGAGCTTACGCTTCTTGCTGTGGGGTGAACCTGGCCGGGCGCTGCAGCGGGGGCCCCTTTTTTTCCAAGCTTTGAAGCTGCCCCCCGGTGGGTTGATTACTCTTCGCGCAGGAGGACCAGGGGATCGACGGGGAGGGCGCGCTGGGCGGCGCGCTTTGCGCGCTTCCCGGGTCTCAGAATGGAGACCCGGGGCACCCAGCTGGAGAGAAGGAACGTCTTCCGCGTTAGATCCTTTTCGGCCGCTGCGCGACCGACTCCCTTTCGACCGCCCCAGCGAGCAAAACCGGCTCGCCGGGGCCCCCGGATCTTCGGGGGGTCCTTCGACTGCGCGCCGGGGAGCGGATACACCGCTGGACGATTTTGTGGCGGCGCCGGCGGAGGCGAGGGCCGGGAGCGTTTCACCTCGGCGAACCAGGCGATGAGGCCGGCGTCGATGGCGTCGATCTTCTCCATCCGGCCCATGCCTTCGGCGAAGCGGCGCACCTGGCGCGGGTTGAGGATGGCAACGGAGAGCCCCTGTGCGGAGAGCAGAAGGAAGGGCTGCTGCTCGTAGCCGCCGGTGGCTTCCATGGCCACCAGCTCGGCCTGCCGGGCACAGCAGAAGGCGGCCAGTTGGGCGATGCCCTCCGGGGTGTTGGGGAAAACAGCCCGGGCGCCGTCCGGGCCCATGCGGGCCGCGAGCGAGTCCGACGAAACATCCACTCCACAAATGATTCGGGTCACGGTAACCTGCCTTGTAAGTGCGACTGGGAGTCATGCGACTGTTCGGTCGTGCGTGACTTGGGCAGCGGTCCCTGTGCTGAGCGCCGGTGGCAACACCGCAGGATGAACGGGAGCCGTCCGCCCGCGGGGGAACCGATGCCTCGGTTCCCCCACTGCGACATTTTCCTTCATCTCTGTCGCTGTCCTTTAGAGATACAAGGATGACATTCGTTCGTATGGTTGAGATTCGGCACGACCGAAAGTCGTGCCCTGATACAGAAGCAAAAGCGGCGGGCTTGAACGGGCTAACCGATTACTCTTCTTACTCTTCGCGGAGGAGGACCAGGGGATCGACGGAGAGGGCGCGCTGGGCTGGGATCCAGGTGGCGACCAGACCGAGGAGGGCCATGGCGAGGACCACTCCGGCGAGGACCAGGGGATCGCGGGGTGTGGCCGAGTAGACGACGGCAGCGAGGACACGGGTGGCCAGAATGCCGAGGGCGAGGCCGGCGGCCGATCCGATGGCGAGGAGTTTTACGGCGCGACCCAGGGCGGCCCGCAACACTTCTTTGTGCTGGGCGCCGAGGGCGATGCGAATGCCGAGCTCGCGGAGACGCCTGCTGACGGAGTAAGCGGCCATGCCGAAGATGCCGGTGATGGAGAGCATGGCGCCCATGAGGCCGAGGATGCCGAGGGCCACGGTGGCCACGCGAGAAGGAAAGAGGGCGATGTCGAGCCCCTCGTTCCACGTCTGAATGGTGAAGGGCAGGCCGGAATCGAGGCCGCGGAGCGTACTCCTGATTTCTGCTGCCAGTTGCTGGGGATCGCGATCGGAGCGCACAACCAGGGCTGCGAGGTGGGTGGGGTTCTGCAGGAAGGGGAGAAACTCCACGGGGCGCGGATTTTCAGTGAGCTGATAATACTTGCCGTCTTCGACCACGCCTATGACCTGAACCCGGGTTCCATTCTCCCGCTTGTAGTAGCCGCCGATGGCGTTGCTGACCGAACCGAAGATCCTGCGCGCGAACACCGCGTTGATGACGGCCACGGGCGGCGCATCTTTGCTGTTCTGCCAGGAGAAGATGCTGCCGGTGATCAGGGCTGTGCCCGCCGCGCTGAAGTAGTCGGGGGAAATGCTGAACACCGCTACGTTGTTGGCAGCGGCTTTCGATGGCGTCAGGTCCGCCGCCTGGCCGGTGAAGACATCTTCGGTGGAGCTACCGCCGCTGAGGGGAACCACGCTGATGAAGCCAACAGACTGTACGCCGGGAATCGGCTGCAGCGCTTCGATCATGCGCTTTTGCATGGCGGGACGCTGATCGGCGCTGTAACCGGACATGCTGAGATCGGTGTCGGCGAGCATGACGTTGCGGGGATCAAAGCCGAAGCTGCTGTGGACGGAGCGCTCGAGACCGCGCAGGGCGACGAGAGACGAAGTGACCAGCACGGCGCAGATGGCAATCTGCACGGCGAGCAGGACGTCGCGGAAGGTGATGCGGCGGCTGGTGTGGCCGGCGATGATGCCGGCCGAACCGGCCTTGACCACCTCGTAGGGATTGGTGCGGAGAATCTGGCGAACCGGGACCGCGCCAAAGAGGAATCCGCTGGCGAGGGCGAGGAACAAGGCGACGAGGTAGACCTTGGCGTCAGGGTAAACAGGCACGTGCATGGGAAATTGGGGAATCGGGTGCCAGACGCTGAGCCGCTGCAGCAGCGCGACGCTGCCCAGGAGCCCAGCAACGCCGCCGGTGAGGGAAATCAGGACGGCTTCAGTCAGCAGCGCGCGCACGATGCGGCGGCGGGTGGAACCGAGGGCGAGGCGCAGGGCAACTTCACGGGAGCGATCGGCAGCGCGCGCGGAAAACAGGCTGCCCAGGTTGGCGCATGCGGCCAGCAGAATTAAACCGGCGAGCAGCATCATTCCGGTCATGAACCCCGTGACGCCGGGACCGAGCAGGTCGCCGGCGAGAGATGGGCGCGCAAGAGAGTAGGTCATCCAGGCGTCTTCTTTGGGGTAGTTCTTTTCCAGATACGAGCCAATGGAGTTCAGATCGGCGATGGCCTGGGCCTGCGTCACTCCCGGCTTGATGTGCCCCAGCACCATGAAGATGTCGCGCTGACCGCGATTGTTGAGGACATCGATCCCCTGAATTTGTTCCTGCTGGACCATGGGCGCCCAGAAGTCGGGATAGAAGAAGATCAGGGTTCCGTTGAAATCGGGCGGGGCGACGCCAAGGATGGTGAAGGGATGCTTGTTGAGCTGGACGACGCGGCCGACAACGCTGCGATCATCCTGAAAATGGGTGTGCCAGTACGACCAGGAGAGGACCAAATATGGGGCGCTGTTGGGGCCATGCTCATCGGCGACGCTGAAAAAGCGGCCGAGGAAAGGCTGAACGTCCATGGCCTGGAAGTAGTTCCCGGCCACCTCGTAGCCCCAGGCCTGGGATGGATTTTTTCCGGTATCGAAACCGACGGGAACGAGGATGTATGCGGTGAGAGCTTCGAAGGTGCGGTTGCGATCGCGCAGATCGAGATAGTCGGGATACGAGGTTGCCTGGTCTTTATAGCCGCCGCGTTCGATGGTGAAGAGGCTTTGCGGGCGAGGCACATTCAGCGGTTTCAGAACGAGAGCATTCAATACGCCGAAGACCACAGAGTTGGCGCCTATGGCGAGGGCGAGGGTGAGAACGGCGGCGATGGTGAATCCGGGAGAGCGGCGGAGTTGGCGCACGGCGAGCCGCGCGTCGGCAGCGATGGACTCGAGGGTGGGCCACTGCCACACTTCGCGGCTGCGCTCCTCGACCACGGCGAGATTGCCGAAAGCGATGCGCGCCTGGCGTTCGGCTTCCTGCGGGCTGAGGCCTTCGCGGGTGAGCTGCTCCACGCGCTCTTCAAGATGCAGGCGCATCTCCTCGGAAAGTTCGTCGTAGAGGCGGTGGCGGCGGAAGATGCGCGGTATCCAGTTCATGGGAGCCTCCTGCTTAGCTGGCGGGGGATTTGCCGGGGTTGAGGACGAGAGCGATCCCCTCAAACATGCGTTCGAAGCTGGAAATCTGTTGCTCGAGGCGGCGCACACCCGCGGCGGTGATCTGGTAGGTACGGACGCGGCGATTGGTGGAGGAGAGGCCCCACTCGGCCCTGACCAGCTTTGCCTTGAGGAGGCGCTGGAGGGCTGGATAGAGGGAGCCCTCTTCTACCTGGAGCAGGTTTTTGGAGCGCTGCTGGATGTGCAGGACGAGGGCGTATCCGTGGGCAGGCTGGCGGCGGAGGGACTCGAGGATCATCATTTCGAGGGCGCCGGGGAACAGGTCGCGGGAAGTGTCGGTCATAGGCATGGTTGCTACAGGCCTAGAGTAAACAGGTATGGGGATGGTTTTGTCAAGGGGGAATTCTTTGGGTTATGGGGGTGAAGTTGTGCGCCGATGCGAATCTTGTTGCGAGCTGAGAAGCTGTGGCCTGCTATAGTGGCCGCCAGTTTGCCAAGCGGAAAGTGGGCGGGAGCAGTTCCGTTTTGGGTTCAGGCACAGTACTGAGGAGTTGAAGCCCGCCATTTATTTGTACGGGTAGCGCCCGGTCTGAGAGCAAGCTTCTTGCTGTGGGGTGAACCTGGCCGGGGGGAATTTGGGGTGGCAGCGAGTTTTTTCGCAAGCCGTGAGTCGTGCCCAGATACGAGAGCAAAAGCGGCGCGCTACGCGCGTTTCCCACATCCCCAAAACCAGGGAAGTGGGGCACCCGGCACGGTTTGGTTTATTGCGGGATGGGGAGTTCGATGTGGGAGGCGGCGTAGATGTGCTGCTCGGCGGGACGGTAGTCGGAGGGCTGGGCGGTCATGATGCTGGGGACGAAGGTCTGAGGGTTGCGGTCGTAGAGGGGGAACCACGTGCTCTGGACCTGGACCATGATGCGGTGTCCTTTGAGGAAGACGTGGTCGGCCGCATGAAGCGAGAACTTGTATTCCTCGGGAGTGTTGGCGGGGATGGGTTCGGGCTGGGAGAAGCTGGCGCGATAGCGGCCGCGGAAGATTTCGTCGGCGATCATGAGCTCGTAGCCGGCGGGCTGGGCGTTGGGGCCGGGATCGATGGTGAGGCAGTGGGCGCTGCAGGCGGGGTCGGATGCGGCAGGCTGGGCAGAGTTGTCAGGAAAAACGTCGATGAGTTTGACGACCCAGTCGCTGTC
>PMAD01000268.1 GCA_003152415.1 Acidobacterium sp.
CAAGTGCGTCGCCTACATGGCGATCCGTCGCCAGGATCAAGGCACCGATCCGGGAGATCACAGCGGTGCCTACCAGCCAGTCGCAGTCTTCCTGCGCGGAGATCATTTCGTCAATGAAACGAAGCTCCTGACTCTCTTGGGTGCGACTGAATTGCGTCCAATGCTGTCCGAAGAGCTAGAAGAATGGTTCCATGGTCCCGGGGGATATTTGGGACCTGTCGGCCTAGATCCCGACAACGAACTGATGGCTGGCGGCAAACTCAACGTCATCCTGGATCCCGGCCTAGAAAACCGCCACAACCTCGTCTGCGGCGCCAACCAGCTCGACTACCACTACCGCAACGTCGTCCCAGGCCGCGATTTCTCCTGGACCAAAGTCGCCGACATCCGTAACGTCCTCGAAGGCGAAGGCTGCCCCAACTGCGGCGAGCCCCTCAAAGTCGCCAAGGCTGTCGAAGTCGGCCATATCTTCAAACTCGGCGATCGCTACACCGACAAGATGGNNTCGGCATCGAGCGCATCCTCACTGCCGCGATCGAGCAGGGCAACGACGCCAACGGCTTCTGGCTGCCGCGCTCCATCGCGCCCTTCGACGTCGTCGTCACCATCACCAACGCCTCCGACCCGGTTCTCAACGCCACCGGCGAAAAAATTGCCGTCGATCTCGAAGCCGCCGGTTTCGATGTTCTCCTCGACGACCGCGACGAGCGCGCAGGGGTAAAATTTAAAGATGCGGACCTGATCGGCGTCCCGTACCGTGTCACCGTCGGAAAAAAAGCGGCGGAAGGGAAAGTCGAGCTGGTCACCCGCGCAACCGCCTCCGGACGCGACGTTGCCATCGCCGATGTCGCGCAGGAACTCGGCACCCTGGCGGGAAACTGAGGCGAATGGACGGGGTCCCGCGGCTTTTTCCCAAGACTGCGTGTCCAAAAGGACACGCCGTGTCTGCCGGGACACGGCAAAGCGGCTCGGGCAACCGCTAAAATGTGTGTTATCAGCGAAGGAGAATGGTTCCAATCGTGCAGAAATCAGGGCATCCGGCCCGGAAATCCGGGACCGCACAGGAAAGGCCAGGGGAAATGCCCGTTTCTGCATCCGAGTAGCGCATCCGAATGGTCTGATACTGGGGAAGGCACGCAATCGTTATGGCGGTAAAACTTAAAGTTCCCAACGTGGCCGTCCGCATCACGACGAAGAAAGTCCTCATCGGCGCCGGCATTGTTGTGGGAGTCCTCGCCCTCACCGCGGTCCTGATCTTCACCTTCTACTGGAACAAGTACGGCCACATCGTCGACGACCGCCTCAAGCAGCCCCTCTTCGCGCAAACTGCCAAAATCTACGCCGCTCCTCCTGAAGTCCGCCCCGGCCAGAAGCTCACCCCGCACGAAGTCGAGCAGTCCTTGCAGGAGGCCGGCTATTCCGTCGACGGCGAAGGCGTCGCATCGGCGATGGGAACCTACGCCGCCAACGCGCGCGCCGTCACCATCCATCCCGGTCCGCAGTCGTACCACTCCCAGGATGGCGCCACCATCAGCTTCTCCGACGATGCCGTCGCCCAGATCGTCGGCGATAACGGTCAGCCCCTCGCCGCCTATGAACTCGAGCCGATGCTCATCACCGGCCTCTCCGACGAGAACCGCGCCAAGCGCCGCCTCGTCACCTACGACGAGCTGCCCAAATACCTCGTCCCCGCCGTCACCTCCATTGAAGACCGCCATTTCTTCCAGCACGGCGGCGTCGACTACTTCCGTCTCGTCGGCGCAGTCGTCGACGACCTCCGCCATGCCCACTACAGCCAGGGCGGATCGACCCTCACCATGCAGCTGGCGCGCGGCTTCTTCCTCTCCCCGGAAAAACGCATCAAGCGCAAGATCATCGAGATCGTCATCACCTTCCAGCTCGAGCACCGCTTCACCAAGCAGCAAATCTTTCAGATGTACGCCAACCAGGTTCCCCTCGGCCAGCGCGGCAGCTTCTCCATCGACGGCTTCGGCGAAGCCGCCCAGGCCTACTTCGGCAAAGATGTCCGCCAGCTCGACCTGCCTGAATGCGCGTTGCTCGCCGGCGTCATCCAGAGTCCCAGCCGCCTCAATCCCTTCCGCCATCCTGAGCGCGCGCTCGAGCGTCGCAACGTTGTCCTCGACGCCATGGTCGAGACCGGCGACATCACCAAAGCCCAGGCCGAACAGGCGAAGGCCGCGCCGCTCAAGCTCGAGCTCGGTGCCTTCGACGCAGGCGAAGCACCTTACTTCGTCGACCTCGTCCGCGACCAGCTCATCCAGCGCCTCGGCGATACGGAATACAACCAGCAGGGTCTGCGCATCTACACCTCACTCGACCCGCAGCTCCAGCAGATCGCCCAGGACGCCGTCGCTGACGGTATGAAGCAGGTCGACGCGCTGGTCGAAGCTCGTCATGAGCGCCTCGTGCGCGCCGCGGTCAAATCCGGCGAAGCCCCGCCGCCCGTCACCTCCCCGCAGGTCGCGCTCATCGCGCTCAATCCCCACACCGGCCAGGTCCTCGCCCTCGTCGGCGGTCGCAACTACGGCATCAGCCAGTTCGACCACGCCGTTTCCCATCGCCCCACCGGATCCATCTTCAAACCCTTCGTCTACGCCGCGGCCTTCAACACCGCCATCGCCGGAACGCCGCTCACCAATCCTGACGGCACCGGCGCAATCTTCACCCCCGTCACCATCCTGCACGACCAGCAAACCACCTTCACCTTCGATAACCAGGACTACTCGCCGCGCGACTTCGACAGCAAATACTACGGCGACATCACCGCCACCGAGGCGCTCTACCGCTCGCTGAATAACCCCACCATCGCCCTCGCGCAAATGATCGGCTTCGACAACGTCGCTTCGCTCGCTCGCGATGCGGGCATCAAATCTGCGCGCGGCACCCCGGCCATGGCTATCGGTGCTTATGACGCCACTCCGCTCGAAATGGCAGGCGCCTACACCGTCTTCGCCAACGAGGGCGTCCACATCGATCCCTGGATGCTCGCCTCCGTCCGCGCTCCTAACGGCGACGTCCTCGCCGACTACGCGCCCCAAACCCGCCCCGTCCTCGATCCGCGTGCCGCCTTCCTCACCGTCAGCATGATGGAGCAGGTCCTCAACAACCCGCACGGCACCGGCGCAGGCGTCCGCAACATGGGCTTCGTCTCCCCCGCTGCGGGCAAAACCGGCACCTCCCACGATGCCTGGTACGCCGGATTCACCTCCAACCTCCTCTGCATCGTCTGGGTCGGCAACGACGACTACACCGACATCAAACAGGAACTGGGCGGCTTGAATGCGGAGGGCGCCCGTGCCGCCGGCCCCATCTGGGCAGACTTCATGAAGAACGCGGTGAAGTTGCCGGAATACTCTGATACGCACGACTTTGTGCCTCCGGCCGGTGTCGTCCAGATCAGCCTCGACGACACCACCAACCTCCTCGCCGATGCCGCCTGCCCCGAGGACTACACCGCCGCCTTCCTCGATGGCACGCAGCCCACGGACACCTGCGACCACTCCATGGGCGATCAGCGCAACCTCTTCCAGAAAATCTTCGGCCTCGGTCAGCGCCCCGTAACCCAGGCGCCGCCCACGCAAACTGGAGCGCATCCGGCCCCGCCGCCCGGCCAGGCCGCTCCCGCCCAGCCGTCCCAGGCGCAGAACCAGCCCGCCGACCAAAACCAGGACAACAAGAAGAAGAAACCCGGCTTCTGGGGCCGCCTCTTCGGCAAGAAGGACGACTCCCAGCCGCAGCAAACTCAATCCCCGCCCCAGTAACAGATCCGGGTGCCCCATCCTGGCTGCGCCTGTTTTTGGCGCAAGCAGGGTGGGATATCACAGCTCCGGGTCAGCAACGAATCCGGCTGGCCCCGGAATCTGGCCTGGGCGAGCAGAGCGAGTCGAATGGCTCTCGCTTTTGAGACCCGGGAAACGCGCGAACCGCGCCCTGCGCCGCTTTTTGGCTTTCTATCAGGCCACGACTCTGCAGCCTGCGCAAAAACAAGCCANNGGAACCAAAACGGGACGCCACCATGCCCCGCTTCACTTTGCCAAACTGGCGGCAACCGTACCAATGCACGACGTGTCGCACCTTGCGGAAAAGTCCGCTTTTGTGTCGTGCATGACTTCACTGGGCGGAAGAAAAATCCGCTTTTGTATCAGGGCACAACTTTACAGCTTGCGAAAAAAAAGCGCCTGCGGATCAACGCCCCCGAAGCTCCCGGCCAGGTTCACCCCACAGCAAGCAGCCTAAGCTCACACCGCGCACCACCGTACAACTGAATTCCGGACTCCAACGCCTTAGTACCGTCTCCGGAACCAAAACGGGACGCCACCCACGCCCCGCTTCACTTTGCCAAACTGGCGCCAGGGTGTCAGGCCACGACTTCACAGCCTGCGCAAAAACAAGCCCCCGGCTGCACCCGGCCAGGTTCACCCCACAGCAAGCAGCGTAAGCTCACACCGCGCACCGCCGTACAACTGAATTCCGGACTTCAACTCCTCAGTACCGTCTCTGAAACCAAAACGGCACGCCACTCGTGCCCCGCCCCGCTATGGCAAACTATCAGCATAGGGAGGGCCTCCAGGCCCGGCCCCCCTCCGAAAAACCCCTCCCCACCCCCCTTTTTCGAGTACCATTGCCCCCCAAAGGGGTTCTCCATGTTTCCCATCTCTGCCGCGGACGCCATTTCCCCCGCCATTCAGCGCACCAAAACCTTCCTCTTCCGCCCGTTCCGCCTGGGAACCTACCTCAAGCTCTGCCTGGTTGCGTTAATCACCGAGGGCGTCGGAGGCAGCGGCAATTTCAACACCGGGAGCCACTACACGAATCACAAAACCACCGTCGGTTCGTTTGTGCCCTTCGCCTTCACCCCTGAACGCATCGCCGAAGCCGTCTTCGCGTCTCTGCTCGTCCTCCTGCTGTGCTTCTGGCTCGCCTGGCTCATCACGCGTCTGCGCTTCGCCTTCTTTCATTGCCTTATCCACAACATCAAAGAGATTCGCCCCGGCTGGCACATTTACCGCGAGCCGGCGACGCGCTTCTTCTGGCTCAACGTGGTCGTCGGAATCTGCTTTGTGCTCCTGCTTGCCCTGATCGCGATCCCCTTCGCCGCCGGATTCCTGGGCCTCTTTCATAACATCGCGGCGGGCGGCCACCCTGACCTTGGGTCGATCCTGGCTCTCGTCCTGCCTCTCATTCCCATCATCTTTGTCCTCGTCCTGGTCGGCATTGCCGCCGACGTGATCCTCCGCGACTTCATGCTGCCGCACTACGCCCTCGAGAACGCGACCGCTGGCCAGGCCTGGTCCGCCGTCTGGGCCCGCATCCGCGCGCAGAAAGGATCATTCCTCGGCTACGCTGTACTGCGCATCCTCCTGCCCATCGTTGCGATGATCGGCCTCTTCATCGTCCTCATCCTTCCCGCCATCATTTTTGTCGTGATCATTGCCGCCGTCGAGGTCGCGCTCCACGTCGCCTTCTCCGGCGGAGCCGCCATGGTTGGGATTTTCCTCCAGGTCCTCGTCGGCGTCATCGCCTTCGCATTGGCGCTCCTCGCCTGGATCGTCGTCGGCGGCCCGCTGAGCACCGCGATCCGGCAGTACGCGATCCTCTTCTACGGCAGCCGCTACCAGGCGCTGGGCAACATCCTCTTCCCGCCGCCACCCGTCGCCCCACCGGTGCCCGGCACGGCCTGAGCCTCGCTCTCGGAACGCGCAGCAAAAAACCTGGAGGTCCCGTCGTTCGCCAGAACCGCAACCGGCGGCTCTCCATCCTTCAGGTACCCGTCGCCTGGTCACTACCGACAGTTCCTAACGGGGCAGATCGCAAAGCTGCGCGAGATTTCTTGCCCCGATCCTGAGCAAAAAGGGTAGAGTGTTTCAACTCCTCAAGATTGAGCTCGCTCGTCGCTGAAGCTCTGGCGTGTGCTCGGAAAGGAGGCCACGGAAAGCCCATGGCCAGCAACGCGGTATTGCCCGTTTGTCCGCAGGGACACGGTGCCGGAACCCCCGGGTCAAAATTCTGCAAGTTTTGCGGAACCGCGCTCGTGGTCCCGGCAGCGCCGGAACCAACTTCGCCCCCAGTGCAAATGCAGGCGCCTGCCGCAGCGATCCCCCCGTCCGCGCCATCCGCCCCGCTGCCCAATGCCGTGCCCCAGCCGCCTCCTGTCTGCAAAATCTGCGGCGGCCTCGGGTCCCGCCTCGACCCGGCCGACATCGTCTGCCCCGGATGTAGCTGGCTGCGCCCTTTCTATCCTGGCTACCGGCTCGATCGCGCCGTCTTCCTGTGGGCTCAGGACGGCCAGGCGATGACCAGGTTGCAACAGATTCCCGCACTCGCCACGGTCGTCCGCACCGCCTCTGACAAAGTCGGTCGCCCGTGGATCGAATCGACCTTCAACGGCATTCGCCTCGGCCCCAGGCAGTTGCCCGATATCTGGAAGCACGCCGTTCTCGCTGCGCGCATTCTTGGCCTCGCCAAAATGCCCGACGTCTATGTCGCCGGCGATCAGCAGTGGAATACCTACACCTTCGGCTCTGACACCAGCGCCTTCATCGTGCTGGGCACAGCTCTCCTCACCAACTTCCAGCACGAAGAGCTGCTCTTCCTCCTGGCGCGCGAGATGGGACACTGCGCTGCTGGCCATGCGCTTTGGAAAACCGCGACGCGTTTCCTCACCGGCGGCGACGGTACGCACAGCGGCCCGCTGTCCGGCGGAATCATGGGCGCCATCAGCCCCACCAAATGGCTCGAGGGCGCCGTCGATATTCCCCTGATGGCGTGGCAGCGTCAATCCGAGATCACCGCCGACCGCGCCGGCCTGCTCGCCGTCGGCAACGAGCTCCTCGCCCGCCGCGTTCTGCTGGGCTGGTCGATCCATTCCTCCCGCCTCCTCAAACAGGTGAACATCGAGGAATGGATGAAGCAGGAAGACTCGAGCGACGACACCGTCACCCGTCTTTCCGAAATGACAACCTCGTCCTCCATGTACACCACCCGTCGCCTGCGCCTCTTGGGCCAGGCTGCGAAAGAGACCAACCTCATGGGCTGGAGCCAGAGCATCCAGGACGCTCGCAAGCGGCTCGCCCCAGCTCCGCCGGCGCCGGCTGCTCGGCCCGCCGCGCCCGCCCCCGCGAAAACTCCCGCCGACTCCATTCGTGTGGTTTGTAACAAATGTCAGGCCGCCATGCGCATTCCGCTCTCCGTCCTGCGTGGCAAATCTTCGTTGAACGTCCGCTGTCCCCAGTGCCAGAACGTCCTTACGCTCCGCCCGAAGCCGGCTGCTCCCTCCCCGGTTCCTGCGGGCCCAGAAACAAAATCTGCAACAAAACCACTTGCCCAACCGCCCGCGGCCTCCGCTGCGCAAAAGTGATTGGGCCGACCACTAAAGCGAGGTTGAGCCATGCCAGATGACGCCAGCAATGACTTCGAGGTTGGAAGCTACGACCCCGACGCCCCCACCACCGATGGAACCGCCGATGCCGTAGACCCGGACACCCAGGCCGCTGTCGATTCCGCCACGGCCGATCAAGCGTCAGCCACCGCTGCCGTCGCTTCCGGCGACTACGCCACAGCCGCGCAGGACGAGGCGCAGGCCGAGACTGAGGCCGGCCAGGCCGGCGACACTGACATGCTCACCGGCTCCGATTCCAACCAACTCGGAACTGCCGCCGATCAGCAGGCTACCGCCACGCAGGACCAACAGGCCGAAGGACAGGCCGCTGCCTCCGGCGACTACGCCACTGCCGAGACCGATGCCCAGCAAGCCGACTCCACCACAGTGGCAGCGGATGACAATGCAGGCGGCACTGACACCTCCGGCACCGCCTACGACGAGGCGCAGAACGAGAGCTGGGCCAACTGGGACCAGCAGACCGCCGACCAGGATTCCGCGACCGCTCAGAGTTACGCCGACTCCGGCGATTCGAACGCCGCCGGCGTCTACTCCGCAGCCGCCGACAACGAACAGGCCAACGCCGATACTTCCGGAGAATTGGGCGAATACGGCGACCCCCTCGCCGAAACCGATCCCTCCTCTGCCGTCGCGACCGATACTCCGGTCGACGATNNCCCGCAGTCGACGACTCCGCTCCGGAGGTCGATGACACGGCCGCTACCGTCGACGATGATTCCGCCGCTGTCGACGACGACTCGTCCGCCACCTGATTCAAACCACGAAAGCCAGATCGCCTCCAGCGTCCGAAATGGGTTGGAGGCCGGCCGTTTTGAGGGCGCGCGGCGTCAGGAGCTTGCCCTGAGCGCAGCGCCGTAGGCGCGCAGTCGAATGGGTGCCGTAACCGGGGCAAAAATGATTCCCGCTTCAGCCCCGGAAAGCCTGTGACACTGCAGAACCCACGGCAGAACGTGTCACCCTGACGCGAAGCGGAAGGATCTGCGGTTGCTCTGTCCTCCGGCGTAATCGAATGTCGGATGAAGTCGCCCTTTTGAAGGGGCGCGGCGTTCACAGCTTGCAGAAAAGGTGTCCAGAAGATCGCACCGTGTCAGGGCACGAGTTTACTCAGCCTGCGAAAAACCTTTGCTTCCCCCGTTCGAAGACCCTTTGCTTCCCCCTGCCAGGTTCACCCCACAGCAA
>PMAD01000073.1:0-5074 GCA_003152415.1 Acidobacterium sp.
GGCACGAGCTGGGCGAGACGATCTTTGAGCGGCTGAAGGCGCGCTACGACGCGAAGCAGCAGATGATCGGTGACGCGCAGATGCGTTTTCACGAGCGGATGATCATGCTGAGCGTGATCGACGGGCTGTGGAAAGATCACCTGCTGAACATGGATCACCTGAAGGAGGGGATCGGGCTGCGCGGGTATGCGCAGCAGGATCCGCTGGTGGCCTACAAGAAGGAATCCTTCGAGATGTTCGAGGAGATGATGGGGCGGTTCCAGGAAGACACGGTGCGGTTCCTCTTCCTGATGAAGATTGTGGGACCGGATGGGCAGCCGGTGGAGATTCCCAGCCGGCCGCGGCCAGCGGTTCCGTCGGCTCCGCATGTGGCATCGGCGGATGGGAACGGGCACAGAGAGCCGGGCGCGCCGCCGATTCCGCTGGCCGCCACACGAACGCCGACGACGACGATCGACGATATCGAGAAGGAATTCCAGCGCAAGAAGCAGAAGGAGCTGGAACACGCGCGGATGGCAGGCGGGGGCGATGCGTCGACTCCGGTGCAGCGGCGCACGGGAGAAAAAGTCGGGCGGAACGATCCTTGTCCGTGCGGGTCGGGAAAGAAGTTTAAGAAGTGCCACGGNNGGGGATCGTTTTCGTCGGCGGTGTGCCGTACACTCATGTCGCCATGCAATTCTGGTTTGCGCGCGGCAGTGAGATTCCCGTGCGGCAGCAGCTGGTGACGCAGGTGGTGCTCGGCATTCTGTGCAATGACCTGGCGCCGGGCCAGCGGCTCCCCAGCACGCGCGAGCTGGCGCGGCGGTATCGCATCCATCCCAACACCATCAGCGCGGCGTACCGGCAGCTGGGCCTCGAAAAGTGGGTGGAGTTTCGCCATGGCAGTGGCGTGTATGTGCGCGCGGTGCGGCCGAAGGCGGCTGCGTCGGCGGTGCCGGAAAGTCTGATCGCGAATCTGGTGCTGGAATCGCGACGAGCGGGGTTATCGCTTCAGGAACTGCGCCGGCAGGTGCGGCACTGGCTGGAAATGCGCCCGCCCGGGCAGTTCTGCGTGATCGAACCGGATGAAGAACTGCGGCGGATTATGGTGGCGGAACTCGAAAAGGTTGCGACCATTCCGGTGAAGGATTGCGGCTTTGCCGAATTGCGTTCCGCAGACCCAGCGAGCGCGGTTTGGGTTGTGTTTCCCAGCAAGGAAGCAACGGCGCGAGAACTGCTGGGAGCGGAAGCGGAGCTGCTGGTGCTCGAGGTGCGCTCGGCACCGTCGAATATGCCGCACCTGCTGCCGAAAAGCAGGGAGTGGCTGGTGGGCGTGGCGTCAGCGTGGCCGGGCTTTCTGGATGCGGCGCAGACCATGCTGGCCGCGGCGGGGTTCGATCCCGACAGCCTGGTAGTGCGGGACACACGCAACCCAGGCTGGCTGAAGGACCTCGAGTGCACGGCGGGAATTCTGTGCGATGCGGCGACAGCGCGGGTGCTGCCAAAGAGCAAGCTGACGGTGGTGTTCCCGATTGTGGCCGACGCATCGCTGGAGGAGCTGAAGCGGTACGAGGAATTCATCGGAATTCCAGAGAAGCCGTAAGCGAAGCAGGCGCGGGGCACTTGAGAAAGTGTCACAGGGGCGCGAGTCGCGCCGGGCGAGGCGATCTACGATCGCTTCGTTATGAGATACCAATCGTTTGTAGCAGTCATCGTTACGAGTTGCGTTCTCGCCAGCCAGTTGGGAGCGCAGGTGGCGGTTCCGGTTCCGCACAAGGGGAGCTGGGAAACCGTCGAGAATATTCCGCGCGGGACTCTGCTCGCGGTGAAATGGGCGGTATCGGATAGGGGCACGCAGACGGTGCACTGCGTGTTTCATTCGGCGGACGAAACGGAGCTGGTGTGCGGGCACTGGTCGCAACCGAGGCCGTCACCGTTCCCGGTGTTCCAGCCGAGTTCTCCGGATCGCTATGTGTTTCCGCGCGAGCAGTTGCGACAGGTGCGGATCGAGAACGAAGAGTGGCAGAGTCAGCAGAGCTCGTTCGCCGGTGCGATCGCCGGCGCAACGCTCGGCGGGGTGGTCGGCTACAACTGCTGCGGCGTGACAGGAGGAGAACGAACTGCGGGCGCGTTGGGGTTGAGTCTTGCCGGAGCGCTGGTTGGCGGCACCATCGGGCGCGTGTTTCCGTTTCTCCATGGGCAGGTGATCTACGAGCTGTGACACCGCGATGCGGAATCCGCAGCAGCTAGCGGGGCGTTGCCGCGGACTCCAGCAGCCACTCGAGGTAGGGTTTGCTTGCGGATTCAGGAGTAAGCACGAGGAACTCGGGGACCTCGTAGGAGTGCAGGCGGCGGACGGCTTCTTCGAGGGGGGTGAGGTTGGCGGCAGAGGTTTTGATGAGGAGCAGAAACTCGGGCGCGGCTTCGACCTTGCCCTGCCAGCGGTAGATTGAAGTGAGGCCGGGGATGATGCTGACGCAGGCGGCGAGTCGCTCGTCGACGAGGGCGCGGGCGATGTGCTCGGCTTCGTCGCGAGAGCCGGCGGNNGGCGGGCTTCGGTGGCGGGTACAATCATCGGTGCGTTCGGGAGCGAACCGGCACGTCGCTGGCAGCATCATAAAGGCCAAACGCACAGGGGAAAAGCATGACCGCCGAGATTAAGTTTGGGACGTCGGGGTGGCGCGCGATTGTTGCCGATGATTTCACACTGGGAAATATCCGGCGCGCGGTTGCGGGGATCGCGCAGTATGTGGCGGCGCAGTCGGGGCCGAAGGCGGTTCTGGTGGGGCGGGACCCGCGATTCCTGGGCGAGATGTTTGTGGCCGAGGCTGGGAAGGTGCTGGCCAGCTATGGCGTGACGCCGATCATCATTCCAGACGCTGCGCCGACTCCGGCGATTGCGTACGCGGTGCGGCAGAAGAAGACGGGTGGGTCGATCAACTTTACGGCGTCGCACAATCCGCCGGAGTACAACGGGATCAAGTATTCAACGCCCGATGGCGCGCCGGCCCTGCCTGAGGTGACGCACCAGATCGAGGCGAATGTAAAAGCGCTCGGCGAAGTCCCCGCGCCTCCGGATACAGGTGCGAAGTACGAACAGGTCGACGTGAAGCCGGACTATCTGACGCGGCTGGCGGAGCTGGTGGACCTGAAGGCGATCCAGAGAGCCGGGCTGAAGGTGGTCTTCGATCCATTTTGGGGAGCGGCGCGCGGGTACAGCTGCCACATTCTTCGCGAGCATGGCGTGGAGACCTGGACGGTGCACGATTATCGCGATGTGCTGTTCGGCGGACATGCACCGGAGCCCGACGGCGAATTGCTGAACGCGTGCAAGCAGAAGATGAAGGAGACAGGCGCAGCGATCGGCATCGCGACGGATGGAGACGCGGACCGGTTCGGGATCGTCGACGGAGACGGGACATTTATCCAGCCGAATTACATCATCGCGTTGCTGTTCGATTATCTGGTTGAGACGCGCGGGTGGAAGAACGGGGTGGCCAAGTCAGTGGCGACGACGAATCTGATCAACGCGCTGGCGGATGAGTTCGGGGTTCCTCTGTACGAGACGCCGGTGGGATTCAAATACATCGGGGAGCTGATCAACGAGGACAAGATCGCAATTGGCGGCGAAGAAAGCGCGGGGCTGACGATTCGCGGGCACGTTCCGGAGAAGGACGGCGTGATTGCCGGGCTGCTGGCCGCCGAGATGGTGGCGGTGCGCGGCAGGAGCCTGGGCGAACAATTGAAGAAGATATTTGGCAGGGTAGGTTCCTTTTACCCGAATCGAGAGAATTTCCGCTTGACTCCGGAGGTAAAGGAAAAGTTCACTGAGAAGATAAAGAATGATCCGCAGGAAATAGGTGGTCGCAAAGTTGTACAGGTGGTGCGGACGGATGGCCTGAAACTGATCCTGGCGGATGGCTCGTGGGTGTGCTACCGGCTGAGCGGGACGGAACCGGTGGTGCGGGTTTACTCCGAGGCGCGGAAGGAGAGCGACAGGGAGCCGCTGAGCCGGGCGGCGAAGGATTGGGTCCTNNGAGCAGGAACAAACGGGATTGCTGGAGCGGACAGCACAGGTTCTTTTCCGCATGCGGCGGCGCATCGCTACGGGTGCGGTGATCGCGGCGGCGCTGGTCTTTGGGTATCACGCGATCTTTGGCGAGAACGGCCTGAATGTTTACCAGCAAAGGCGCTCGGAAGACAAGTCGGTCCAGAAGCGGATCGACGAGTTGCAGAAGGAGAATGCGCGCCTGCGGCAGCAGGTGCAAGCGCTGAAGACGGACCCGGACGCGATTGAACATGAGGCGCGCTCGCGGCTGCATTATGCGCGGCCGGGCGAAGTGATCTGGACGGAAGACGCGCCGCCTTCCTCACCAAACCTGGCGCAGCCGGCCAGGAAATAGCTGCCAATCCAGGGTCTTTCCGGCACTTCACGACCCGANNCGGGTGAGCGGCTCGAAGAATTCCGCGCTGCCCTCGATGGCGGCGGCGCTTCTGACGGAAGACGAAGTGGTGCTGGAGAACATTCCCCAGGTGCGGGACATCGAGACGGAGCGGAAGCTGCTGACGGCGATGGGCGCCGAGGTCGAACTGGGCTACGGGCGGGCGCAACATCGGACGACGATCAGCTGCCGGACGATTACCGATCCGACGGCGCCGTACGAAATCGTGAAGACGATGCGGGCCTCGTCGCTGGTGCTGGGGCCGCTGGTGGCGCGCATGGGCGTAGCGCGGGTGTCGATGCCGGGCGGATGCGCGATCGGGGCGAGGCCGATTGACCTGCACACCAAAGGGCTGGAGACGCTGGGCGCGAAGATCAGCTACGAGCACGGGTATATCGAGGCGCGGGCGGAGCGGCTGAAGGGCGCGCACATCGTCTTCGACAAAATTACCGTGACCGGAACCGAGGACCTGCTCATGGCGGCGACTCTGGCTGAGGGCGAGACGGTGATGGAAAACTGTGCGCGCGAGCCGGAGGTGACGGACCTGGCCGCGCTGCTGACCGCGATGGGCGCGCAGATTCACGGAGCGGGAACCTCGACGATCCGCGTAAAGGGCGTGGACAGGCTGCACGGCGCGAAGCACCGCATCAATC
>PMAD01000073.1:5117-13745 GCA_003152415.1 Acidobacterium sp.
ACGCTGAAGTCCGCGGATATTTCGACGGAGGAGTATCCGGGATTTCCGACGGATATGCAGGCGCAGTACATGGCGCTGGCCACGCAGGCGGATGGGACGTCGGTGGTGACGGAGAACATCTTCGAAAACCGCTTTATGCATGTGCAGGAGCTGGTCCGGATGGGCGCGAACATCCGCGTGGACGGGCGTACGGCCACGGTGCGCGGGCGGACTCCGCTGTCGTCGGCGGCGGTGATGTGCTCGGACCTGCGGGCCTCGGCATCGCTGGTGCTGGCCGCGCTGGTCGCGGATGGCGAGTCGATTCTCGATCGCGTATACAACATCGACCGCGGCTACGAGCACATTGAAGAGAAGCTGCGCGGCGTGGGGGCACAGATTCGGCGCATGGGCAACGTCTTCCAGGGGCGCCGCGAGCCGGAGATGGTCGAGACGCGCTAACAAAATGAAAAAGGGTCGAAGCCGGGCCTCGTCGCATCCTAAGCTGCAGAGGAGAGTTGCGATGGCGAATGCCGAGGATCGTGCACTGCGTGAGCAGCTGGTGGCGTTTTTGCGGGGTGGACAGGCTCACGCTGAGTTGAAGACCGTGCTGGATGATTTTCCGGTGAAGCTGCGTGGGGTCGTGCCCAGGGGCGCCGAACAATCGGCGTGGCAGGAACTGGAGCATATCCGGATCGCGCTCGATGATCTGCTGGATTTCTCGACCAATTCGCATTATGTCGCGATGAAGTGGCCGGACGATTACTGGCCGAAGGAAGCTGCGCCCGCGGATTCCGAGGCGTGGGACGCCTCGGTGCGCGCTTTGAAGAAGGGCCTTGCGGATTTCGAGAAATTGGTGGGCGATCCGGAGTCGAACCTCTACGCGACGATTCCGTGGGGCGACGGGCAAACACTGCTGCGCGAAGTGCTGGTGGCGGGGCAGCACACGAGCTACCACCTGGGCCAGATTGTGTTGCTGCGGCGGATCCTGGGAGCGTGGAAGGTGTAAATGCCGGCCCTGCGAGACATCAATTCCTGAACTCCAGCGCCCACTCCAGGACTGGATCGCGTCCGTTCTTATAGTCCTCCCAGGTTGGAACGATGACTTTATCCGGCTCAACGACATTGTCTGGCCCATCGACGAATTTGTAGTAGCGCGAGGAGTACCGCACCACCAGGCGAGAGTTAGGCAGCGTGAACTGCCGCGGCTCCTGGTAGCTATTTGGTCTTTCTCCAATTGGCTGTCCCACCAGTAAGGCGCTGGTCATAGTGCGGAACTGCGCGGCGTTCGACATGGCCGCCGAAAATGTGTTTACGCCAATCAGAACAAACAAGCGGCCTTTTCGATTGATCTCCTTGTCTTTTCGAAGCGGGCCAATCAAATACTTCAAGCCCAGGTTGAAGTCGCCTCCGATATTCTGGCGGAGGTCAATCACGACCTTATCGGGATGGTCGCGCCGAAGGTCATCGCGTATCTCTCTGGATATCGAGCCAAGGTCGAGAATCTTGTGGACGTTGCAGGAGAGCGTGGCCGCGCTGCCGAGCCAGGTGCACTTGCCGCTTCCATCGACTGGCTGTTCCGAGATCGGCCACTGCGCGGCGGGATGAATCCACTTCGGCTCCTCTCCGGGAGACAGAGCTCTGAAATCCACCATGAGCTGCTTACCGTCATCGGTGGCGAGCGTGTAGCGTGTCAGGCCTCGGTCCGCAGTTATGTCCAAACCGTGCAGAGCCATGCCCGTGGTGAGAAAACCCTCGATGCGCGATTCCTTCAGCGAATCGGTTTCGGCGACGGGAGCGATTGTGGCTGCGAGCTGCTGCGCCCGGGCAATGGGGGTGTCCTGAATGGCGACGACGCGGGCTCCCAGTGCCTGCTCATAACCCGGCGCCACGGCAACGACGCGCAGATCGTCGCCAAACCGGCGAATATCGAGCGGCAGATTGGCATTGTCATCAGGGAACTTCACATAAGTGTGGGCGTCTCCGATCAGATTGGCGAGATGGTCGAAGCCGATATAAATCTCATCGGAATTGAGCCGGTCAATCCTCGCGTTCAGATCAGCAGCCGCCGCTTCGAATGCTGTCCTGGAGGTTGAGGCAAATGGATCGGGATGGCGTTTTGGCAGCTCTCTGATGAGATAAACAAGATCTTCTCTCCACTGTTGGGGCGTGAGGGAGACAGGACTGCTCCCGGCCGCAGCGATGGGGAGAGCCTCTCCAGTGCGCTCCAGTTGCACGGGCCCCTTGTCATCCGCAGTCATAAAAGTTCCCGTCAGGCTGTTCCCGGCGACGCGGGCCTCGACGGTCACAACACTTCCAGCCAGGGTGAACTGCAGGCTTAGCCGATCCTCCGCAAACGATCCGCGGGTCACCGTGTAAAGGCCTGTCGGAGTATCGAGTGTTCCGGCGTAGTGTCCACTGACGCATGACAGGTTCAGAGAGACATTCAGTTTGCCCGCCTGAGCGCTGGTCGCGGAACCATCAAAGCGCCCATTGGGATCACCGGACCTGCATTGGGAATAGCCCGCAACAGCGCTAAGCAAGAGCACAGAAATGACGGGACCAGGCAGGAGACGCGGACGCCGATTCTTGATGGGGAGAGCGAGGGAGCGGTTACTCGCCGGGATGGGCATGTCCATCGGGCGCTCGAACAGATGGGTGGATGGCGGCATCGTCCCCTCGACGTTCGACAACACGTTTGGGGAACTCTTGTCGAATGTCAAGGGGAAGGTTTTCGACTTTTATCGGCGTAAGTCGGCGGTGAGGGTGGTGCGTGGGGCGGCGGGGTGGTCCGCGTCGGGGAAATGGGCGGGGAAAGCGATGGTCACTTTGGTGCCGCGGCCGGGACGGCTGGTGACGTCGAACAGCGCGGCGTCGCCATAGAGGACCTCGAGCCGCTCGCGAACATTGCGCATGCCGATGCCNNACGGTGCCGCCGGCGATGCGCGGCTCCAGCCCGTGCTTGATGCTGTTTTCGACGAGCGGCTGGAGAAGCATGCTGGGCACCGGTATTTCCAGCGTTGCCGGATCGATTTCCTTCGCTACCATGAGTTTCTCCGCGCCGAAACGGGCGACTTCGATGCTGAGGTAGTCCTCGGTGGTGTCGAGTTCGTCGCGAAAGGGGACGAAGGCGTCGTGCTCCTGGAGCATTTTGCGCAGGATGTTGGCGAGTTTGACGATCAGTTCGCGGGCCTGCTCGGGGCGGAAGCGCACCAGCGAGGCGATGGAGTTGAGGGTGTTGAAGAGAAAGTGAGGATTGATCTGGCGCTGCAGGGCGTCGAGGCGGGCTTCCAGCAGCAGGCGTTTCTGTTCCTCGAGCGACTGCTCGATGCGGATGGCGTTCCAGATCTTGAGCGGGATGCCGACGACCATGGCGGCGCAGGCCCAGATGGCGATGCGGACGCCCCAGCTGTCGGAGGTGAGCGCGAAGAGGCGATGCGAGTGGCGCGACGTCCACTCGCGCAGCACCTCCATGGCGACGATGAGCACCAGCAGGAGAATCTGGCGGTCGATGCGGGGACGCAGGAGCGTGCGGCGCACCCAACGGTAGAGGCTGAGATCGACGAAGGGGGAGAAGGACCAGACTTCCTCCTTGTCGACGAAGCGGCCGTAGATGCCGGCCGTGACTGCGACCGCGAGGAGAAACGGCAGGGCCAGGAATTCTCCGTGGAGGATCGCGGGCAGAGACAGGACGGTTGCGCCGATGAGCGCGGCCCCAGGGCCGACGAGAATGCCGAGGAGGATCGTGGTCTCGAAAGAGATGTCAGCGGCGTAGAAGTTGGGGACGGTCACGCGAACCCAGACGCCGAGGCCAAGGGGAACACAGATGAAGGCGAGCAGGGCGAGGGTCTGCGCAAGGGTGCGGTCGTCGCGAAAGAGAAGATTCTGAAACTCGCGGGAGCGCCCGAGCGCGGAGGAAACGGCCGCGGCAACGCCGAGCTTAATGAGCAAGGTGATGAGGATGAGGCGCGAGTCGAGCACGAAACCAGCGTACAGCGTACAGCGTTCAGCGTTCAGGAAAAACGGCCAGGAGCGGGCCAGCTGGTCAGCGAGTCGGCAAGTTAGCGAACGACCCAACCCAGTCCGCCAACAACAGGCGAACAGGATGTGGCACGCGGCGCGGCTTCTATAATCGAAACATGGCTATCGCTTCCGTGCGCAAGGTTGCAGATGCGGATTTCCCTACGCGATGGGGAGCATTTCGCATCCTGGGCTTTGAGGGCATCTATGCGGATGACGATCCTGCGCGCTGCGGGCAAACGGCGGAGAAGGAAGAGGCGGTCGCTCTGGTGATGGGCGATGTGCATGCCGCGCCGCCGCTGGTGCGGATTCATTCGCAGTGCCTGACGGGTGATGTGTTTCACTCCCTGCGCTGCGATTGCCGGCTGCAGCTGGAGCTCTCACTGCGGAAAATCGTCGAGGCCGGTGCGGGGATCGTGATCTACGAGCAGCAGGAGGGGCGCGGCATCGGGCTGATGGCCAAGCTGCGCGCTTACGAGCTGCAGGATCAGGGGCTGGATACGGTGGAGGCGAATCTGAAGCTGGGCTTCGCGGCGGATTGCCGGGAGTTCGAGCTGCCGGCCGAGATTCTGCGGCAGATGGGCGTGGAGCGGGTGCGGCTGATCACCAACAACCCCGAGAAGGTCGCAGCCCTCGAAGCCGCCGGCGTGCATGTGGCGGAACGCGTTTCCGCCGAGGTGCCGGCCGAAGACAGTTTCGAGCAGTATCTGCGCGTGAAGCAGGAGAAGATGGGTCACATCTTCGAATCTATCGACGAACCGATCCGCTAGCTTACCTGACGCAATCGATTCGATGAGCCGTTCGCTGCTCCGAGCGGCGTGATGCCGTATAACGCCGGAGCGCGGTTCAGTTGCCTTTAATGCAGGCGGCAAGCGGGAGAACTAACCCCATGAGTGCCACGATGAGCGATGTGCCAACGAGCGCTACGATAAGAAACATAAAGCAAACCTCCCGAGGTGTGAGTCCAGACGCGTGATTCGAACAATTCCCGCGGCACGGGTCTCGGATGGTCTGGCATTCGAGATTTCCTCCCAATTGATGGCGGCTCCTTCCTGCTGGCCAGCGAAGAAGGAAAACGCCACCCAAGGGGAGAATGCGGGAGAACGGTGGCAAAAGCGCAGCAAGTACATCAGGTGACGCAGCGTAAGGAGACGGTGAATCAGAACCTGTCGGTGATCATGTTGAATTCGTGACTGATCCGGTTGATCAGCGTGGCCTCGATCGCAACGACGGTGAGGATCACGGCGGAGGCGACGAGAGCACACTCAATGGCGTCGGCTTTACGACCGTCCTTCAGCAGGCTGTCCAGGAACTTTCTGGTACGCTTCATCTGCGATTTTCCTCATGTCTGCAGTACGGCCAATCAACGGGGGGGACGCGCTGCATTTGCGTTTCTAATGTTGCTGATTCTGCGCTGTTGCTGAGCAGCGAGCAATTCCATTTGAGTAATGAAGGGGGCATCAAATAGAAAGGGGCAGAGCCGTTACCGCGCAGGTAAGCGGTGGTGCTGGCGGCCGGTTACTGCGGCCGGATCGAGCCGCGGCAAGCGGTTGCCGAAGAGAGGTTCTGCGCACGAATGGGGGATGGATGCGCGCGGCAACGCCTGGAGTTACGAGGGTTCGGGCGTCATTCCGAAAACAATAGCGTTACTGAGGTGATGGCTTATTCGTGCGGCTCGATGGTGACCATTACGACCCCATGCGACGGTACCTGCGCGGCGTAGTTGCCGGCCTGGTCCTTGGTTTCCTTATCGGTCCAAAGGTCCCGCACCGTGGCGCGCAACCCTGATGGATAGCCAATATCGGTCCACGCCACCCCGATAGAGACCGGGTTGGCGCTGCGATTGAGCAGCACGACGGCGCGTCCACCATCGGCCAGCTGCCGGGACCAGACCTCGGTATCGCCCTCTTTCTTCACGCGGCTTCCGGCGTGGCCCAGAGGATCCTGATCGACGGCAATGACCGCGCGGTTGAGCAGGATCGACCGGGTGTCGGCGGACATATTGGCGATGTCGGTGCCGACCAGCAGAGGCGCGGCGAAGAGGGCCCACATGCTGAAGTGAGCCCGGTACTCCTCGGTGGTCATGCCGCCGTTGCCCACTTCCAGCATGTCGGGATCGTTCCAGTGGCCGGGACCGGAATAGCTCTCGAGGCCGGCCATCAGATCGATAATCTGCGCAACGCCGTTGCCGCCCCACTGCTTCTTGCAGTCCCAGCAGTCCTGGATGTCGCCGGTAGCGCGCCAGAGGTTGCCGACGGGTCCGGCCCACAGCCACGGCTTGTTCGATCCCCACTCGCAGAGGCTGAAGACGATAGGGCGGCCGGTGGCGGCGAGCGCGTCGCGCATCAGCGTGTAGGAGGACTCGGCGTTCTGGCCGGGCAGCGTGTGGCACCAGTCTTCCTTGAGGTAGTCGACGCCCCAGGCGGCGTATTGGCGGGCGTCCTGATATTCGTGGCCGATGCTGCCTGGGCGGCCAGCGCAGGTTTTGGTTCCCACGTCGGTATAAACGCCGAACTTCAATCCCTTGCTGTGGATGTAGTCAGCCAGCGCTTTGAGGCCAGAGGGAAATTTCTCCGCGTCGACGATGATGTTGCCGTCGGCATCGCGGCCCGTTTGCCAGCAGTCGTCGATGTTCACGTATTGATAGCCGGCGTCCTTCATGCCATTGGTGGCGATGGCGTCGGCGGTGGCGCGCACCACCTGCTCGTTCAGCCCCTTGCAGGCGAACTTGTTCCAGCTATTCCAGCCCATGGGCGGCGTGCGGGCAACGCCGTTGTCGAGGGCGCGGCTGGCGGGCAGCAGGGTCAGGAAGGCGAGGGCTGCAATCGTCGCGGAACAGAGTCGGATCTTCATAGGCGCGTTTCTCTCCTCGGCGGTTCGGGAGGAATTGTACATCGCTGGAGGCATGGGTTCCGGTGGCGCGGGCAGGCGCCGAAAGAAGAAAGATGGGGGAGTGGCCTGTTTCGCTGCGAACGAGCAGAAGACTTGCTTCAGGAGCCTAAGGTTTTGGGGTACGCCTGGACGGCGGTCTCAATGGCGGCGCCGGCTGCGCCGCCCAGATCCTGGGGCGTCATGGCGGGCTTTACGGTGATGGTGGCGTTGAGGCCGAGGAACCAGGGCTCGGCGATGGCGGGCAGCTGGCTGGCATCCTTCATATCGAAGAAGATGTAACCGCTGCGGACGCCATTGGTTTCCGTAAAGTAGGCGGCTTCGGGTTTCAGGTCCGCGAGCACCTTCTGGATAAAAGGACTGAACTGGCCGGATCGAATCGCGGCGTTGGCGGTTTCGATCGGCATAACAACGTGGAGCATCATGCGCATCGTGCAAGCCCCTCCCTGGGGCGTGCCGGAATTATACGGATTGGGTCACAGCAGGGCGAAACAGCCCTGGCTTCGCATACACTGGGAAGCGATGACGAAGCGTTCTTTACTCAGCTCCATTCTCCTTTTCATGGCCGCGGCCGCACTGCCGCTGGCTGCGCAAACAACACCTCCAGCGTCGACGGCGCATCGGTCGACCGCAGCTGCGGCGCCGCATCGGGCTGCACCCGGATGCGTGACGACGCCGGAGCTGTCGCTGAAGATCCCGGCGCTTCCGGCTTCTGCTCCATGCGCGAAAGTCCTCTACACCGTGACTCGCACGCCGACGATGAAGCTGGACTATGCCTCGCCGCTGGTGAGCGCGGCGGTTCGCGAAGAACTCAGCGGCGGGCCGGCAACCTACTCGCTGGACTATGTCGATACGCAGGTTGGTACCGGCGAGGTCGCCAAAACCGGCAAATGGCTGACGGTCCACTACACCGGCTATCTGGTCGATGGGACGAAGTTCGACTCGTCACGTGACCGCAACCAGCCGATCTCGTTTCCCTACGGGACGCATCAGGTGATTCCCGGCTGGGACACCGGGTTCGAAGGAATGCATATCGGCGGCAAGCGCCGCTTATTCATTCCGTACGAACTGGGGTATGGGGACGCGGGCAAAGGCCCGATTCCCGCGAAGGCCGAGTTGATTTTCGACCTAGAGTTCATCAGCCAGAGTGACACGCGGCCAGCACCTCCGCCGCCCGCTGCGCGGCCGGGTCCGCCTGGGATGAGCGTGCGGCCTCCTGGATCGGGTGTGCACCCTCCGCCTGGAACGGCCACGCCGCCGGCAGGAACACCGCCGCCAGCCAACACCACGACTCCGCCACAAGGAACCAGCACGCCGCCAACGGGAACCACGACTCCGCCGGCTGGAACGGCAACTTCGCCACCAGGAACCAGCCAGCCACAATAGGGGAGTTCTGCGGATTCGAAGCCGCAGCGGCAAAACAGGGGGGTGCCCCCCTGGGTATGGGACTGTGGCAAGTGGCTGCATCGGCGTGGCTTGGGGTTGGGTACTTTTGGGGCTGTGGCAAGCGGCTGAAAATGGGCCGGTTGTCGGAGCCCTTTGGCACGGTTACCAGGGGTGCCTGGAGGGATGGCAGGATACGAGCCTGGCGACTGCGCTGGCTGCGGGTCCAGCCGTGGCGCTGACAGAGGCATGGCATTCCTCTCTCCGGAAATGGAAAAGGCCGCCCATGAGGCGGCCTTTTTCTTTTTCTACTCTATAAGTTCAGAATATCAGATTGAGAGAATAAACCCGCCAAATATC
>PMAD01000104.1 GCA_003152415.1 Acidobacterium sp.
CGTCGTATTTGGCGCGGGCTTCAATGGAGATGGTCTGGCCCATGGTGTGGACCAGCTGCGTGTCCCAGGTGGCGGCCATGCCGATGACCTGGGGGAAGTTGGTGGCGTAGCCGGCGAAGGCAACGCCGTGCAGGCCTTCATTCCACCAGTCGTATTTGGGCACGCCGAGGCGCGGGATAGCGGGGGCGTGATCGCGCATCTGCTGGACTTTTTCTTCGAGGGTCATTTGCGAGATGAGGGCGTCGACGCGCTGGTCGGTGGGCAGGGATGTGTTGAGCCAGGGTTGCTGGGCCTCGGCGGTTTGCTGGGCCGGTGCGGAGGGCGCGACGAGGAGGATGACGACGAAGGCTGCGAGTGCGACAAGGAGGGTACGAATGCGAGACATGAAGGGTGGAGGCTCCTGAAGAAAACGTTCTCTGAGCGAAGCGACAGTATAGGACGCAGAGGACAGGTGGTGAACCGAGGCGCGGTGCGAGGAGGCTGGGGCGGGGGTCGCGTTTGCAATTTGCTTTCGCGTTGGCGTTTGGGTGTAGATACTGGCAGGAAACGCTGAGGAGGATTCGATCTGAGCACGTCGCCAACAGCCGCGGTTCTGGGAAAGGTCGGATTGCCTGCGCCAGTGCGGGATCTCGCCGCGCGTCCCTGGGATGTTGTTGTTGTTGGAGCGGGGCACAATGGCCTCGCGTGCGCAGCGTATCTGGCGCGGGCGGGGAAGCGCGTGCTGGTGCTGGAAACGCGCGAACGCGTGGGCGGAGCGTGCACGATTGAGGAGCCGTTTCCGGAGACGCATCCGGACGTGCGGATGTCGCCGTGCGCGTATCTGGCGGGGCTGCTGCACCCGAAGGTGGTGGAAGAGCTGAATTTGCCGGAGCGGGGATTTCACTGGACACCGGCGGTGAATGGGTTGTTTGTGCCGCTGCTGGATGGGTCGAGCGTGCAGCTTTGGGATGACGATGCGCAGTGCGAGGCGGAGATTCGGCGATTTTCGCCGGGCGATGTGGAGGGATGGAAGGCGATGAACGCGACGCTGGGGCGGTTGCGGGACAAGCTGCGCCCGGCGGGGGATGGGGATGCGTGGATTGGCGACGCGCCGACGGCGGAAGAGATCGACGCGCGTTTGAACGGCGATGAGGATGCACGCAAGCTGCTCTACGAGTGGTCGATGGCGGAGTTTGTCGAGCACTATTTGCAAGAGGAGCGGTTACAAATTGCGTATCTGGGGCAGGGAGTGATCGGGACCAATGCGAGCCCGTTCGATGCGGGGACGGCGTCGATCCGGTTCCATCATGCGTCGGGGCGGCTGGGCGGCATGCCGGGGATGTGGGGGTATGTGCGCGGCGGCATGGGGATGGTGTCGTTTTATTTTTGCGATGCGGCCCGCGAGGCGGGCGCGGTGGTGGCTTCGGGCGTCGGTGTCGCGGAGATTGTGCCGGGCGAAGGTGTCGTGCTCGAGGGCGGAGACAGGATCGCGGCGCGGGTGGTGGTGTCGAATGCGGATCCGCGGGTGACGTTGCGGTTGCTCGATGGGGCGGCTGATGCGGAGTGGAAGGCGCGGGTGGAGAGTGTCCCGATTGAAGGCTGCACCGTGAAGCTAAATGTGCTGCTGCGGGAGCTGCCGAATTTCAAGACGCGGCCGGGGACGGATGAGCCGCACCACTATGGACAGATCAACGCGCCGCTGACGAAGGCGGAGTGGAAGGCGGGATTTGCCGCGGCGAAACGGGGCGAGTTGCCGGAGGCGCTGTGGTGCGAGCTGTACTTCCAGAGCGTGCATGATCGGAGCGTTGTGCCAGAGGGGATGCACACGATGAGCGTGTTTGCGCAGTATGTGCCTTACACGTTTGCGCGGGGGACGTGGGAAACGCGGCGGGAGGAAGTGCGGCGGCTGGCGCTTGGGTCGCTGGGGCGGTTCTGTTCGAATCTTGATTCTGCGGTTGTGGAGGCGCAGGTGCTGGGGCCTCCCGACATTGAGGAAAAGGTGGGGCTGACGGGCGGGCATATTTTCCAGGGGGAATGTTTGCCGCCGTATATGTGGTCGCGGCGGCTGGCGGCGCGGACTCCGATGGAGGGCGTGTATTTGTGCGGGGCGTGCACGCATCCGGGGGGCAGCGTGATTGGGGTGAACGGGCGGAATGCGGCGATGGCGGTGCTGAAGGATCTGGAAAGCGGCGCGCGTGGCTGAGATTCCGGTCGTGCCGGTGATCGTGGCGGACGCAGCGGGGCACGGTCATGCGCAGGGGCTGAAGCGGACGCTGCGGCTGCGGGATGTGGCGCTGCTGTACATTGCCACGACGCTGAGCGTGCGCTGGGTGGCGACGGCGGCGGCTGCGGGGCCGAGCGCGCTGGTGGTGTGGATATTCGCGCTGATTGGATTTTTTGTACCGCTGGCGGCGAGCGTGATGGAGTTGTCGTCGCGCTATCCACAGGAGGGCGGGCTGTACATCTGGGCGAGGGAAGCGTTTGGGGATTTTGCGGGATTCCTGAGCGCCTGGACGTACTGGATGTCGAACCTGCCGTACTTTGCGGCGATTCTTTATTTCGGCGCGGGGGCGGCGCTGTTCGCGGCAGGGGAGCGGGGACATCGGCTCGCAGGCAGCCCCTGGTACTTCATGACGTTTGCGGTGACGTGGCTGGCGGTGATTACCGCGGTGAACGTGGTGGGGCTGAACGCCGGGAAATGGCTGAACAACATCGGATCGACCGGCATGTGGCTGTCGATGGGATTGCTGGTGGCGCTTGCGGCCGTGGCGGCGGAACGGTTCGGGGTGGCGACGCGATTTTCGTGGGGAGCGATGACGCCGCATTTGACGGCGAGGAACGCAATTTTCTGGGCGACGATTTTTGGTGCGTTTTCTGGGTGCGAGACGGGATCGTTTATGGGGGAGGAAATCGAGGAGCCGCGGAAGACGGTTCCGCGGGCACTGGTGGTGAGCGGCTTGGTGATCGCGGCCGGCTACGTGGTGGGGACGGCGGCGCTGCTGGTGACGCTGCCAGCGGGACAGATTTCCGGCGTGGACGGGTTTATGCAGGGCACGGCGGTGCAGTGCGGGCGACTGGGGCTGCCGTGGCTGGGGGTGGTGGTGGCCGGGCTGCTGGTGCTGGGGGCGATCGGCGGCGCGGCGGCGTATCTGTCGTCGACGTCGCGGCTGCCATTTGTAGCAGGGATCGATCTTTATTTGCCGCCAGTGTTTGCGCGGGTGCATCCGCGGTTCCACACGCCGTGGGTGGCGATTGTGGTGTATGGCCTCGCGGGGATGCTGATGGCGGCGCTGGGCCAGGCGGGGACCAGCGTGCGCGGCGCGTACGACGTGATGGTGAGCATGACGATTATTACGACGTTTCTGCCGTTCCTGGCGTTGTTCGCGGCGATGGCGTGGGCGCAGAGCCAGCCCGCTGGTCCGGAGGTGATGCGGGTACCCGGGAAGCGTCCCATGGCAATAGTCGTCGCAGTGATGGGATTTGTAACAACAGCTGGGGCTATTGTGCTGTCGGTGTTTCCGGCGGAAGAGGAACCGCACAAGGCGATGGCGGTGGCGAAGGTGCTGGTGTTGACGGCGGTGCTGGTGGGAGCGGGGATGGTGGTGTTTGCGATTGGACGGAGGAAGAAAAGGAAGCTGCTGGAACGGTCGGCTATCAGCGGGTAGCGGTTGTGGGTAGCCGTCGCGGCACCCAGCTCCGTCACACGCCGAGGATGTCGCCCTCGTCGTCGACGTCGATCTCTTCGGCGCGGGAGACTTTGGGCAGGCCGGGCATGAGCATCATGTTGCCGGCGATGAGGACGAGGAATCCGGCGCCGGCGGAGAGCGAAACGTCGGTGATGGGTAGCGTCCAGCCAACGGGCGCGCCGAGCTTTTTGGGGTCGTCGGTGAAGGAGTACTGAGTTTTCGCGACGCAGATGGGCAGGGCCGAGTAGCCCCAGTCGACAAACTCACTCAATTTGGCGCGCGCGGTATCGCTGAGGGTAACGCCGTCGGCTCCGTAGATTTGCGTGGCGACTTTTTCCAGCTTCTCTTCATAAGAGTTAGAGAGCGCGTAGATGGGATGCGCGACGACGCCGGGATTGCGATCGATGAGGTCGACGACGGCGCGGGCGAGAGCTTCCGATCCTTCGCCGCCTTGGGTGAAGGGTTCGGTGAGGGCGCCGGGGACGCCGAGCGCGTTGCAGAAGGCGTGAACCTCGTCGAGTTCTTCGCGAGTGTCGTGAGGGAAGCGGTTGATGGCGACAAGGGTGGGTAAGCCAAAGCGCTGCAGGTTCCGGACGTGGCGAGCGAGGTTGGGGAAGCCCTGTTCGAGATGGCCTTCGCCCTGATTGCGGAGGCTCTGCACCGTGGTGACGAGCACGGCGGCGAAGGGCTGACGCCGGAAACTCCCATGACGATGTCGATGTACTTCTCCGCGCCGAGGTCGGCAGCAAAGCCGCATTCGTTGACGACGTAGTCAGCGAGGCGCAGGCCGATTTGCTGCGCGATGATGCTGCTGGTGCCGTGGGCGATGTTGCCGAAGGGGCCGGCATGAACGAGGGCGGGCGTGCCTTCGGTGGTCTGGACGAGGTTGGGAAGGATGGCGTCAGCGAGCAGGGCCATCATGGCGCCGGTGGCGTTGAGGTCGGCGGCGCGGACGGGGTTGCCGTTGCGGGTTGCGCCGATGACGATGGCGGCGAGGCGGCGGCGCAGGTCGGCGCGGTCCTTGGCGAGGGCGAGGATGGCCATGATCTCAGAGGCCGCAGTGATGACGAAGCCGGTGTTGCGATTGGCGCCGTCGCGCTTGCCGTCGACTTCGACGCTGATCCTGCGCAGCGCGCGATCGTTCATATCCATGGCGCGCGGCCACCAGATGTTGGCGGGATCGAGGTTGAGGGCGTTGCCGTGGAAGAGGTGGGCGTCGATGAGTGCGGCGAGAAGGTTGTGCGCCGAGGTGATGGCGTGAAAGTCGCCGGTGAAGTGGAGATTGACCTTCTCGCTGGGCTCGATTTGCGAGAGGCCGCCACCGGCCGCGCCGCCCTTCATGCCGAAGACGGGGCCGAGGGAGGGTTCGCGGGAAGTGATGATGGCCTTTTTGCCGAGGTGCTCGAGTCCCTGGACGAGGCCGATGGAGGTGACAGTCTTGCCTTCGCCGGAAGCTGTGGGGGTGGTGGCGGTGACGAGGATCAGCTTGCCGCGCGGCGGACGAGCGGGGTCGCGGAGAAGGTCGAGGTGCAGCTTGGCAAACTGGGGGCCGAGTTGGTCGTAGTCGTCGTCGCGCAGGCCCAGCTTGCGGGCGATGGCAGTAATGGGAAGCAACGGCAGTTTGGCGGCGGAAGTTTCGACGGTTTCGATCACCGGACATTTTTCAGCGGACGGGGCGAGAGGTGCTGTGACGGGCCTCACGTTCGTTGTCGGCCAGGAGGGGTGAACCTGAGCCCGATCTTTTAGCTGCGTGTGCGAATCGGAGGCTGCTGGGTGCGCCGGTCGACGAATCTCTCTCGCCGATTTCGGCCCGTATGGGTGGGCCGGCGGAAATAGGACGGTAGTAACCGAGGGGAGGGGCTCTACGGTAATGGCCCGTGCAGTCCCTACCAGGGGGATGGATCGTGTCCCCATAGAGCCATTGTTCCAAATCGGGAAAAGGGGCAAGATTCGTGCATGGCATTCGCAGAAGGGCAGCAGGTTCGTGTGAAGGGCGGGAAGGCAAGCGGAGTGGTCGCCAGGAAGCTTGCGTACCTGCAGGATATGTATGTCGTCGAGCTCGATGGGAATCACACGCCGCCGAAAAAGCTGGCGCACGAGTCGGACCTGGAACTGCTGCTGCGGGCTGACGAGCGCCAGATGGCGTAAGGCGCGTCTCGAAGGCGATGCAGGCCGCGCCGCCCGGCGCGGAACTCGACGCGAGCCGATCCTGATTTGAAGCCGACTACAACACGTACGCCCGGAACATCCACCAGACAAGAAGCAGCGCGACGATGGCGAGAAGGATGTGGCCGATCCATTGGCCAGGCGTTTCCGGCTTGCCGAGTTTGAACATCCGGAGATGGTAGCAGGGGTGGAAGGCTGCGGAGAAACGCGAGCCAACGGCGAGCGAGGAAAAGCGAACTCCGAGCAAACTGCCAGCGAGAAGCCAGCGAGAGTCGAGCGAACAGCGAGCTATGAAGCCAAAAGTTGAAACGCCCGGGCCTGTAAGCAACACTATGCACTGAACCCTGCTCCGGTTCTGCGTTTCTGTTTCTATGGAAGCAGATTCGCGGGTCTGGTTGATTCCAGGAGGAAGCACCCATGAGACTTCTCTATACCCTGCGGTATGGATCGGTGGCCGGCAACTGCGGCGGCGACCTTCGACTGTTCTTCACGACGCAAAACTCGTCGGACTGGAAGCCGGCGCCACCGCCACCGGGCATGTGGATTCTGCCCGCGAATACACCCGACACGCTGACGCTGGTGTCTGGGGATGTGATTACGTTTGCGCTGTATCCGGTGAACAATGGATTGCCGGCGGAGCTGTTTCTCTTTGGCGCGATCAGCGTGAAGACCAAGGGTGGACAGGTGCTGGGGAACATGCCGATGGGGCAGGCGACCGTGCTGATGGCGCCGGGGAAGCCGGAGGTGACGATCTGGAAGGGCCGGACGCAAGGGACGGCGGGCGGAGTGACGTGGGATATCGGGTTTGATATGGCGGTGCCGTGGGACGGGACATCCGCGGACTGCAACGGGCAGTGGTGGGCGGTGTGGCATTAGATCCGGTTGCGGGAAGCCCGGGCCGAGGGCTACGTGACGCTCGGCGACATTCAGCAGGGCCTCAACACGGTCAACCCCGAACCCCGCTGGGGTGACATTTAAGACGACAACGAGCCCGGCGCGAACTTCCTTCTGCACACTTCGGACGCCATCGTCAGGCTCACGAGGGCCGACTGAGATCTCGGCTGCGAAACGAGGGACCAGGCAGGCTGGAAATCATTGAAAGCAGGGTAGGTGCGCGGAGACTCGAACCCCCGACCGTGTCAAGGTAGTGAATAGCTGGCTGGCGGAGGGAAACACAGGAGTCAAAAGCCGGTGGAATGGTAAGAAAGCGGCACTCCCGTGCTGTCTGCTATCAAATTGCTACCAACCAAGTGGGTCCAGAGGGCTGAACCGTGGGGATCAGCGCATTTTTTGGCAGCACGTGTGTTCGGCCCTGAAACCCTGAGAAATGCGGTAATGAGCTCCCGTGCCAGGGGTGGTGATATCGATCTCATCGGTCCCCCGTTTCCTCGTTTCAGCCCCTCAAAGGCGCCACGGCCAGGCTGATTGGCCGGGTTTGAATGGCGATTCCGCAGTCCGTCAAATGAGGCCTGTGGCCAGCTCTCGCCATCGGGCCAAAACGTTTGAGTAAAGTAAGAATTTCATTGACAGTCGGCGGTTCGAGGGAGAATACTGTCTCGATTTCAAAGGACCACGTCATGCTGTCACGAACGTGGCGAGGGTATTGGCCTTGCAGGTAAACGTCCACGGCTGTGTTGGTGGGCTTCAATTGCAGGTCCTGGTCGCGATCCCAGAAGGGAAGCGAGCACAGAAAGAACAACAAGAAGTTTCAACTGCTTTCACGGGAGGTTCCATGACATCAGCGTGGCCAAATAGAAGGATTGGGTCTCGAGCAAGAAGCAGGATCTGGGCGATTTGCACGATCCTGATGCTGGCGACGATACCTGCCGCCATACATGCACAAGCTTATTACGGATCGATCGTCGGCAACGTGACAGACGTTACCGGTGCCGTGATCGTCGGGGCGAAAGTCGCAGTGACAAACACCGCGACCGACGTGGCGTTCAACACGGTCACATCGTCCATAGGGGCGTACTCGCTGGCGCAGCTGCCAGTGGGAACCTATACGGTTACGATCACCGCGCCAAATTTCAAGGTATTCAAAGTCGACGATGTGGAAGTTCACGTTTCGACCGACACGACAATCAACGGTTCCCTCTCGCCGGGTGCGACAACCCAGACGGTGACCGTTGAGGCGAACCAGATCCAGGTGGAAACCGCCTCCGCATCGGTCGGCGAAGTTGTGACGGGCGAGCAGACTCGGGAACTTCCGCTGAACGGTGAAAACTTCATCGGTTTAACTCAGCTCTCTCCCGGCGTCAGTCCCGCAGCCTCGTTTGACGGCGAGGACAAGGGCCTGGAGGGGGGCGTCAACTTCTCGGTAAACGGCAATCCCTATACCAATAACCTCTTTCTGGTGGACGGCGTCAACAACAACGACGTCGGCTCTAACCGCACCATCCTGGTCTATCCGTCCACGGAGGCGATCGCCGAGTTCAAGATGATCCGCAATTCGTTCGGGGCCGAATATGGACAGGCGTCGGGCGCGATCATCAGCATCACCACGAAGTCGGGATCGAACACGATCCACGGCGGCTTCTTCTATGCCGGCCGCAACAGCGCGCTCGATGCCAACAACTTCTTCAACAACGAGCTGAACGTAGGCAAAGCCAAGCTGCGCCGCAACGACTACGGGTACTACGGCGCCGGCCCGGTCTGGAAAGACCATGTCTTCGTGTGGTGGAACCAGGAGTGGAACAAGGAAATTCGCGGCAGCGCGTTTGGCGCCTGCACTCCCACAGCTGCGGAATCCGCTGGCGACTTCAGCGGGTATGGAACGGCGACCAGCGATCAGTGCGGCGCGGCTATTCCGGGCGCCGGCTCCAATCCGGGCTTCCCATCCTGGCTCGGCACTCCCAACAAGCTCACGAGTGTCGACGCGGCGGGGGCGCTGCTCGCGCAGTTCTACCCATTGCCGAACGTCAGCAGCACGCAGACCGTGCTCAACTCGTCGGGCTTCAACTGGGCCGCGCCCATCAACAACCCGCTGAACTGGAGTGAGTGGAACGTGAGGCCGGATTGGGATATCAACAAGTCCAATCGCGTTACCTTCCGGTGGACGCAGGACTCGTGGACCAATCCGACTCCCAACGTGGGCGACTCTTTCTGGGGCGAGTCTGACTTCCCGACGGTGCAGTCGGCGTGGAGCCAGCCCTCCAAGAGCGTGATGGCAAAGTTGAGCTCGACCATCACGTCCAGCATGATCAATGACGTCGAGTTCGGTTTTGGGAACAACGCCATCATCACCACGCTCGGCGGTACCAAAGCCAGCATCGTTCCGGCGCTCCAGACATCGTATCCGGCAACTTTCCCATCTTCACTCAAGGAGAAAGATGCCTTCTTCGGCAACTGGGGTGGATTCAACCCGTATGGCTCCTACGAGGGCGAAGCGTCGTTCTGGAACATTGCTCCCTACAAGAACCACGAAGACCTCTATACCGTCCAGGACAACCTGTCTAAGGTCAGGGGCAACCACACGCTGAAGGCAGGTTTCTTCTACGGCAACAACATCAAGGTGGAAGACTCCGGCGACGGAGCGGACCGTCCGACCTTCCCGGGTGGAGCTCCATACTGCCTGAAGGGCCAGACGACGGCGACAGCCGCTCCAACGCCGGGCGTACCGGCCTGCGTGCAAACCAACAACACGCTGGCCAACGCGCTGGTTCCGGGCACCGGTACCTCGCCTCAGGTCTTCACCAGCATTGGCGAGGGCAGCACGGACATCACCGCTCAGGTGAAGTGGTACGACTACGAGTGGTACCTCTCCGACAGCTGGAAGCTCAGCAGGAAACTGACTGCCGAACTCGGCATGCGGTGGTCCTTCTACCGCGAGCCTTTTTCGGCCGATAATCAGTGGGCGAACTGGAGCCTGGCGAACTGGAGCGCTTCCGAGGCAACCACCAATCCTACCGATGCCTGCAACGGACTGATCGTTCAGCCTGGCACCCAGCCATGCGCTGCCGCGAACAAGCTGATGGCGAGCCTCGGCGTTCCCTTTAGCTTGTCGGCCGGGACGCAGGGATCGAGCAGGGCGCTGATCCCGAATAACGACCACGACATTGCTCCGCGTGTGGGCATAGCGTGGGATGTATTCGGGAACGGAAAGACTGCAATCCGCGCAGGCGGGGGGCAGTTCTTCCAGAGAGAGCTGGTGGGCCAGGATGAAGGAATGGAAAAGGGTGCTCCCTTCTCCCTGGCTGCAAGCTCCAACCGTCCGCTGGATTCGGCAACCAGCTGGGTGTGCACCACCGCGGGCTGCACGTCGACGCCGGGCTTTGGAGGCGGATCGGTTTCGCCGAACTTCGCCCGAGTGGCACATGCGGTAACGCCCAATAGCTGGCAGTACAACGTCACGATCGAACAGGAACTTCACCGGAACACCTCCATGCAAATCGGCTATGTAGGAAACACCGGTGAACACCTGACTTCGATGCTGCAGTTCAACGGGATCGGGCCGTCGAACTGGTCGAACGCAGTGTTCAGCGGAAGCGGCACGGGAACCAACCCGTATCGTCCGGCCTTCAACTTCGGTCAGATTAACGGGTTCTCCCGCGCGGGTCACGCCAGCTACAACTCGCTGCAGGCGTTGTTCCGTTCGCAGCTGGGTCCGTCAACGTTCCAGGCGGCGTACACCTGGGGACACTCGATCGGCGATGTGGAAGAAGACAACTCCTCCGGCAGCGCCAATCAGGAGATCCAGACCTACTCGGGCAACAGCAATCTGGACAAGGGCAATACCAACATCAACCGCCCGGATATCTTCGTGGCAAACGAGGTTTACTATCTGCCAAAGTTTGCCGCCTCCAATAACTTCGTCAAACAAACCGTGGGAGGGTGGGAGGTCAACGGGATCGTCGACGCGGTCCATGCGAGCTCTTTGACCGTCTTCTCCAACGGAAGCTATACCGACGCCGCGAATTCGGCGCCGATCAGCCAGCTCATCGGCACCGGCTATAACGGCAACAACCGTCCTCTGGTGACCGGGCAGAAGGTTAACGCAGGTGAAAAGACGAACCACGTTTTGAATTCCGGTGCATTCACGCTGGTCGGCTATGCACTGGGAACCATTCCAGCCAACATCGAACACCGCGGCTTTGGCTACGGTGCTCCGACCGAGGACTGGGACTCACAGTTAGCCAAGAACTGGATGGTCAAGGAGAAGTACAGAATCAAGTTCGCTATGGACTTCTTCGATTTCCTTAATCACCCGAACTTCAACAGCGGCGGTCTGGAAGGTGAGGGATACGCGCCCAGCGTGATCGCCTGCGGGAGCGCTCCCTGCTCTCCGACCAACAACGTGATCACCAGTGCCGGAACCGCGGCCGGGTTGAACAACGGAGCGACCCTCGGACAGCCAACCAGCTTGCAGACTGCCAAGGGCAATCGCGAGCTGCAATACTCCCTGAACTTCTCGTTCTAAGGGACGAAAACTTCAGGGCCTGACGTAAGAAGCAAAACGAAAACTGCGGAGCGCTTGCACAGGCTCCGCAGTTTTTTGTGGAGTAGAATCGAGTCAAGTTTCTCCATGCGGTCGAACTCCTCGCCCTTAGTACGTCGATTCCGACATTCTCCGGATTGTTTTCGCTGGGCCGGTTGGTTCGTGCTCCTGGTCGTGTTTGGGACCGTGTCTTTCGGAGCGGCTCAGCAAACGACTCACCGACCTTCCGGGGCACAAAAGGGGCAGTTGGCGCCCGATGAGCTGGAAAGGCGTCTCGCTGCTGCTGAACAGGCGCGTAGCTCCGGCGACCCCTCGACGGTGGCTGCGGCCAATCGCCTGGTCATCGCCTCGGCCCTGCGCGAGCTTGCCAGCCTCAAACTGGTGCAATCCGACTACTCCGCGTCCATCGAGCTCTACCGTGGCTCGATGGAATTCGAAGATCATCCTGCTGTTGATGAGCCCCTGGGGTACGCCGAACTGCAGGCCGACCATCTGGACGAGGCCATTGAGCTTGCAGAGAAGGCCCACGCCGCCGATCCTCACAATCTGGGCGCGGACAGGCTTCTGGCCAGTGCCCTGGACCAGAAGGGAGAGTACGTCAAGGCGGTCGAGCCATTCACCCGGATTGCGACGGCCGAGCCTACGGTCGATAACCTGTATCCGCTGGCCGAGTGCTTGCTGCAAACGAAGACGCCGGAAGACAAGCAGCGCGCGATTGAGGTTTTCGCGCAGATGAAGCGCATAGCGGGCGACAGCGGATCCCTCCATGTGCTGATGGGCCGCGCTTTCCGCGATGGTGGCGATATGCAGGCCGCCATTCGCGAGTTTCAGCGCGCCATTGCGATTGACCCGCGCACGCCGCACGCTCACTATTTTCTCGGCCTCGCTGAGCTCTTTCTGAACGACTGGAAGCCCACGCCGGCCATCGAAGCGGAATTGCAGAAGGAAGCCGATTTCTATCCGGAGGATTACCTGGCCAATTACATGTTGGGTCTGACCACGTCGGGAGAACGCAAGTACGAGGAATCGGACAAGTACCTGACTGCGGCCGCGCGCATCGATCCTACTTCGCCCGACTCCTTCCTTTATCTCGGCATGAACGCGTATGCCGAGGAGAAAATGGATCGAGCAGAGGCCATGATGCGCAAGGCGATCCAGCTGACCGGAAGCGACGAGGCGCGCACCGATTATCAGATTCGCCGCGCCTACGTCGACCTGACCCGCATCACGGCTCAGAGCGGACGCACGGAGGAGAGCAACGCTTTTGCTGCCAAAGCGCGTGAGCTGCAGAACAAAATCATGGCGCAGACCCAGCAAGAGGTGAGCAGGACCCAGGCCGAGAGCGGCGGGGACATGGGTGCGGCCGTGGTGCCGCTGACCCGCCAGGAGGAGAACCAATCAGCACCCCCGGTGCACAACAGCGACGATCCTTCCGGGGGCCGCAGGCTAACCGCGGCACAGCTGGCGGAGGCGAGGCGGCGCGAGCTGGCATTGAAGTCGGTTCTGGCCCTCGCATTCAACGACCTGGCGACTGCGAACGCCATTCAAAAGAACTATCCCGCGGCTCTCGGCTTCTACCAGCAGGCTGAGCACTGGGACAGCGGACTGTCGGGGCTCGAGAAGAACCTTGGCCTGTGCGCCTTCCGCAGCAAAGACTACGCCGAGGCCGCTCGGGCGCTCGCGGCGGCTCAGAGGCAGGGCGACGACTCTTCCGCGGTTCGCGGGATGCTGGGTCTTTCCTGGTTCGCCACCGACAAGTTTGCGGATGCCGTGCGCACGTTTGAGCCCCTGGGGCCAGCCGGCATGACCGACAGCGAGACGGGCTACGCGTGGGCGGCTTCGCTGGCTCATACCGGCGACATGAAGCGGGCTACGGAAGTGCTGGCCGCTTATGAGTCGCAACCGCGCGCGCCCGAGACCTTACTCCTCGTGGGCCAGCTCTGGACCGAGATTGGGGATTATGCGCGCGCAGTCGCGACGCTCGAGCGCGCGCTCGATTCCGAGGCCACGCTGCCGAGGGCGCATTTCTACGAGGGGCTGGCCTACATTCGCTGGGAACACTGGCCGGACGCGGCGAAGGAATTTGAGGCTGAGCTGAATGCGGTGCCTGACGAACCCGATGCCCTGTACCACCTCGGGTTTGTGGATCAGCAGCAATCGAGGATCGACGAGGCGCTCGCGCTTTACCTGAAGGTGATTGCCGCGAACCCGGACTACGTGAATGCGCAGTACGAAGCGGGGAAAATTCTGATGGATCGCGGTGACTTTGCGAACGCGGCGGTCCATCTGCAGGCCGCGGCGAGCCTCAGCCCGGACAAGGATTACATACACTATCAATTGCAGGCGGCATACCGAAAGCTGGGCCGCGACGCGGATGCGGACCGGGAACTGGAGATTTACAAAGGACTCAAAGCCCAGTCCCGCGCGCGTGTTGCAGATGCCATCAGGCAGCAGACCCACCAGGAAAGGATCCCCTAGGTTTGTTCATTAGACCGTTGAGGTCCCTGCGACCTGTTGCCGTAATCTTCTGCGCTCTCAGCGTTGCCGCCGCGCAGATGGGCGAAGGGCATCCGACGCCGCCACCCCCGCCGCCCGGCGCCAGGGCGACGAAGTGCAGCGGTCGCGCGATTCCGCAGCTCGAAGACATCACCGCATCCACGCATATCGACTTCACGCACACCTCCGACCCCTCCAAGAGGTACATCGTCGAATCGATGAGCGGCGGCGTGATTCTCATCGACTATGACCGCGACGGCTGGCCCGATATCTATTTCACCAACGCACCCACAGTCGATCAGGCCATCAAGGGAGTGAATGCTCCGGGGGGCCTTTACCACAACAATCACGACGGAACGTTTACCGATGTCACCGCAAAATCTGGCTTGAACACTCCCTGTTTCGGATCCGGGGGGGCGGTCGGCGATTACAACAACGACGGCTGGCCCGACCTCTACCTCACATGCCTCGGAGGCAACGTTCTGTACCGTAACAATGGCGATGGCACCTTTACCGACGTGACGGAACAAGCCCACGTTCGCGATGGGCGCTATTCCACGGGGGCGGCTTTCGGGGACTACGATCTGGACGGCTTTGTCGATTTGATGGTCGTCAACTACGTTGATTTCCATCTCAACGACATGCCTACCTTCGGAAGCGCATCGTTCTGCAAATACCGTGGGATCGACGTGCAGTGCGGACCGCGAGGGCTGCGCGGCGCCGGCGACTCGCTCTTTCATAACAACGGCGACGGTACGTTCACCGACGTATCGAAGGCGGCCGGCGTGAGCGATCCCGATGGATATTACGGCCTCGGTGTGGTGTGGGCGGATTTCAATAACACCGGGCGGCCCGACATCTATGTCACCAACGATTCCACTCCGAAGTACCTGTACAAGAACCTGGGCAACGGCAAGTTCGAGGAGATTGGACTTCAATCGGGCACGGCAGTCAGTGAAGACGGCTCCGAACAGGCTTCCATGGGGATCGCGCTCGGGGACTACAATCACACCGGCCGCCCTTCGATTTACGTAACGAACTTTACCGACGAGAACGACCTGCTTTACCGCAACCAGGGCAACTGGGACTTTGACGAAGTGTCCTACCCCTCCGGCGTTGCTCTTCCGTCCCTGCCGTGGGTGAAGTGGGGAACGGCCTTCGTCGACCTCACGAACGACGGCTGGCTTGACCTGATCACCGTGACCGGTCATGTGTATCCGCAGGTCGATCAGCTGCCCTCCGGCGGCGGCTATCGTCAGCCGAAACTGCTGCAGATGAACCAGAAAGACGGGACCTTCTGCGACGCAAGCGACGAAGCCGGACCGGCGTTGATGGAGCGGCGTGTCTCGCGCGGTCTGGCAGTTGGCGATCTGTTCAACGACGGCAACATGGACGTGGTGATCGAAGACCTGGATGGAAGGCCGATGATCCTCCGGAACCACGGCGTGCCCGGAAACCACTGGGTCAGCTTCGAACTCGACGGCACAAAGAGCAACCGCCTGGCGCTCAACGCGCGCATCAAAATTGTGGCCGGAGGGGTGACGCAGACCAGCGAAATCCACAGCGGAGGCAGCTATCTTTCGCAGAACGATCTTCGCGTTCACTTTGGGCTGGGCAGCGCCACCAAGATCGACAAGGTGGAGATTCACTGGCCTTCGGGGCTGGTGGAGAACCTAACCAACGTCGCCGCCGATCAACACTACAACATGCTCGAGGGCAAAGGCGTTGTCGACCCGAGCATCGCCAGGCCGGCTCCGGTCAAACATCCATGAGGGCAGAGAACTGCTATGGTCTGCTTCCCGCCGGGCCAGCATTCCGAGCCTTCGCGCTGTCCTGCTGATAGCGGTCGAGGAGTTTCCGGAGGCTCGCTGCCAACTCGTCGTTGTGTTCCTGCACTGCGAGATCCAGCGCCTTGCGTTCCGCTTCGACGGCCTGCGCGGATCGATCGGTGTGGTCCCAGGCCCTGGCCAGCTCCGCCAGACAGTGCCAGTTCCTGCTTTCGCTCAGTTCCACGGCCTTCTCGAGGGGTTCCACGGCTGCGGAAAAGTCTCCGCGAGACTCTAGAACGTAGCCGAGATTGAAGCGATACTCGACGGAAGTCGGAAGAAGCTCGATCGCCTTTTGCAGTTGCTCGACTGCGGCGTCCACTTGTCCCGACTCAGCCAGCGCCAGGCCGAGATGATTGTGGCTATCAGGGAGTTTGGGGTCGAGGTTAACAGCTCGCTGCAGATGCTCCATCCCCTCCGGCTGGTTCCCGCTGTCGAAGAGCACCGTTCCCAGATCGGTTTCCGTAGCTGCGGAATCCGGCTTCAGTGCGAGCGATTGCCGCCAAGTGGTAATGGCCTCCTCGGTATCGCCGTTGTTCGCGAGAGACACAGCGAGGTGGTCGAGCCAGGCTGCGCTTTTTGGGTTCAGCGCGCAGGCCTTGCGATACTCATCGAGAGCCTCCCGCTCCTGACCATTGGCCGAGAAAGCCGACGCCAGGCCATAGTGGGCGAGCGGATCGTCGGGATCGCGCTCGAGGGCCCCGCGCATCGCTTCAATGGCCTGCGGATACTGGCTGTTCTCGATGAATGCATAGGCGTCATTGAAGAGGCGGTAGAACTCCGTTGCCTGGGGGTCGATCTTCTCCAGTCCGCCGTGTGGGATATTCAGGAACTCGGGAATGTTGACGGCGCGGTTGGCCGCGGTCGTGTTCTCGACCATGATGGCGGGAGAATCATGGCCCTGAACATCGATGTGCGTCAGCATCAGCTGCGTGTAAGGCGAGCGGCCCTTGGATGAAAACGCGAGCCACCGCCCGTTCGGCGAGAAGGTGTGCCAGGAGTTCATCCGCGGCGTATTGCAGGTCATGAGCCGGGCTTTGCCGCCTGCGAACGGCACCATAAACAGGCGGCTGTCGGGGCGCATCAACAATCCTGTTCGGTTCTGCACCCAGACGATCCACTTGCCGTCCGGCGAGACTTTGGCGAAGTTGTTGCTCATGCCGTTGTTCGAGGCGCCGAGCACCGGCACGGCCTTCCCGCCTTTGCCATCATTAAACGGAATCCGGTACAGGTCGTACTGGACCAACGGCTCCTTCGGATCGTTCGCGTACGTCGGCTTCGGAGCGCCCGGTGGATAGGGATCGATCGCCGTGGCCCGGCTGCAGATCAGCCATCTGCCGTCCGGCGACCAGAAGGCGCTGGTCTGGACCCAGGCCGGATCGTCGGCTCCGGGCAGTGGTCGCAGCTTCCTGTCCGCTCTGTCGTACCACGCCAGAATGCCGCGGGTGGGAAAGAAGACCTGGGTGAAGGTGAGGTTCTGATAATTCATGCTGAAGAGGCGGTTGACCACGCCGGCGGCAAATCCTGGGGCTTCGGCGCCATGGATATCTTTGGTTCCGGGCGGGGCGATGGACGTGATGACGTGTTTTCCGTCGGGAGAGACCTGGGACATGAACCCGAACCTCTTGACGGTTGGGTCGGAGGTCAGGGGCCCGGCGTCTTCTTTGAAGGAGGCCCAGCGAAGCACGTCCCGGTTGGTGATGGTCATGTCTTTCGAGATCGAGACCACGGCATAGAGGCCCTTGTCATTGCGAGGTCCGTCCATGTCCAGGCCCATGGTTCTGCCGTCGCGGGAGAAGGAGTGGCAATTGGCGCAGGTGGGCAGATTCTCCATGACGGTGTGGCTGCGGGGCTGAGCGATGTCGCGGAGTTCCCATTTGATAAGGGGCACGGCGCTGGGCGGGAGCGGCTGAATGGCGCCTGGTCCGACGAGGGGCGCAATCATCAGAGGAACGTCGCGATAGAAGATGGGAGCACCGACCGGGTCAGGCGAAGTGGAGATGGTTACGCTGCCGGTTGACAGTGGCTGAGCCACACCCCCGTCCGCGTAACCGGTAATCCTGATCGTCGCAGGCTCCTGGACGGAGAGCTGCTTGATTCTCTCCCAGGTCTTTTCATCCGGCTTCCAGGTCCGCGTCGATTGCTGCTCCTGAGTCCATTCGAGCGTGGTGCCAGCGCGGGTATCCAGTTCGCCGGGTTGCAGAAACTCGCCTGCGGCGTTCACGCGAAGGGTCTCGCCGTGGCGGCCAACGGAAACTTCGATAACCCAGTGGCTTGCCGTACTGGAGTCATGCCACAGGAACGTGGGCGCCGTGATTTCCGGAGGGAAGATGGAGCCGGGGAGCGGATAGTCGACGGTGAGCTTTGCCACGCTGCCCGCCTGCTGCGACGCGGCCCTCGCGGGGAACGGCCAAAATGAGATGCTCACGAGGAGAGCTGAACCACTGAGGAGTGCGCATGCAAGCAAAACACGGCTGTGTCGTGTTCTCATACGCCTCCAGGCTGGAAGAGGGCCGCGGGGCGGCTCCAAGATTCAGGCAGATTATAGGGGTCCCTCGAAAACGGGGTCCGTGTTCTCCATCACATCGCAAAGCCCACTCTCACTGCGCCGGCACAACGCGAACGCTCGCGCCGAAGCGATGGTAGCTCGAGAAGGTCGCGTCGTTGAGGCACAGCATGGTTCTGGCGGGAGACACTTCAGTGGCCGGAAAGCGGACGAGCGAGATGGCCACGCTGCGAACCGGGCAGGTGTAGAGGCGCCCGCCAATCTCCACAGTGCCGTACTCGACGAAGAGATCGGCGCGGGCGAGGCGATCCTTTGGCGGCACGTCCGATTCAATGGCAATGCGCAGGACGGTTCCGGTGGCGGGGTCGATGGAAATGGAACCGTGGTAGGCAGGCGTGCCCTTGTAGCAGTTGAGGTGAGCGTCGGCCATATCGTTGATGTGCCGATAGGAGTTGAGGCGCGGCCCTTCGATCCAGCAGAAGTTCACCGGGTAATGGGAAGCATCCTGGGGAATCTGGAAGTGAAAGACTGCGGTCACGCCGGCGGAGGTTTGCTCCCAATGGCTAAAGGTCATCTGACCCTTCAGCGCATCGGTGATCACAGTGGCCAGGATCGGACCGAATTCGCCAGTGGTGGTCAGACCGTCCGGGGACGCCTGGGGCTGCGGTCCGGCGACGTCCCCGGGAGGCCCCGGGTCGGATACCTCGTGTCCATCGCGATAGGTGATTTGCTGGGTGAAGGTGCCCGCCAAATGCAGATCCCTCTGGGCCGGAAACCAGCCGCTGAGCGAAATCTGCAAAGGCTGATCATCGAACCCGCGCGTGGCACGGGTGGCGAGGAAATCCGGCATACGGTGCATGGTGATGGCAGCAAATTCGATGGCCTTGCGCATCATCTGGTCGCGGGTGGCGGCATCGGGGGGATCTTTCGTGGGCAGCTCACCGGGGGGAGGATCGAGAAAACCCGAAACATCCGCCTGCAGATCGAGAGCCTCGATGGTCTTAGGACCGGGCTGGAGATCGGCCTCCATTTTGTCGAGAGCCGGGCGAGTCAACTCTTCTGTCAGCCCAACGGCTGCGACTTTCCCCGCTATATCGCCATCGGATTTGTGCGCGGCCTTCTGTGCTGCGAGCATCTCGCGCAACTGGTCCACGGTCATGTGCTGGGCCGGCAGCGCAGGGCAGATCATTGCGGCGAGAATCGCAATCAGCATCGGTCTACTCACGGACCGCACTCCTTGCAGATCGTCAGACTCCTGTTCGTCTCCGGGTGAAGCGAATTGTCAGGGAATCCATTGTCCGGTCAACCCGTTGGGCCTTGTCCAGGGCGACGGACTTAGCTGGCAGGCACGGTAATCGGCATCTCGATGGTGCCGACCTTATGGCTGTTTTGGTCGCTGACCCCCAACAGCACGCGGTACGCTCCCGGTTTGAGTTCCAGCTGCTGGCGGAAGGCGATGCCGGCGGACACGATGTATTCATACTTCTGCGGATCCAGGTCGATGTTGAGGGTGCCGGAGGTTTGCGGCACAGTTTTGGGCTGTTGTTCGGCGTCGCTGAACCCGACCAGCTGGACGAACAGCTTCGCACGGCGATGGCCGTCCGGCATCGTGGCGAAAGCGACGTCCGCGGTATTAATGGTGGACTCGACGAACAATCCCGGGTGCTGCGGATCCGCGGGGAGGACCCTGGACCGCACGCGCAGGCCCGTCTCTTCCGGAACACCGGGCTGCATGGCGCGCTCAAAATCCTGGCCCGAATCGGTCGCGGAGCCATCGGGCGTAGCGAAGTAACCGCGCCGGTAAATCAGGTTCAAGTCCCCGGTCGCATTCACGCGGACGGCGCGGAACTGGCCGTTCCACGTCTGGTTAGTTGGTGTGTAGGCGAGCGTGTAGTAGCTGGCACTGTCGTCCATAGTGCGCCGCATGGCTCCGGCGATGTCGTTGGTTCCGAAGATCGCCTCGCCGCCGGTGACGCGAGCCAGATCGTTCATTTCGACTTTGAGGTTATTCAGGGTGAAGAAGCCGCCACGCGGATCGCCCGGATTCTGCCCGCCGAACTCCACCGGCGAAGTGACGGCCGCGCTCGAGGCCTGCGAGGCGAGTCCGAAGATGCTGGTGGGGTACACCGCAATTCTGGCGCTGGCCAACTGGTTCAGCGTCTCCCGCATTTCGTCCTTCGACGTCTGGTTGAAGTGGCCCTGCAGGTTGATTTGGCTGGTATCGAACTGAGTCGCCGATCCAAAAGAGGGATCCGTATCGACCGGAGGTCCGACAATCTCGATCGAGAGCGGATAGCTTTCCGCCACCCAGTAGAGGCTCTTGCGCCCTGGGTAGTCCGCCATCGCTTTCGCCAGTTCGCCGAGAGCCGAAATCGTGCTGCGCGCGCGGGTCTCATAGGATTGAGCATCCGGTTTGGACCCCATATTGTCGCTCGCACTGGCGCCGGGTAGCGCGCCGAGAGACGGGCTGGATTGCCTTTTGAAGTTGTCCGCGACCTGATCGTCCTGCATAGCCTCGGTTTTCGAGGTGTCGAGGCCGCGATTCGTTGGGACCAGCATCTTCGCAACCGCTTCGATCAGCGTGGGGCTGCCGCTCAGCCCCTGGGTCATTTGCAGACGGTTGCCCAGCGTGAACACCACCATGCGCTCTCCCCCGGGCAGGGTGTTGAGGAACTTCAGCATCTGCTGGCGCCCGGATAGCTGATCGTCATAGGGCGTATTGAGAAGGTCGAACAGCACCATCGTCATGGGCAGCGAGGCGCTGCCGGCGTTCACGTTGGAAAACTCGGCCTTTGCCACTTCCGGCGCGGCAGGGGTTGGCGGACTGGCAGGCACCGCATCGTGTGCCTCAAAAAACTGGACAGGCTGCGGTTTGCCGTCCTCCATGATCCTGAAATCCTGCTGGGTAAGACCGCGCACCACGTTTCCGCTTTTGTCGCGCACCAGCACATCGACGTACACCAGGCGAGTGGTGACCTTGAGA
>PMAD01000065.1 GCA_003152415.1 Acidobacterium sp.
TAAACGCTAAACGCTAAACGCTGATCGCTAAACGCTGATCGCTGCTCGCTCGCCTTTGGCTCGCCTTCCGCTCGCCGTACGCTCGCCGTATGCTGCTGCCTGTATCCTGGATCACCGTACCCTTCCTGCCCCTCTTCTACAATCACCCTGAGGAGCCACCCACCATGCCGCGCAAGCCGCTCATCGCCGCCAACTGGAAAATGTACAAAACCCCCGCCCAGGCCCAGGAGTTCATGAAGAACTTCCTGCCCCTGGTCGCCAACCACGACCGCGACGAGGTCGTCGTTTGCCCCTCCTTCACCTCCATCTCTGTGGTAATCGCGGCCGCCACCGGCTCCGGGGTCGCGATCGGCGCGCAGAACATGCACTTCGCCGACGAGGGCGCTTACACCGGTGAGACCTCTCCTTTGATGCTCAAAGCCATCGGCGTCACGCATGTGATTCTCGGCCACTCCGAGCGCCGCCAGTACTTCGGTGAAACCGACGAGCTCATCAACAAGAAACTCAAAACGGCGCTCCAGCACGGCCTCGTCCCCATCGTCTGCGTCGGCGAAGTTCTCGCCGAGCGAGAAGCCGGCAAGACCGAGGAAGTCCTCCTCCGTCAGACCCGCGGCGTCCTCGCCGGCATCGCCGCGAGCGCAGCCGCTTCCATCGTCATCGCTTATGAACCGGTCTGGGCCATCGGTACCGGCAAAACCGCAACCCCGCAGATCGCCTCCGAAGCCCACGCCGTTATCCGCAAAGAAGTCGCGAAGCTCCTGGGCCAGCAAACCGCCGACCATCTCCGCATCCTTTATGGAGGCAGCGTCAAACCCGACAACGCCACCGCATTGATGAACGAACCCGACATCGACGGAGCCTTAGTCGGCGGAGCCAGCCTCGACCCCCAGTCCTTCGCCAAAATCGTCAATTATTGATCTCGCGCATCGAACCGGAATGAACGAACAGGCGACCATTCGCGAAATCCTCGACCGTACCCGCACCATCGCCGTCGTCGGCCTCACCAACCGTGAAGGCCGCGCCTCCCTCGGCGTCTCCCGCTTCATGCAGTCCCAGGGCTACCGCATCATCCCCGTCAATCCGGCCATCGACAGCGCCCTCGGCGAAAAGGCGTACCCCGATCTCGACGCCGCCCTCGCTGCTCATCCGGAAATCGATCTCGTCAACATCTTTCGCGCGCCCGAATACGTCCCCGCCATCGTTCAGGACGCGATCCGCCTCAAAATCCCGCGCCTTTGGCTCCAGGAAGGTGTCGTCCACAACGAAGCCGCCGCTCAGGCCGAAGCCGCCGGCGTGAAAGTCGTCATGGATCGCTGCATTTTGAAGGAACGCATGGCCGCAGGCTGGAAAACACCGCGGTCATCCTGAGGAGCGAAGCGACGAAGGACCTCGTGTTTCCGTGCTCTGCCCTCTGAGCTGTGATCACTGTTTCTTCACAATCTCGTACTCCAGCCGCACCAGCCCCGTCTTCACATACACCCGCTGCTGCAGGAGCCTCAGCTTCGCCCGATCCGCCGGCGCCGGCAGCAACGGAATCCCCCCGCCCAGCAGCACCGGGACCAGTGAAACCTCCACGCGATCCACCAGCCCCGCTTGCAGCAGGCTCCGGAACAGCTCCCCGCCGCCAAAAAGTGCGATGCTTTTCCCTGGCTTCGCGCGTAGTTCCTTCACCACCGGCTCCGCTTCCCGCTCCACGCGCACCTGGGGATAATCCCGCACCTCGAGCGTGCGCGAGAACACGACGTACTCAATCCCCTTGACCGGTTTCTCCTGCCCGGCGCGCACCATCGCATCGAACGTCTTCCGCCCGATCAGGAACGTGTCGAACCCCGCCATCATCGTCGCCAAGTCCATCTCCGGGTCCTGCACGATCCAGTCATACTCGCCCTGCGGCCCCGCGATATATCCGTCGAGGCTCATTGCGCCGCCGTATCGCACCAGCCGCATGCGTGCCTCCTGGTCCGAAGGACTACACCCCGACGCCCTTCGCCTTCACGTTTTCCCGAATGAACCGCACCACCGCCTCCAGCGATGTCCCCGGCCCAAATATCGCCGCCACGCCTTGCCCCTTCAGAGCCTCCGCGTCCTGTTCCGGAATCGTCCCGCCCAGCACCACCAGAATGTCGCCCGCACCCTGCTCCCGCAGCATCGCCGTGATCCGCGGCACGATCGCATTGTGCGCGCCCGACAGGATGCTCAGTCCCACGCAGTCCACATCTTCCTGGATCGCCGCGTTCACGATCATCTCCGGCGTCTGCCGCAGACCTGTGTAGATCACTTCCATCCCCGCATCGCGCAGCGCGCGCGCAATCACCTTCGCCCCGCGGTCATGCCCGTCGAGGCCCGGCTTGGCCACCAGCACGCGGATTGGGCTCGTGCGCTCACTCATAAGAACGTCGAAGAATAGCACAGCAAACACGAAACCGGGTGCCCCATCCGGCCCGGTGTTGGCAGGGTGGGGTCGTTTCTCGACTAATCGGCTAGCCCGCCAGTCGCTTCCTCGCCCAACTCCAGGCCCTCTATCTCCACATCCCACGTCTTCAGAATCCGAAAAATCACCCCGCTCGAAAATCCCGCCCGCATCAGCAGCCGCATCACGCGCGCCGCCTCCTTCTCGTTTCCCGGCTTCTTCACCCGCTTGCGCTCCAGATGCCGCCGCGCCAGCTCTTCCTCGTTCACGTTCTCGTACGCCGCATCGAGCGTCTTCCCGATCGTCGCAGCATGCACGCCCTTCCGGATCAGATCCTGCTCGACGCGCCGCTTCCCAAAGCTCGCGTTCTCCTGCCGCAGTCTCGCGAAGTCCTGGGCGTACCCCGCATCATCCAGGTACTTCCGCTCCTCCAGCCGCCGGACCACCGCGGCCACCTTTGCCTCGCCGGCCTCACCCGCCTCGACGCGCCTGCGCAGCAGCCGCTTCACTTCAGCAACCGTCCGCATCTGCTGCCCAAGTACCTTCACCGCATAGTTGTAGAGGGAATCTTCATCAAGCGGAGCAACCGGCTTGCGCGCGCGGAAGGGCACGCCTCAAGCCTAGTACAAGCCATGCATCTGACGTCTGACTTCAGGATCAATTGCCGGCACCCTGCTCACCGGCCCGCTCGTCCACTCGCTGAACGCTGAACGCTGAANNGAACGCTGAACGCTGAACGCTGGCCTCAGCCCCGCCGGCGGTACCGAATCTCAAACTCATACCCGGCATTCGGAGGAAACATCTCCGCCACACGCCGCAGCCGCTCCGCCAACGCAGGCGCCGCCAGCAGCGGATACTCTCGCTCCCGCAAGTCCGCGTAGTCGAAATCAATCGTCAGTGACAGCATGTAGACCGCCAGCGCATCGGCAAACGTCGACTCGAAGTAGCTCGACTTCGCCCGCTCATCCACGTCATTCCCGCGGCTCCGGTCCAGCGCCCGCCGTCGGCTCTCCCACGCATCGTGGCTCGTCTCGCCCCGCACATCCGACGTCGCCTGCGACCACGTCAGCTCCGCAAAGCTCTGCGGCACCCCCACCACGTCCACAAACTGATGTCCCACGTTGATCAGAAACTCGAACGCCAGCGCGAATCGGTCCTGCATCAGCCGCGTCGAAATAAAAATGCACTCCGACCCGCCGAACCGCACGTTCCGGTGGCAGATCGCGCGATCCCCCAGGTCCACCGTGTAGTCCGGCGCCACCACCGTGTCGTCGTTCTCCCCGATCGCCAGCGGCACAAAGTACCACGCCCGCTGCCGCAGCGCCGCCGCCACCACCGCCGGCACCGCCTGCACAATCTTCTCCAGTTCGTCGGCGCTGTTGTGCACTTCGCCGAAACTCGCCCAGCACAGGCCGTTATCCGCCTGCCGCACCTGCGCGTCCTGCGCCACCTTCGATGCGGAATACAACGGGATTTGCGCGGCTCCGGCCATAAACTTGTATTCTAACGGCGTGGCACCGAAATACCTAACCCCCACACACACCATCCGCGGAACCCGTGAGCCTGCCCTGAGCGAGGTCGCGGCAGCGACCGAATCGAATGGGACCGCCACCACCGAGCCCGCCCGCCTGCTTGGCATCCCCCTCGGTGATTTCGGATTCTTTTCCTCGCTGCTTCTCTCGTTTGCCTCCGGCTTCCTCGCCTTCTTCTCCACCCTCTTCCTCGCCATCGTCGCTCTGCTCGTCTGGAACAGCATCGGCCATCATCAGGTCAATTACGCTGACACTTACCGCTACGTTGCCTTCCCCATCGGCCTCATCGTTCTGGTCGCAGCGCTCTTCTTCTTCACCGGAACCTGGCTCCGCCGTAAGGTTTCAGGATCGCGCTAGATGCCCGTCGTCACCATCCCCTCTGCATCGCTCACTCCCACTCCCGAAGAATCCCGCTCCTTCTGCGCGCAGCTCGAAGCCGGCGACATCCTCTACTTCCCACAATCCCCGGTCCCCCTCGCCTCTGACGACACCAGCTTCCTCCTCGGCCAGCAGCAGGCCGACAGCTCTCTGCACAAAAACATCGCCTACAAGCCGGCCATCGATCGCCTCAGCGGATTCGACGCCAAAACCGCCAATCCCGCCGCTGTCGAGCGGCTCCAGCGCATCATGCGCGGCTACTCGAGCTCCGTCGTCCAGTTCCTCACCAGCTTCCTCGCGCCCTATCAGCAGCACTGGAAGCTCGACTACGCCAGCTTCCGCCCGCAGGAAGAACAGGGCCGCGACCTCCCGCTCCGCCGCCGCAACGACCTCCTCCACACCGACGCTTTCCCTACGCGCCCTACCCACGGCGCGCGCATTCTGCGCTTCTTTAACAACATCCATCCCGCGCGCACCCGCGACTGGATCGTCAGCGACCCCTTCGCCGCCACCGTCCGCCAGTTCGCCCCCAAAGAAATCGCCCCGCGCCCCGGCTCCGCGCTCTCACGCATCGGTAAAGCTTCCGCCCGCGCCATTGGACTCGGCGCCGCCATCCCCTCACTCAAGCGCTCGCCCTACGACGACTTCATGATGCGCTTCCACAATTTCCTCAAAGAGAATCCGCGCTTCCAGGCCGATTGCCCCAAGTACTCCTTCCAGTTCCCCTCCGGCTCCTCGTGGATGGTCTACACCGACACCGTTCCCCACGCCGTACTCGCTGGCCAGTACGCTCTCGAGCAAACTTTTCTCGTCCGCCCCGAAGCCATGGTCCGCCCCGAAATCTCACCCCTCCGCATCCTCGAAGAAATCGCCCACGCCCCCCTCGTTTAGGTTGGCGCTGCGCCCCCTACGCCTCCCTCAGCAACTCCGTCCTGTACTTCGGAGCCAGAGCCTTCACCTTCTCAATGAACGCAGCCTGCTCCTTTTCATCCAGCTTCGGCGGCGGAGTCGTTCGTGTCGCCACGGGCACCCCAACCTCCATGAAAAATTTCTCCTGTCCCGCGGGAGAGCAGATACACAGCATCCGCACCGGCTCAGCGGAAGCGTTGTGAAACTGATGCGGGGCGTTTGCAGGAATATTCAGCGTGTCGCCGGCGCGCGCCGTTAGCTTCCTCCCACGGAACGTCGCCTCCATCTCGCCCTCAAGCAGGATGAAAGTCTCCTCGAAGTCATGCCGATGGGGCGGCGGCCCGCCACCGGGCGGGATGTGCATGTCGATGACACAGAAGCGTCCCGCCGTGTCTTCACCCGTTACGGTGATCGTGTACGTATCGCCAACCAGGCCGATGTGAGGCAGGTTGTCAGGTCGCGCCACCGTGAGAATGCGTTGAGATCATCGGACGGAATAGTTGAGACAGGCGGCGCTGAGATGGCTGAGCTACCGTTCATGGTGTTGTTCCTTTTCCTCGACTCTGTTGGTCTTGATTGATTTACAACTGGATTTGAGTGAAGCCGCGCAATGCGGCGGTGACAAACATAACTGCCGCAACATTGCCAGCTTGCAGAAGTGAAACGACGACCCACCGCGGTCATAGCCCGGTCAGGGCTCAGGAGGCCAGTAAGAATTCCTTGCTCTGCTGCCACGCGAGCACGGTCTGCCGTGCGAAGTCTTCATATCGGCGAGGCGAATGCCCAAGCAACCCGGTCAGGGTCTCGAGATCTCCACGTCCCGCGATGAAGCCACGTTCCAGATATCCCTGAAACATCATTCGGATGTCGAACGCTGACCACGATGGAGCTTGATCTCGCATCTGCTCTTCAAAGGCATCCATATTGTCGCCAGGGTAGCGAATGTCCTTGCCGAGCAACCCGCTCCAGATCGACGCCACTTTAGGACCACTTAGCACTTCTGGACCATTGAGGTTGTAAGTTTTTCCAAGGTGGCCTTCGGATGTGAGAGCAATTGCTGTTGCCTCAGCAATATCTCTTATGTCCACTGCCGAGATGCCCACTGTACCGAGCGGCATCGGGTAGATGCCTGCCTTCATCAGTGGATCTTTCAGCGACGCATCATTCTGAAAGAAGTAATTGGGGCGAATGATGGTGAATGGGACATCAAACTCCCGCAAGGCGCTTTCGATAGCCAGTTTCGAGGCGAAATGCGGAACATCCCGGAAGTGCTCGACGCGAAAGACCGAGTGATAAACGATGTGCTTCAGCTTCAACTTCTTCGCTAGATCGTAGGCAATGAGGCCCTGCGTCAATTCATCGGGAGTGACTGCGTTCAGCAGGTAAAGCTTGTCCACGCCATGGAGTGCCTTCTGCACAGAGATCGGATCGAGCAAGTCGCCCACCATGACCTCAACCCCTTCCGGCGCGGGCGTTCCCTCTTTGCGAATGAGGATACGAACATCCGCTCTGCGCTTCTGGAGTTCTCTCACTACTTCTGAGCCAACATGGCCAGTACCGCCTGTCACTAGAATCTTCATCTTCGACTCCTCAAAATTCGGGTGGTGCTTTACGCGGGGCAAGAATGACCACCTGGGTCAGCGCCGGTTCCGCCATCTCACCGCCCGCTGTACACGCCAGTTAAGGCAGCCTTGTCCACGATGGTGCTCAACCTGGCGTCGGAGTCAGGCGAGTGCGGCATACCATCAACGCGATTTCCCCTGCATTTTCCTTCGGTTCGTTGCCTCGGGCGATTGTCTCTCGCCGCGATCTCACAAGCTGAGCACTTCTGCTCAGAGGCAGCAGACCCCTGCGTAGTCTGGCGCTCGGCGGCAGTCGTACAAAGTCCATTCCGGTACAGGCAGCGCTGGCTTGGCCACCATCGGCGCGCGGCTCGCAGCGGTTTCGTTTCGGCCAGTTCCCGCAACCTGCGGAACGGGAGGCCCGCATCCAATTCTCCGCGTCGGACGGTTATCATGAATTCAAAGAATCGAATCTCGTGATGCCGAATCTTCCAATGAACGGAGAATACGATGGCTGCGATCCTGACTCCCGGCACGCTCGCCCCGGAATTTTCTCTCTCTGTCACGCCCGATCAGAAACTCGCCCTCCGCGAACTGCGCGGTAACCCCGTCATTCTGGCCTTTTATCCCGCGGACTGGAGCCCCGTCTGCGGCGATCAGATGGCTCTCTACAACGAAGTCCTTCCCGAATTCCAGAAATTTCACGCCGAGCTCCTGGGAATCTCCGTCGACGGCGTCTGGTGTCACGAAGCTTTCGCCCAAAACCGGAAACTCCGCTTCCCTCTGCTCGCCGACTTCGAACCCAAAGGCGCTGTCGCCCGGGCGTACGGAGCGTATCGGGACCAGGATGGCATTTGCGAACGAGCGCTGTTTGTCCTCGATAAAGACGGCGTCATTGCCTGGAGCTATTGCTCGCCCATTGCGGTCAACCCCGGCGCCGACGGCATCCTCGATGCCCTGGAACGGTTGCCAAAACAGGAGTAGCCGTGAGCACACTCAAAATTCCGGTTGGACCTGAGGACCACGTTCAGGGCAGCGCCGATGCCGAATGCACCCTCGTCGAGTACGGCGATTACGAATGCCCTCACTGCGCCCACGCTGATCCCATCGTCAAACGCCTGCAGCGCCACCTCGGCAAGCGCCTTCGATTTGTATTCCGAAACTTCCCTTTGAGCCAGCTCCATCCTCATGCGGAAGCGGCAGCCGAAACCGCGGAGTTCGCAGCCGCCAGAGGAAAATTCTGGGAGATGCACGACCTGATCTTCGAAAACCAGAGCAGTCTTAGCCTGGCTCTGTTCGAGAAGCTCGCGCAGCAGCTGGGTCTTTCCAGCGCCGACCTGCTCGACGCGCTCAACCGGAAGGAGTACGAGGCGCGCGTCCGCGCCGATTTTACCGGAGGCGTTCGCAGCGGCGTCAACGGCACCCCCACCTTCTTTATCAACGGCCAGCGCCATAACGGTCCATTCGAGTATGAAGACCTGCTTGCAGCCATCGAACCAGCGGGCCGCTGACGCAGGCGCCTGGTCTGAAACCTGACCGCCGAGGGCACCCACGCGCCCCTCGACTGAGCGACATGACCCGAACCGCCAACACCTTCCTCAAGATGCTCATCGCCGCCGCAGTCGGCGGCATCATCGGCGGAGGACTCGTCGCCCACGATACCGCCTCCGATGCGCCACGCTGGTTGATGGTGCCCCGCGGCATGTGGATCGCTATCGCCCTCATCTGCTTCTTCAGCATCTACTGGAGCGCCGCCGCCAAAGACAGCGCCCCCCCCAATCCTCTGAATCTGTCTGGTCCCGGGGTCTCCATCTCATCGTCCTCAACTCCGCCGTGCTCCTCCTCATCTTCCCCGTGCCGGGACTCACTCGCCGCTTCCTGCCTCCCAGCCGCATGCTCACCGTCGCCGGCCTCGCTGTCGAAATCGCCGGCATCCTCTTCGCCTTCTGGGCGCGCGACCATCTCGGCCGCAACTGGAGCGGCGCAGTCCGCATCGCCGCCGGCCACCAGCTCGTCCGCTCCGGCCCCTACAAAACCATCCGCCATCCCATCTACACAGGGGTCCTCGCCATGTATGGCGGAGTGATGCTCGTCTCCAGCCAGATCCACGCGCTCCTGGCATTCCTCATCATCGCCGTGGCTTATTGGCGCAAACTGCGCCTCGAAGAGAAAGTTCTCAGCGCCAACTTCGGTCCGGACTGGGATTCCTGGCGCCGCGAAACCTGGGCTCTTGTCCCCCCGCTCTTCTGATGGCACTGCCGCCGGTAGTCCAGAACCACCGGTGATAGAGTGTACGTTTCGTCCTCATTTCCCCCGGATCCCCGCAGTTTCTGTCGTTCGCTGTTGCCCGCTCCGAACCGAAAGGTGTTGCCGCATGTTCTCCACCAAATTATTCCGCCGGCTGGCGATCATCCTGGCGCTTGGCTCTCTCTGCTGGCTGCCCCTCGGTGCCAGCGATGATGCAGCCGGGCGCACCGGCTACTATCGCGACCCCGCCGTCCATGGCGACACCATCGTCTTCACCTCGGAAGGCGACCTGTGGACCGTGACCATCCACGGCGGCGCCGCGCATCGCCTCACCTCTGCGCCCGGCAGCGAAGACATGGCCGCCATCTCGCCCGACGGCCTCACGGTTGCCTTCCACGCCGATTACGAAGGACCCGGTGAGGCCTACACCATCCCCATCGGCGGCGGCTTGCCCCAGCGCCAGACCTGGGACGGTGGCGCGGTGCCCGTCGGCTGGACCCCCGATGGCCGGCTCATCGTCTCCACGCCCCGCTACGCCACGCTGCCCGACCCAAGCCTCGTCCTCATCGGCAGCCATGGCGAGCGCGAACCACTGCCCCTCGCCACCGGCTCGGAAGCCGCTTACTCCGCCGACGGCCGCACCCTCTTCTTCACCCGCCTTGCATACCAGGGGAGCAGGACCAAACGCTACAAGGGTGGATTCATCCAGCACATCTGGCGCTGGGACGGCCACGGCGAAGCCAGTCCCCTCACTGCAGATTTCGCCGGTACTTCCCACGACCCCATGTTCTTCAACGGCCGCGTCTACTTCCTCTCCGACCGCGACGGCGTCATGAACGTCTGGTCGATGGACCCGCAGGGCAACGACCTCAAACAGGAGAGCCATCAGAAAATCTTCGACGTCGAATCCGCCTCGCTTTCCGAGGGCCACATCGTCTACGCCTGCGCTGCCGATCTCTGGTCCCTCGACCTCGCCACCGGCCACGATGCCATCATCCCCATCACGCTTGAATCCGACTTCGATCAGCTCCGCGAGCACTGGGTCACCAAACCGCTCACCTACATCAGCGACGCTCACCTCTCGCCCGACGGCAGCCGCGTCGTCTTCACGGCCCGGGGCGAAGTCTTCACCCTGCCCGCCAAAACCGGCCGCATCATCAGCGTCGCCGCCGACTCCGCTCTGCGTTTTCGTTCGGCCCGCTTCTTGCCCGACGGCAAAAGCATCGTGGCGCTTTCCACCGCCACCGGCGAAACCGAGTTTTGGAAATTTCCCGCCAACGGCGAGGGCAAGCCCGAGCAGTGGACCAGCGATGCCAAAGTCCTTCGCTGGGATGGCACCCCTTCGCCTGACGGCCGCTGGCTCGCCCACTACGACAAGGATCAGCAACTCTGGATCTTCGATACCAAAACGAAAGAGAACAAGCGCGTCGCCCAGTCTATGAATGGCGGCTTCCGAGACCTGAGCTGGTCGCCGGACAGCCGCTGGCTCGCCTTCGTCGAGGACGACAACAACCACTTCTCCGAAGTCAAAGTCCTCGCCGTCGAATCCGCCAAAATCGAGACGCTTACCTCCGACCGCTACAACAGTGAGAGCCCCGTGTGGAGTTCCGACGGCAAGTGGATCTACTTCCTCTCCGACCGCGCTCTCACCACCACCGTTCCCTCGCCCTGGGGCGACCGCCAGCCCGATCCGCACTTCAACCACCGGATGAAGATCTACCAGATCGCGCTGGTCTCCGGGCTCCGCTCGCCCTTCCTCCCGGCCGACGAACTTCACCCCGACACTCCGGCGAAAGAAGAGAAAGAAGAGCCGAAGAAAACTCCCGACGAGAAAGAGAGCTCGCAAACCACGAACCCGGCCGCCAAACCCGCCGACCCCAAATCAACCGAGCCGTCAGCCGCGGCCAAAGCCCCTGAGGAGAAGAAGTCCGTCCCCGAAGTCAAAATCGACTTCACCGATGTCGATGCGCGCCTGACCGAAGTTCCCGCCCCTCCCGGCAATTACGGAGACCTCCAGGCCGCCGCGAAGCGCCTCTGCTGGCTCAACGCGAGTGACGAAGCGCGCCCCAAACGCGCCCTCGAGTGCCTCGCCATCGACAACAAGGGCGACGAGCCCGATACGGTCATGGCCGACGTGAGAAGCTACGAAATTTCCCTCGACCGCAAAAAACTCCTCATCCACAAGGGTGACGACTTCTTCGTTGTCGACTCCGACGCGAAGTCCGCCGGCCTGAATGACCCCAAAGCCCTCGCTAAATCCAAACTCGATCTCGCCCACTGGGTCATCCACACCACCCCGCGCGAGGAGTTCCACGGCTTCTTCCTCGACGCCTGGCGGCTGGAGCGCGATTACTTCTACGACCGCCACATGCAGGGCGTCGACTGGGTCGCCATGCGCCAGCGCTATCTCCCGCTCGTCGACCGCGTCTCCGACCGCGACGAGCTCAACGAGGTCATCGCCCAGATGGTCAGCGAACTCTCCGCCCTCCACACCTTCGTGGGCGGCGGCGACCAGCGCAAGCCCGAGGACGCGATCGACGTCGCCACCCTCGGCGCGCGCCTGCGCCGCGATGAAAAGGCCGGCGGCTACGTCGTGGAACACCTCTACCTCCACGATCCCGACCTGCCCAACACCGCCCCTCCCCTGGCCCGGCCTGACTCGCTGGTCGGCGAAGGCGAGACCATCGTCAGCATCGACGGCGTCGACGCCCTCAGCGTCCGCGACGAGCGCGAGCTGCTGCGTGGCAAAGCCGGCGTCCAGGTCTTGCTCCGCGTTAAATCCGCAAAAGGCGACCTGCGCGACGTGCTCGTGAAACCCATTTCCGCAAGAGAGGACGAAGACCTCCGCTACAGCGAGTGGGAGTACACCCGCCGCCTTAAAGTCGAATCCGCATCCCAGGGCGCCATCGGCTACATCCATCTGCGCGCCATGGGCCCCGACGACATCGGCCAGTGGGAGCGGGACTACTATCCCATCTACAACCGCCAGGGCCTCATCATCGACGTTCGCCACAACGAAGGCGGCAACATCGACTCCTGGCTTCTCGGCAAGCTCCTCCGCCAGGCCTGGTTCTATTTCCAGCCGCGCGTCGGCAACCCCACCTGGAACATGCAGGAAGCCTTCCGGGGCCACATCGTCGTTCTCTGCGACCAGGAAACCGCTTCCGACGGCGAAGCGTTCTCCGAGGGCTTCATGCGCCTGAAGCTGGGGACGCTCATCGGCATGCGCACCTGGGGCGGCGAAATCTGGCTCAGTGGCAGCAACCGCCAGGCCGATGGAGGCGTCGCCACCGCGGCTGAAACCGGCGTCTACGGCCCCGAAGGCAAGTGGCTCATCGAAGGCCACGGCGTCGAGCCCCAGGTGGTCGTGGATAACCTGCCCCACGCCACCTTTGAAGGCAACGACGCGCAGCTCCAGGCGGGAATCGAACTGCTCGAAAAGGAAATCAAAGAGGACCCGCGCCCCGTGCCTCCCCACCCGCCGTACCCGGATAAGTCGTTCAAGTACCAGTAGCGTCACTGCTCACCTGGTGGCCGTGGGGCCAGATGGGTGCGACCTCTGCACCCTCCGCCCACCCTGTGGCATCCTTATAGCCACGGGAACCCCAGTCCCCGGCCAACAACATGACACGCAAAACCACCCCAGCCGTCCTCGCTCTCCTCGCCGCCCTCAGCGTCCTCCCGGCCTTCGCCCAGCAGTTCCAGCCCCGCCATATCTACAACGAAAACGCTGACGCCCACGCTGATATTCGTGACGCCCTGGCCACCGCTGTCCGCGAACACAAGCGCGTCATCCTCGACTTCGGCGGCAACTGGTGCGGCGACTGCCAGGTCCTCGACATTTACTTCCATCAGCAGCCCAACGCTCAGCTCCTTGACCAGAGCTTCATCCTCGTCGACATCGACATCGGCCACTACGACCACAACACCGATCTCGCCGACCAGTACAACGTCCCGCTTAAACGCGGCGTCCCCGCCCTTGCCGTCCTCGACTCCCACGGCCACCTTCTCTACAGCCAGCGAGCCGGCGAGTTCGAGAAGATGCGCCACATGGATCCCGCCTCCGTCACCACCTTCCTCCAGCAATGGAAGCCTGGCGGCTCTGAAAACAAGGGCGGCCAATAGCCGCCCCACCATTACCAGCCACCTGTTACCACCCGTCTCTCCCCTCTGTACCCTGCCCCCTGTCCCCTGTACCCTGTTTTGTATGCTGCGCGCGGTTGAGTATCTCCGGAAAGCCCTCTGGTCTGCCTTCGGTCACAGCGCCTTCTCCATGGCCAAGGCCGCGGCCTATTCCGCCATGCTCAGCATCTTTCCCGCGCTTGTCGTGGTCACCACCCTCTTCGCCATCATGCCTTCCGGCGACGACATCCGCGGCGTCATCCGTTCCGCCTTGCAGCAGGTTCTCCCGCCCGACACCATGCTGCTGGTCCAGAACTACTTCATCAACTACCACGCCCGCTCCGTCCGCATTGTCTGGGGCTGCGTCTTCGTCAGCCTCTTCGCCGCCATGGGCGTCCTGCTCTCCCTCATGGAAGGCTTCCGCCGCGCCTACCGTCTCCCCCGCGGCATCTGGGGATTCTGGCAGGAGCGTGTCGCCGCCATTCTTCTCGTTCCCTTAACCATGGTCCCCATGGCCGCCGCTACCGCCTTCCTTGCCTTCGGCCACTTTATTGAGCTCTGGATGATCGACAACTCCACCCACGAACTCCACCTCTACGTCATCCTCTTCTGGCGGCTCGTCCGCTGGACCATCGCCCTCCTCGCCAGCGTCATGTCCATTGTCCTCATCTACCACTTCGGCATCCCGCGCCATAAGCATCCCCAACACGGTGGCGCGCTCGCCTTCATCCGCGGCCGCTGGCGCGAAACCCTCCCCGGAGCTACCATCGCCACCGCCAGCTGGTTCCTCGCCACCCTCCTCTACGGCTGGTACGTCACCCGTTTCGCCAACTACTCCATCGTCTACGGCTCTCTCGGCGCCGGCATCGCCACCCTCGTCTGGCTCTACATGATCTCCCTCAGTGTCCTCATCGGGGCTGAATTCAACGCGCAGCTCTTCCCCTTCCCCGACCTTCGTCCCGTCCCGGTCACCAGCGATGAGTTCCCCGTCGACCCCTCACTCCTCCCTGCAAATCCGCCTGCCGGCCCGTTCCAGGCCGCTCGATCCGCGCGCGCACGGTAAAATCGGTTCGGGACCCAGGCATCACACCCGAGCTCCGCACTTCTCCAGTCAAACGTTTTGGGGGTTGGATGAACTTCTCGCTGTCAGGGACGGGCCTCGCAGGCGACAGCCTGCGCCGCGCCAAGATCGTCGCCACGCTGGGGCCTGCCTCCTCCAACGAAACCATCTTTCGTGAGTTGCTCCGCGCAGGCCTCGACGTCGCCCGCCTCAATTTCTCCCACGGCACTCTTCCCGAAAAACTCAAGCTCATCGAAATGGTCCGCAAGATCGCTCGCGAAGAGCGCAAGAGCGTCTGCATCCTCGGCGATCTCCAGGGTCCCAAGATTCGCACCGGCCGCCTCAAAAATCGCATCCCCGTTCAGCTCAAAGCCGGCCAGCGCCTCACCATCACTCCTCGCGACATCCTCGGTTCCTCCACCGTCATCGCAACCACCTTCCCCACCCTCGCCGAAAACCTCGAGCCCGGCGCGCGCATTCTTCTCTCCGACGGCCTCATCGAGCTCCGCGTCCTCCAGATCCCCGGTGAAGAAGTCGAGTGCGAAGTCATCAACGGCGGCATGCTCGGCGAGCACAAGGGCATCAACCTCCCCGGCATTGCCGTCCGCGTCCCCTCCCTCACCGCAAAAGACGAGCAAGACCTCGAGTTCGGCATGAAGCATGGCGTCGACGCCATCGCCGTCTCCTTTGTCCGCACTGCGGAAGACGTCCGCCACGTCAAATTCCGCGTCGCCGCCATGGGCCTCGAAACCTGGATCATCGCCAAGCTCGAAAAGCCCCAGGCCATCGAGAACCTCGAGGCCATCCTCGAAAACGCCGACGGCATCATGGTCGCCCGCGGCGACCTTGGCGTCGAAATGCCCCCGGAAAAGGTTCCCGCCATTCAGAAACACGTCATTCGCCGCGCCGCCGAGTATCGCAAGCCCGTCATCACCGCCACCCAGATGCTCGAGTCGATGATCGAGAACCCGCGCCCCACCCGCGCCGAAGCTTCCGACGTCGCCAACGCCATCTACGACGGCACCGACGCCGTCATGCTCTCCGCCGAAACCGCCGCCGGCAAGTATCCCGTCGAAGCTGTCAAAATGATGGCCAAAATCGTCAGCGAGACCGAATCGAACCTGCGTGAGACCGGCGCATGGGAACGTCACCATAACAACCGTGTCCGCCTCTCCATTGCCGAAACCATCTGCGAGTCGGCCGCCCACGCCGCCGAAGACCTCGACGTCAGCGCTATCGCCGTTTTCACCGAATCCGGCACCACCGCGCGCCAGCTCTCCAAATACCGGCCCAAGCCCCCCATCTACGCGCTCTCCAGCGTCGACGCGGTCATTCACCGCATGTCCATGCTCTGGGGCGTCCACCCCATCAAATGTCCCAAATTGCAGACCGCCGAACAGATGGTCGACCACGCGGAAACCATCCTGGAGCAGGGCGGCTTCGTCAAGCCGAAGGAAATCCTCGGCATCGTCGCCGGCACTCAAACCCGCTCCGGCTCGACCAATTTCCTCCGCCTCCACGTTCTCGGCGACCGCCTCAGCGAAACCACCCCGCACCATCACGACAAGGCCGCCAAGCCCGCCCGCAAAGGCGACCGCCGAGCCGCTGACCGGCGCCGCCACGCACGGGTCGGCAGCTAGGACAGGAAACGAGTCATCCTGGACGGTGAGCTCCAACCCAGGCGCTGCTCGGTGTCCTGTGAAAAATCTGTCGAGTGTCGATGAGTCCCGACCTCTCCGCGCGAGAGCCGGGCGTCCGCGGCCTATTCTTCTTCCCAGAGGCCCCGCGCATTTCTGTATGTGCGAGCCAGCGCCCAAAGACCGACCCCGATCGCAATCACTCCCACTGCCAAGCCCCAAAGCATCTCAATCTCCCCTGACTGCAGTTACACGGCCGATCTCTGCTTCCTGGCTCGCGCAGGTCTTCGTTTGCGCTCCCTCAGGCCAGACCCTACGCGCACAGCGTACCCGCCTGAGCGATCGACGACCCATCCCTGAAAGGTGGCGTTACTATGCCGAACGCGTGTTAATCATTCGGTACTGAATTACCTCAGAGTAAACGCAGTCTCCAGGATCCATCGCGCTTTCAGGCCGGAGCAACAAACTCGCGAAACGCCTCGACGATCTGCCCCGCCGGCGCATCGCCCTTACGCTTCGAGAGAAGCTCATGCCCGGTTCCTTCGATGGTCAGCAGCCGGGTCCGCGCCGGAATCAGCTGGAGCGCTGCTTCCATCTCGGCAACGGTGCCGAACCCGTCCCGTGCGCCGGTGACAAACAGCGCCGCGGTTTGCAGCTTCTGGAAGTGCTGCGTGCGCTGTTGCTGCGGCTGCCGGGGCGGATGCAGCGGGTACGACAGCAGCAACAGCGCATCGACCAGCTCGGGTTCGCTGGCCGCCAGAATCGACGCCATCCGTCCTCCGTAAGAATGCCCGCCCAGAAAAATGCGCGCCGAGCCGCGGCCACCACTCAGCACCCGCCGCATCGCCTCAACCGCGGCGCGTAGTCCCGCCTGATCCCGTTCCGCCGTGCGCATCGGCGGGCCATGCAGCCGCGCCTGGCGGAAGGGCAGATCGCACCGCAGCACCGTCGTCCCTGTCGCCGCAAATGCATCAGCCACAGCAAACAACAGCGGCGCTTGGCAGTTGCCGCCCGCGCTGTGCGTCAGAACCAGGCCATCCCCATCGGGTTCGGACGCCGCGTGCAGAAACCCCCGCACCGGCTCCGCTCCCGAAGTGTCAGCGTATGCCTGAAAGCTTTCCATAGGGGCGCTTCAGGATGCAGTTGCCTTCTCCGTGCGAAACCACGCCCGCGCATCGGCCCGGAACAGCAGGTACGCGATCCCCGCGAAAAGAATCGCGTGAAAAGCAAAGCCCCGCCACGCGTTCATCACGGTGATCGCCACATGGAACGCCATCCACAGCAACGCCAGCCATCGCGCCCAGTCCGCGCCGCGCAGCATGAACGCTCCGGCGACGATCGCCAGCGCATGGACCAGGAAAATCCATGCTTCGTCGATTCCCCCACCGCGCGTGAATGCGAACCGGACGTCCATCGCCAGCGACACCGCGCCGATCGCGATGAACAGCCAGCCGAGAATCAGGATCGCAAACGGGCGTTGCTTCATGGGGTCTGACGTTCCTGCGTAATCATCGGCCGGCGTGAGCTACGCCTGCGATAGCTCCCCGATCGCCCGCACCAGCTTGTCCAGATCGGGCAGAGTCGTATACACATGCGGCGTCACCCGCACGCAGCTGATGTTCTCCCAAACAATCCCCACCGTGTGGATCTTGTACTTGTCAAAAAGCGCCCCGGCCAGCTGCCCCGGCGTCGTCCCGTCAATCGAAACGCCGCAGATCGCGCACGAGTACTCCGGCCGCAGCGACGTGTGCAGCTTCACCTTCGGCATGGTCTGGACCCGCGTCGCCCAGTAGTTCTTCAGGTACCCGATGCGCTGCTCCTTGCGCTTGCTCCCGATGCCTTCGTGGAAGTTGATGGCTTCGCCGATCCCCTGCTCCAGCGGAAAACTCCGCGTCCCCAGCGTCTCGAACTTCCGGATGTCCGCCGAATGCGGCATCGAATTGCATGTCAGTGGCCAGAGCTTCTCGATTTTGTCCTCGCTCACCCACATCATCCCCGTTCCGATCGGCGCCGACAGAAACTTGTGCAGGCTGGTCCCGAAATAGTCGCAGTGCAAGTCCGGAACCTTGAAGTCGAGCAGCCCAAAGCTGTGCGCGCCGTCGGCAATCACCTCGATGTTGTGCGCGTGCGCCATGTCCGCGATCTTCCGCACCGGCATCGTCTGCCCCACCCAGTTCACCATGTGCGTCACGTGAATGATCCGCGTGCGCGGCGTAATCGCCTCCTCATACGCCTTCACAATCACATCATCGTCCTCGATCGGGAAATCGAAGCTGATCTGCTTGTAGACGATCCCGTCGCGCTCCCCGCGCTGCCGGTACGCCTGGATCATGTTCGGGTAATCCTGTTTGGTGCCGATCACTTCGTCGCCCGCCTTGAGCGGCAGCCCATAAATGATCGTGTTCAGGGCCTCGGTGGAATTGCGGTCGATCGCAATCTCCCCCGGTTTCGCGCCCGCCAGGTTAGCCAGCTTCTCCCGCAGCGGCTCCCGCCCCTGGTCGAGAATCTGCCACATGTAATACGACGGGCCCTCGTTGGAGAGCTGGTTGTAGCGCTCCACCGCCTCCTGCACAACGATGGGCGCCGGTGAGACCCCGCCGTTGTTCAGGTTGATCAGGTCGGGGTTCACCGAGTACGCGCGCTGGATCACCGACCAGTAGTCCTCGTTCTGCGCGACCTCGGCCGGCGCCAGATCGCGGACAGCGCGGCCCGCCGCGTTGAAGTCGGCGGCATGGGCCTGGCGGAAAAGGCTGTTGACGGAAAAGGCGCCCGCCAGGGTGGCGGTCCGCTTCAGAAAGGCGCGACGATCGCTCGCAATCATAGCAAGCACTGTAGGGGCAGACGGGGTCCGGAAGCAAATGCTGTTACCGGAGGAACTGCTTTCGAGCGCGGCCGCCCACCTCCAGCGACCAGGTTCATCCAGGGATACCGGTAATGCCACAGAAGTGGGACGCGAACGGTACCCACGTACTGTTACTCTTCCCGGCAGTCGTAACGAACTCGGCAACCGCAGGCACGTCGGGGTTGTCGAGTCCTCATGAGGCCAACGAACGTGCGATACGGGGCTCCTGGTCCCAACAACCCGCCGCATTGCGCGGAAGAGCGCTCCCCATGCTGACCGGGCGCTACAACATCTCGCTCGTCATCGTCTCGCTGTTGATGGCGATGCTCGCCTCTTACACCGCGCTCGATATGGCCGCGCGCGTGGCTGCCGCCAAAGGACGCGCCGCGTTCTGGTGGCTGGCCGGTGGCTCCATCGCCATGGGCGTTGGCATCTGGTCCATGCACTTTCTCGGCATGCTGGCCTTCCGCCTGCCCGTCGCCATGGGCTATGACCTCTCCATCACCGTCCTTTCCTTGCTGATCGCGATTGCCTCCTCGCTCTTCGCGCTCTGGATCGTCTGCCAAAGCCATCTGTCCTGGCGCCGCCTGGCAGCCAGCGCTCTCATCATGGGAGCAGGCGTCTGCTCCATGCACTACACCGGCATGGCGGCCATGCGCATGACGCCGCCCATTCGCTACAACCCGCCGCTGTTTATCCTCTCGGTAGTTATCGCCGTGGCCGCTTCCGGTGCGGCCCTGTGGATCGCCTTCCACCTGCGCAATCGAGGGGCGGGTGTGCGCCGCCTGCGTGCGGCCGCCGCCGTGGTCATGGGCCTCGCCATTGCCGGCATGCATTACACCGGAATGGCGGCCGCACGCTTCCCCGCCAACACCCGCTGCGCCATGGCCGAGTCCGGCGTGACTACTGGATGGCTGGCCCTGTTCATCACCGTGTTTGCAGGCGCCGTGCTCTCCATCGCGCTCATCACGTCGGTCCTCGATCTGCGCCTCGAACAGCGCACCGCCGTGCTCGCCTCCTGCCTCGCTGACGCCAAACAGGAGCTGCAGTTCATCGCCCTCCACGATGGCCTCACCAAACTGCCCAATCGCAACCTGCTCAATGACCGTCTGGAGCAGGAAATACAGAATGCGCGACGCGAGAGGAGCCGCTTTTCCGTCCTCTGCATGGACGTCGACGGATTCCGCCAGATCAACGACGCTTGGGGCCATCGGGTCGGCGACGCCCTGCTGGTCGAGGTGGCCCGCCGCCTGCGCGCTTCCATCCGCACTCGCGACACGCTCGCTCGTCTCGGCGGCGACGAGTTCGTAATCCTCGCCGACGTCGGCGAGGCGGGCGATGCCGTCAGTCTCGCCGAAAAACTCCTCACCGCGGTCCGCGAGCCCGTCGTCATCGACGGGCGCCAGCTTCGCGTCTCGCTCAGCATCGGCATCGCCATGTTCGACGGCCGCGAACAGCAGCAGCAGGGAGACCTGCTCCGCGATGCCGATGCTGCCATGAGTCACGCCATGGCCCTCGGGCACAACGGCTATGTCTTCTTCCAGTCGTCCATGAGTGACGATGCACAAACGCAACTGCAGCTGTTACATGATTTGCGCCAGGCGCAGGGGCGTCACGAGCTGGTGCTCTATTACCAGCCGAAATACAACACCCAGGATGGCGCCATGATCGGAGCCGAAGCCCTCGTGCGCTGGAATCACCCCACCCGCGGTCTCGTTCCCCCCGGCGATTTCATTCCCCTCGCCGAGAAAACTGGACTCATCTTCCAGATCGGCGAATGGGTGCTCAACGAAGCCTGCCGCCAGATGAGTGCGTGGCGCGATGCAGGCCACACCGATTGGGCGATCTCCGTCAATCTGTCGGCCCTGCAGTTCAATCACCCGAAGCTCATCGATATGGTGCGCGAAGTCCTCGCGCAGCACTCTCTCGAGCCGCGGTATCTCACCCTCGAAATCACTGAGTCCACCGCCATGCGCGATGCCGACACCAGCCTGGTGATCCTCGAGCAGCTGCACCATATGGGCGTTCGCATCTCCATCGATGATTTTGGAACCGGATATTCCAGCCTGCTCTATCTCAAGCGGCTGCCGGCCAGCGAGCTGAAAATCGATCGCGGCTTCGTCCGCGACCTCACCCACGACACCGAAGACGCAGCCATCATCGCCGCCATCGTCGCCCTTGGACGCGCCCTTGACCTGAAAATCGTCGCCGAGGGCGTGGAAACCCGCGAGCAGCAGGAGTACCTCACCCGTCTGGGCTGCACCTCCCTGCAGGGCTTCCTCTTAGGGCGGCCAATGCCGGCTGCGCAGTTCTTGGAAGCCGTCTCCGTGCCGGGCCGCACCTGGGAAAGAATTGGCCTCCTGGTCTGACCACCTGCTCGATGAAATGGCCTGTTTTGAGGCGTTTCGCCCCGATATGTGATCCCCATCACATCCTTCCGCCCCGGCCCGGCGTAGTTTCGTTCGTACTGATTCGGCAGCTGAGCCTATTTTCCTACCTACGGTGAGCAACATGCAGACGCCCCAAAGACCCGACGACATGGGAGACCTGGTGACCCAAATTGCCCGGGCTCTGGTGGACATTCCCGCGGACGTTAAGGTCGAAGAAGTAGAGAAAGAGGAGAGCACGGCGCTGCGCCTCCGCGTCGCCCCCACCGACGTAGGCAAGGTGATCGGCAAACAGGGCCGCACCGCGCGATCCATCCGCACCATCCTCGGCGCCGTCAGCATGAAGCACCACCATCGCTACACCCTCGACATCCTGGAAGAGGAAAAGCAACCGCTCGAAGAGGACCAGCACGCATCGGCCGCTACCACGGCTTGATGTGCCGCCCAACGCGGCGAGCCTTCCGCACTCCTGAAAACTCCTGAAGAAGATTCCGCGCACCTCTGCGTGCCTCCTGGCCGCTGCTACAATCGCCCCGTCGCTTCTCAGCTTCGATCACCCATCCTGAAAGGAACCACCCGTGAACCTGCGCCTTCTGCTTCCTTTTTCCGCGTGCGTGCTCGCCGCCGCCGCCGCCGCACTGGGACAAAGCAGCATCACCTATCAGCGGCCGCCGAAGGCCATCGCCGATCTGCTGGAGGCCCCTCCCACCCCGCTGGTGCTCGTTTCCCCTGAGGTGAAGAGCGGTTCGCGCACGCTGCTCATCGAGCAACCCGGCGGCCTGCTCACCATCGCCGACCTGGCCCAGCCCGAACTACGTCTGGCGGGCCTCCGCTTCAACCCGCGCACCAACGGGCCGAGCCGCCTGCCGTACATCGTCGCGCTCAAATTCAAAGCGCTCCCCTCCGGGAAAGAGATTGCCATCACCGGAATCCCCGCCCATCCGCACATCGTCTATGCGCAATGGTCGCCCGACGCGCATCGCGTGGCATTTGTAATCATCACCGGCACAAATCCAGGCGCCGGTCTCAGCCTCTGGACCGCCGATGCGGCCACCGGCCACGCCACCCGCATCCCCGGCGTGGCGCTCAACGGCGTCTTCACCAACCCGTTTTCCGCCCCCTGCTCGTGGATGCCCGACAGCCGCGGCCTCTTGTGCCTAACCGTCCCCGCCAGTCGCGGTCCGGCGCCCGCGCCCTCTGAAGTCCCCACCGGGCCCGCGGTGCAGCAAAACCTCGGACGCGTCACGCCGGCCAGGACCTACGAAGACCTGCTGAAAAACCCCGAAGACGAGCGCTTCTTCGATTACTACGCGACCGCGCAGGTGCGCGTGGTTTCTCTCGCCGGTCCCTCGAAGCTCGTCGGCAAACCCGGCGTGATCGATGCGGCCCAGCCCTCGCCCGACGGACATTACGCGCTGATCGTCGAAACCCATCACCCGTATTCCTACGAGCTGCCGTTTGAGAACTTCCCGAAGAAAACTGAGGTCGTCGATCTCCGCACCGGAGCAGAGAAGCAGCTCTCCGACGTCCCGCTCGCCGACAACATTCCCATCGCCAACGACGCGGTCGCGACCGGACCCCGCGACTACGAGTGGCGCGCCGACGCTCCCGCAACCCTGTCGTGGGCGGAAGCTGGCGACGGTGGGGATCCGAAGAAGCCCGCCGCCGTGCGCGACCGCCTTTATCTCCTCGACGCACCGTTCACCGGCTCGCCGCGTCTGCTCGCCGAGTTGCCGATGCGCTGCACAGGCGTCGAGTGGGGCAACGCGCATCTGGCTCTCGTCAACGAGCGCGAGTGGAACCATCGCCGTCGCGTAATCGCCGAGGTCGATCCATCGGCCAGCACCCCGAGCGTCACGAAGCTCTACGAGGGTTCCTCCGAGAACCGCTATCAGGATCCCGGCCGGGCAGTGCTCATCGAAAACGCCTCAGGTCACCGCGTGCTCGAGCTCACCGCCGACGGCAGCGGCATCTACTTCAGTTCTCCTGGAGCCAGCCCCGAAGGCGATCGCCCCTTCATCGCCGTCATGAACGCCTCGACCGGCAAAGAAGAGCAAATCTGGCGCTCCGCTGCTCCCTGGTATGAGCTGCCCACCGCCATCATCGATCCCTCGAAATCCCTGCTGCTCGTCCGCCGCGAATCCCAGGAGCAGCCGCCCAACTACTTCCTGCGCGATGCCGCCGGCCAGCTCAACCAGGTCACCGATTTCCCGAATCCCTACGGCGATACACCTCTCCCGAAGAAACAAATCCTGCGCTACAAGCGTGCCGATGGCCTGGAGCTGAGCGCGAACCTCTATCTCCCGCCCGGCTACAAACCCTCTGACGGACCGCTGCCCGCGCTGCTGGAAGCCTATCCCGTCGAATACAAGTCGCGCTCCGCCGCCGGACAGATCACCGGCTCCCCTTACCAGTTCCCGCGCTTCTCCTGGGCCGGTCCCGTCTTCTTCGTCACCCAGGGCTACGCGGTGCTCGAGAACGCCGCCATTCCCATCGTCGGTGAAGGCGATGCACAGCCCAACGACACTTACGTCGAACAGCTCGTGGCAGGCGCGAAAGCCGCAATCGATGAGGGCGCGCGCCTCGGCGTGGTCGATCGCAACCGCGTCGCCGTCATGGGCCACTCCTACGGCGCGTTCATGACCGCCAATCTGCTCGCGCACAGCGACCTCTTCAAAGCCGGCATCGCCCGCAGCGGCGCCTACAACCGCACCCTCACCCCCTTTGGCTTCCAGAATGAGGAGCGCACCTACTGGGAAGCCCCCGACGTCTACTTCAAAATGTCGCCCTTCTCCTACGCCGACAAGATCAAGGCTCCCCTGCTCCTCATCCACGGCGAGGCGGACAACAACCCAGGCACGTTCCCCATCCAAAGTGAGCGATTCTATGACGCGCTCAAGGGCCACGGCGCCACCGTCCGTCTCGTTTTCCTGCCCCTCGAAGCGCACGGCTACGCGGCCCGCGAATCGCTGCTCCACATGCTCTGGGAGATGAACAACTGGCTCAACACATACGTGAAGAACCCTCCACCCGCCAGCGCAGCGGGCCAATAGCCATGGGCTCTCCAGGCGGGTCTTGGGTCGCAGTCTTCCCGCGTCTCGACTGGCTATGGACCCGGGAACGCCCTTGAATTTTCCTCAAAAGGGGGCCATGCTGGTGGAGTCTGTCACCCACGTGAATAGGCGGATTTATGCCCAAGTCCATGCGTCCCGGTAGATCCCCCCTCCTGGCGGCACTCTGTGCGCTCCCTCTCCTGGCTCTTCCCCTGCATTCTCAGGTGTTTACGGTCGAAGCCGAACACGTCGAAAAGCACTACACCGAGTTCCCGCCCACCCATGTCCGCTACCCCTCTGACCCCATCACCACCCTGGGGCGCGAAGAGCTGATCCGCTTCATGCAGGCTGAGCAGGGATTCGCGATGCGCCCCCTGCCCATCGCCAACCTCACCCTCCACGCCAACGGGCACATGGATCCCACCGGCGACAAATACGTCGATCAGCTCCACCAGAAAGGCATCTCCGTCAAGCCGGGCGATCGCGTCGTCGTCACCGATATCAGGATTCACGAGAAGACCATCGAGCTCGACCTCAACGGCGGCCCCGAGCACAAGCACAAATATCTCCGCCACATTTCCATCGGTGCAGGCGTCGCCGAAGTGCCTCTGGCCCAGGACAGCGGTGCCCCTCCCACCGGCGCTCGCCTGACCCTGCTCTTTGAGGAACGCGTCCCGGACGTGAATGGCGAGCAGCTCGAAGCCCTCCTCAAGCCCATGATCGACTTCGGCGTGAAGTCCCCCGCCGAAGCCTTTGCCGAGTCGCTGCCCGATTTCCTGCGCAAGGCCGTCGAAGAGCATCGCGTGCTCGTTGGTATGGATCGCGACATGGTCGTCTACGCGAAAGGGCAGCCCAACCGCAAAGTGCGCGAGACATCCCCCGACGGCAAGGCCTTCGAGATATGGATTTACGGCGAGGCGCCGCAGCCCGTCGAGATGATTCGCTTCGAGGGCAGTTTCGTGGCCCGCGTCCAGCTGGCCAAAGTCGGCGAGCCTATGCAGGAGCGCAGTGAAAACGAAATGGGCGACTACTGGGGCAATCAGCCGGTCGTCGCGAAGAATCAGCATGAAGTGAAGCTGGGCGACTCAACCGATGCGGACCGGACCGAGGAAAACGCTCCGCGATCCGCCCCGACCCTGCGCAAGCCCGGCGAGCAACTGCCCGCTGACAATGACAAAGACCATCCTGTCGGTGCGATGCAGCCGGTGAACATGCCGCCGGATCAGCGGCGGCCCGGCGATCCAGGCTACACTCCGACGGTTTCGGCAAAGCAGCCACCATGTTCCGGACAGAGCCAGGGTTCGAGTCAGAGTTCGAGTCAGGGTTCGACCCAGGCCGGATCGACGCAAACTGCGGGGCAGGCTTCCGGTTCCGGCTCCGCCTCGGGCTCTACGCCCTGCGCACAGCCTCAGAGTGGAACCTCGGGTTCGTCGCAGACGCAGTCCGGTTCCGCGAACAGCTCTCAGCAGAAGAGCAACTCGACGTCGAACCAGCAGCCCCAAAGTGGGTCCAGCCAGGATCAACCCAACCCGCTCGACAAACCGCAGTAGCCCAGCGAAAAACAGCTAAGAGCTAAGAGCTAACAGCTGTATCGCTACAGCCGAATATTCACCAGCCCCTCAGCATTCGCTGTCGGGGGCGGCGTCGGCCGCTGCGGCGCGCGCCAGTAGTCGATAAATGAAATCTGATGCACGCAACTCACCGTGCAGTTCGGCGCGCAGCCCTTCTCTGTCAAAAACTCCCGCTTCAGGTCCGCCTTCGTGTACTCCGCCAGCGGAACTCCCGGATACCCGCGCTGCTGCGAGCAATAATGCACCAGCCCGTTTTCGCAGATGTACAAAAACCGCGACCCTGCACGGCACCGCCAGTCGTTGGGCTCGCCGTTCGCGATCTTCTCCTGGAAATGATTGAACCGCGAGTAATTCTTCTTCTTCCACGAACGCATCTCCGACCACACTCTGCGCTCGTGCGCGCCCAGCGGCTTCAGCTGCCCGCTGCCGTCGTGAATGATCCCGATCGTCGACGTGAATCCCAGCCCCAGCGCCCGCCGCCCGATCATCAGCGCGTCGTCGGGATTCTTGATCCCCCCGCCCACCACCGAGTTGATGTTCACGTGAAAATCCGCGTGCTCCGCCAGAAACTCCAGCTTCTTGTCGAGCACCTTCAGGCTCTTCTT
>PMAD01000117.1:0-19710 GCA_003152415.1 Acidobacterium sp.
CTCCACGGCACGAAGAGCAATCGCAGCGCCCTCGGCGCCAGAGTCATCGTGCGCGAGGGCTCCAGAACCCAGGTCCTCGAGGTCATGAGTCAGTCCAGCTATGTCTCGTCCAACGATCCGCGTCTGCACTTCGGCCTCGGTTCCACGACTTCCGTCGATATTGAAGTGCGCTGGCCTCTGGGACTGACCGAAGTGCACCGGAATGTTGCCGTCGATCAGCTCATCACGCTCCATGAAGGCCAGGCGGAGATGAAAACTGAAAAGCTCATTCCGGCCGCAGCAGAAGGAGGCTCTTCGCACGGTTAACAGTGGTTCGTTTTTGGCGGATCGGCTTCCGGCAAAAACGCTTATGCGCCAGAGCCAACGTCGCCGGGCTTCCAGATGTAGGCTCCAGGCTGCGGCAAACCAATATGCACCAGCACCCTGCAAACAAACTGCCGAGCCATCTCCGTCGAGTCGACAGGCTGGTTGTAGAACGCCGGGATCATCGGGAAAATCGTGGCTCCCGCATCGGCCGCAAGGCCCATGTTGCGGATGTGAATCTTGTTGAACGGCGTTTCCCGCAAACAAAGAACGAGCTGACGGCGCTCCTTCAGGCAAACATCGGCGGCGCGCTCGATCAGGTTGCCGGCAAGGCCGTTAGCGATGCCCGCGAGCGTGCCCATGCTGCACGGCATCACGATCATGCCGCTCGACGGATAGCTCCCGCTGGCGATGGCCGCACCGACGTCGTTCTCGCTGTGCTGCGTGACCTTCGCCGACGGCTGCCCGAGCAGCTTCTCGACCAGGCCGCTGCGCCCGGAAATGCCCATCTCCTCGGCCAGCACCCGCAGCGAGTTTTCCGACGCAACGAAGTGGATGCGCCCGACGCGCTCGTCCGCCTCCAGCGCCCGCAGCAGCATCTGGCCGAAAACGACGCCGCTGGCGCCGGTGAGGGCGACAGTGATGTTCACTTTTGTGCCCGTCATCATCACGGTCCGTATTCGTGCCCATCCGGCTTGCCGAGGACTCGGTCAAAGATCGCATCGACGTTGCCAAGCTGCCTGCTGAGGTCGAAGGTACGAGCGAGCTTCTCGCGGCTCAGGAGTCTCGTGATCTCCGGGTCGCCAGCCACCAGATCACGAAAAACCAGGTCGTTTTGCCACGCATGCATCGCGTGCTTCTGCACCAAACGATACGCGTCTTCGCGAAGCATGCCGGCCTCGGCCAGATCGAGCAGCAAGTGACCGCTGAAAATGAGGCCGCCCGTCGAGTCGAGGTTCTTCTTCATGCGCGCCGGGTAGACCATCAGCTTCTCGATCAGATCCGCCGTCTTCGCCAGCAGATAATCCGCCAGAATCGTCGAATCCGGTAGAATCACCCGCTCCACCGACGAGTGCGAGATATCGCGCTCGTGCCACAGCGCCACATTTTCAAGCGCCGCCTGCGCATTCGCACGCACCACACGGGCCAGGCCCGAAATCTGTTCCGCCGTAATCGGATTGCGCTTGTGCGGCATCGCCGACGAGCCCTTCTGCTTCTCGGAAAAATACTCCGCCGCTTCGCGCACTTCAGTCCGCTGCAGATGGCGAATCTCCGTGGCAATCTTGTCGAGCGTCGCCGTGATGACCGCAAGCGTGGCGATGTAATATGCGTGCCGGTCGCGCTGGATCACCTGGGTCGCCACCGGAGCCGCTGTCAGCCCAAGGCGCGCGCAGATGCGTACCTCCTGCTCGGGCTTGATATGCCCGAAGGCCCCCACCGCACCGGAAAGCTTGCCCACACGCATCTGCTCGGCCGCCGCATCGAAGCGCTCCTGGTTGCGCTGCATCTCGGCATACCAGTTCAGCAGCTTCAGCCCGAATGTAGTCGGCTCGGCATGCTGGCCGTGGGTGCGGCCGACGGTCGGCGTGTCCTTGAACTCCAGCGCACGCGCTTTCAAAACCAAAAGCAGCTGCTCGATGTCCTCGCGCAGGATCGCTGAGGCCGCTTTGATCTGGATCGCCTGCGCCGTGTCGACGACGTCGTTGGAAGTGAGTCCAAAATGCAGCCAGCGCGACTCCGGCCCGACCGTCTCGGCGACCGCGGTGGTGAAGGCGATCACGTCGTGCTTCACCTCGGCTTCGATTTGCCGGATGCGCTCGAGGTCGAAGCCGCCGCGCTCGCGGATGGCCTTCGCTGCCTCGGCGGGAACGATGCCGTCCTCGGCCAGCACCTCGCTGGCGACCGTCTCCACCTCGAGCCAGGCGCGAAATTTGTTGTCGTCGCTCCAGATACGGCCCATGGGCGCTCTGGTATAACGCGGGATCAATGCGCAGCTCCTCCGGGGAACCTCTCATTCTACCGTCAGCGCGGGAGCGGGACCGCCGGATGGGCTGAACGCCAACGGTGCGACTATCATCCAATCTGGAGAGGCTGCAGATCCCGCCCGGTAGCCAAAAGGAGATTTATGGCAGACGTTGTGACTATTGCCGGCTTCGACGAGCCGCTGGAAGCAGAGATGGCCAAAATGCGCCTGGAATCGGCGGGAATCGAAGTGTTCCTCTCCGGCGAGAACGCGCGCATCATGGAGCCGGGACTGGGTCCCCTTCAGCTGCAGGTCAGCTCCGACGATGAGGAGGACGCCCGCGCCATTCTGGCCGATCCCGGCGAAGCCGCGAAGGACAGCCGGCAAAAGTCGTAGTGCGCGATATCGTAACACGATATATCGTGTTACGATGAGCCCATGAACCTCGCGGAGATCCAAGGAGCCATTTCCCTCGCACGACACGGAGACAGGCAACCCGCCGTCAAAGAACCGCCTCCGTTGAGCCGCGCGCAAATGCGGCGTCTGGCAGAGTTTCGCTTTCAGCTGCGGAAATTCCTGCACTTCAGCAGTCTCGCTGCCGGCGTCTCGGGTATCCGTACGCGGCAATATCAGCTGCTGCAGTGCGTCTGGGGCATGCCCGAGGAACTCGACCCGACCATCGCCAATGTCGCCGCCCGCATGCTGCTCAAGCACAACAGCGCCGTCGAGCTGGTGGATCGCACCATCGAGCAGGGGCTGCTGCGCCGCTGCCCCGACCCCACCGACCACCGCCGCATTCTGCTGCGCATGACGCCCCTCGGCGAAAAGCTGCTCGGTTCTCTGGCCGCGTGGCACTTGCGCGAGCTGGAGGAGACCGGCCCGGAGCTGATCCGTGCTCTGCGCCGGGTGCTGCTCACGCCGCAACAGAACGGCGCTCCGGACCACAGAAAAACTGAGCCGAAACGGGCGGTGCGTACGAGTCGCAATTAGAGCATTCGGAGTTTCGATTTGAGGTCGTCAGTCCGCGCCGCTAGGCAGCGCCGGCGGCCTGCTGCTCATCTGGCTCTTCCGCTTCTCCGAAGGCTTCCTGCGTAATCTCGAGGATGCCGCGAAGGACAGCGACGAAAAGAAGCGCAAGGGCCAGGGCCATCGAGGCAGAGGAGCACACGCGCAGGTCAGGCAGAGGCGCCTCGTGCAGTAACTGATTGCCGATGAAAGCCGTCGAGAACTGGGTGATCCCAGCGACCAGCGGGAAGCGCACCGCCAGCACCGCCAGCGGGAAAACCGAACCCGCCACCAGCAGCAGCACTTCCTGTTCGAGGCTCGGGGGCCATGCGCGGGTGTGCAGCAACGGCGGACCGTACAGCACCAGCAGCAGCAGCCCGAAGAGGCAATTGCCGGCCAGCAGAACGTTTTGCAGGATGCGAACACCCATGGCAGTTTCCTTTTCCTCTCCGGCGCGACGGATGGAGGAATGCGCCGCACCAGGAGAGGAAAAAGCGCGAGGCCCCGGAAGTGTTTTCCGGAGCCTCCAACAGATTGCGCGTAAATCTCTGGCGCTCATATACTTCGAGAGCCTCACGCCCTCCAACCAAAGTTGTAGTTCAAAAGCCATCTTTGTCCCGACGACAGAGAGCCGGGGATTTCCTATTCTGTCTTTGTCAATTCAATACCTCCTGTGAATCCCCGAACGCTCCCGATGCGATCGGGGATTTTTTCTGCCCGGAATCCTCAGAGTTCGCAACACCCGCTATCAGCGCGCGGCTTGTTCCTGCACTGGCTGAGGGATGGGCGCGATGATGCCCAGCTGTTCATAGATGGGCCGCATCTCGCGGCGAATGGCGGGCAGCCGCGTCCAGAACCACAGCCCTCCCACGATGCAGCACGATCCGGTAAACATGACGGTGCGGGGCGCGCCAATCCAATGCGCCAGGGCGCCGGCCAGCAGGCTGCCGAACGGCGCCATACCCATGAACGCAGCAGTGTAGTAGCTCATCACGCGGCCGCGTTTGTCCTCCGGAACCAGCGTCTGGATGATCGTGTTGCTGGCGGTCATCCCCTGCAGCATGCCGAATCCGACAAACAGCATGAGGAACAGCGAGAGCCACACCCATCGCGAGAAACCAAACAGCACCAGGCCGCCGCCGAACACCAGAGCCGCAATCGGAATCATTTTTGTCAGCCCCCGCACCGAGCGCCGCATCACCAGCGAGAACGCGGAAATCAGCGCGCCCGCGCCCGCCGCGCCCATCAGGAAACCCAGTGTGTGCGCGCCGCCGTGCAGCACGCGCCCCGCGAATACCGGCATCAGCACCATGAAGGGCATGCCCATCAGGCTGATCAGCGCAAACAGCAGCAGGATGGTGCGGATGGGCGTGAAGCCCGACACATAGGTCCATCCCTCGCGCATCTGCTCGAACATCGAGGTCGTCGCGCGGCGCAGCGCCGCGACGGGCACGTGCATCATCAGCAGCGAGACGATCACGGCGATGTAGCTGATGCCGTCGATGAGGAAGCACCAGCCCTCGCTCGAGACCGCGATCACCACGCCCGCGAGCGACGGCCCCACGAGCCGCGCCACATTGACCATCGACGAGTTGATGGCGATGGCATTCGAAAGATCGTTACGATCCTCGACCATCTGCACCATGAACGACTGGCGTCCGGGCATGTCGAACGCGTTGATCAGCCCCTGAAACACGCTCAGCACAAGGATTTCCGCAATGTTGATGCGATGCGAGAGGGCGAGCGCCGCCAGCAGCAGCGACTGCACCATGGCCAGCGTCTGCGTCCAGATCAGAACATGCCGGCGGTTCGAGCGATCCACCAGCACGCCCGCAAGAGGAGCCAGCAGAAACGTCGGAATCTGTCCGGCGAAACTGATCGTGCCCAGCAGCAGCGACGATCCTGTCAGCCGGTAGACCAGCCACGACGTCGCGATCCGCGTCATCCACGTCCCAACCAGCGAAATCGTCTGCCCTCCAAAGAACAGGCGGAAGTTCCTGTGGCGCAGCGCTCGCCACGCGTGGGAATAATCGCGAGCCACCGCGCGCGCATTGTCCGCAATCTGATGCGGGGCCGGATTTTGCCGTGTCTCTTCGGAGGCCATCGTCAGAATCGCGCTGAGGGTCTCGCTCGCCTTTCGCTCACAGTCTCTTGCTCGCTTTTCACCAGCCTTAGGCTAAGTGCTTCTTCAGGAACTCCAGCGATCGCTCGCGCGCCAGCTTCGCCGCTGCAGCGTTGTAGGTAGCGCGGTCGTTGCAGTTGAAGCCATGGCCCGCGCCCTCGTACCAGAAGATGGGAACCTCAGGGTGCACCGCATGGACCTTCGCATCGACGTCTTCCTTCGGGATGTGGTGGTCCTCCGACCCGAAGTGGAGCATGATCGGGGCCTTCGGCTTTTCCCCGGCAAAATTCGCAATCTGCCCGCCGTAGTAGCCCACCGCGACAGCCGGGTCGAGACGCGTGGCCGCCAGCCATGCCACACTGCCGCCAAGGCAGTAACCGATGATGCCGGCCTTCTTTCCGGATTCGCGTCGCGCGTAGTCGAGCGCCGCCGCCACGTCCTTCAGCCGGTCCGCCGTATCGCCTCGCCGAATCAGCGCCATCCCCCTCTGCATGTCTTCAGCGCTGTAGGTCAGATCCACTCCGCGCTCGACGCGGTCAAACAGCGCCGGAGCGACCGCGAGGAAGCCATCTTTCGCCCAGCCGTCGGTGACGGAACGGATGTGGCTGTTCACGCCGAAAGCTTCCTGGATCACCACCAGCCCGGCAATCGGTTCGCCGGCAGGCCGCGCGACATAAGCGTCAAATTCGTGACCGTCTGATGCCTGCAGCTTCACGCGTTCGCCCATGGGTCCTCCTGCGTTGTTGACGGAATATTCGATACGGCTGCGCGGTTCACTGCGCCGGATGGGCATCGTCCCGCAGGATCGCCCAGTAGCTGTTGCGCGCCACCACCCGAGCCCCATAATCCTGCGTGAGCTTCACCTGGATCGAGTGCAGGCCCGGCGTTAGATCCGTCGGGTGAAAGCTGAGGATATAACGATTCCGCGCGTGACTGGCCACTTCCGCCACCCGCGTCTCAAAACCCTTCTCGCGCGTAAACCCGTCGTACTCGCCGCCGCTCAGCGCCGCAAGTGTCTTCGGCGTATTGCGCCGCATAGCGTTCACCGTCATAATCAGCGGCGCGAGAATGTTCAGCTCGTTGCCGCCATTCGTATTGCCGCGGCCCCAGTCGATGATCTCCGCTTTGCCCGGCGAGAAAACCAGGCTCAGCACCAGCGTGTTGCTGGTGCCAATGCGCTCCACCAGCTGTGGGACGTTAAAGTGATGACTGCCATGGTCCCGCGATTCGCTGAGCAGCAGCAGGACGCGGCGATGATCCGGCGGCTGTTGCTCCAGCAGATTCACCGAGTAGCCGACGGCATCGAGAATCGCCGCGCCTCCATCGCCCGCGGGCATTTGTTTCAGGTCGCGCGTGATCGAATCGCCATCGTCCCCGAAGGGTTCCACCCAGGTCGCTTTCGAATCGAAGGCCACCAGCGCCGCCTGTCCGCGGCCCTGTCCGGTGAAGAGCTCGAGCAGCGGTCCCAGCTTGCCAATCTTGTCGAACTCCAGCGGCGCATCGCGCCCCCGCTCCACGCAAACCACCAGCGAGACCGGCTGCGTGTCCAGGTCGTCGTCGACGTGGACCTTCTGCTCCACGCCGTTATCGAAGACCGAAAAATCCTGCGGCTTCAGTCCGTACAGAACCTCGCCGTTCGCCTTTTCCACCAGGGTCGGCACGATCACCACGCTGGTGCTCACGCGGAAGGTCGGCATGTCGGCGTTGGGATCCGGAGGAAAATCCTGAGGCGTGAAGGGCCGGGACTGCTTCTGTTGTTGCGGCGGCTGGTTTTGCTGCTGGCTCGGCGGCTCGCCCGGAAACGGTTGCGCTTGCTGCCGTGGCTGGCTCGGCTGCGGTTGAGCTGGTTCGCCGGGAAACGGCTGCTGGGCAGCGCAGAGCGACGCGGCGATCGAAAAGATCATCAGCAGACGCAGCGCGGCGATCCGGCGGGAGGGCATAGTGTTCATTACATCAGAGGGAGACGAACGAGGCGAGATTACGGACGCGCAGCGAGGGCCATTTCGACCCCGTTCACTCGTACTGGCTGCGCGGACTTCCCTGCCCCGGTTTGAACGGCGCATAAGGGTCGCCGCCCGGCTGCGCGCCCGTCCTGCGGCTGTCGATGGCGTCGCGTTCGGCGAAGAAGGCCGGCGTGGGACTGTAATCGTAGTCGAAGGGCAGAGGCCGCTCCGGCTTTCCGTCCGGACGCGACGCGTGCGCCAGCCCGTTCAGCCACGTATCGCGGTCGGTGATGCCCCAGGTCAGCACGGTATTCACGTTGGGCTCGGCCAGCATCATGGTCAGGTAGTCGCGATAGGTCTGCGCCACCGCGGCATCGCGTTCCGGCACCGACTCCGGCAGCTTGCGGTCGTTCACATCCATTTCTGTGATGAACACCTGCAGACCCATCTCACGCAGCTCGCGAACAAAATGGACGAGTCCTGCCCCCGGCGCGTCGCCCGCGGTGAGATGGCTCTGCACGCCAACCGCGTCAATGGGCACGTCCCGCGCTTTCAGGCGCCTCACCAGCATCATCACCTGGCCGCGCTTGTCGATCTGCTCCTGCGTATCCAGCTCGATGCCGTAGTCGTTGTAGGTCAGCAGCGCCGAGGGGTCCGCCTGGCGCGCCGTGCGAAACGCCAACTCCAGGTAGCCCGGCCCAATCAACTCGAGCCACGGCGAGTCGCGCAGGCCGTCGGGCCGGCCGCTCTTCACGTCGACGGCCTCGTTCACCACGTCCCACGAATGCATCTTTCCGGCGTAGCGTCCCGCCACCGTCTGAATATGCTGCGTGAGGAATTGAGCGGCATTCCCTTTGGTCACCGTGCTCGCGAACCACCCCGGAAGCGCGTTATGCCAGCACAAATTGTGCCCGCGCACCTTCTGATCGTGCGAGAGGGCGAAGACCACCACGTCGTCGGCCTTGCGAAAATCGAACTGCTGAGGAGAAGGCCGCAGCGCCGCCCACTTCATGGCGTTTTCGGGAACCAGAATGCTGCACTGCTCGGCGACCGTGCGCGCATAATCCGCGTCTCCATCCAGCCGGTCGGGATTCACCGCGCAGCCCACCAGCATGCCGTGCGCCCCGGCGTGCGCGCGCAGCGAGCGAGGCCCGTTCACCTGCGAGAGCGTCGGCGCGTTGGCGCGGCTGTTGGGTTTCGCGTTGGGTTTCGCTTTCGGGCCGCCGCATCCCAGCGGCAGTGCTGCCGACAGGCCGCTGGCCGCCACCGCTGCCGCGCTCTTCAGAAACTCGCGCCGGGTGTTCCCCCCTCTGCTCCGGCTTGACGTCCCGTCGTGCATGCTTCTCCCGCAATTTCCTGCTGACTCTTTGCTGTTGCCTATTCCCTGTTGCCGGTTGCCTGTCTTTTCCATCCCTCCATGCGATCCGTCCAGTGCAGAAAGCGCAGCAGATTCCACTTTTCGCGCCACACAAACCCCATCACGTCGCGCGCCGTCAGCTCCTCAGCGTGCTTGCCGGAGTAGGTTTCGATCCGCCACTTGAGATATTCGCTGCGCCAGGGCCGCAGGCGATGGCCGCTGGTCGCATTCCAGATGAATCGCAGAGACGCAAGCAAAGCAGCGGGTCCTCTGCGCCGTGCGTGCGCCCGGGCAGCACCATTGACGGCTCCAGGCGAATCGCGACAGCGCTGCCGTGAGTATATCGGCAGCGTTGTGGAGCTTGGCTGCCTCTTTCGTGTGAGCAAACGCGCCGGAATCGCGGACAGCCCCGCTCAGATCTGCATAACGGAGTCTTCAATAGCCCGGCGAACATTGCCTTCGGCGCGCGCCAGTCGCCGCACCGCTTCCGGCTTGTCGACGCCCGCCTTCAGCATCACCAGCGCCACAGGCACGCTGCGTCCGGCGGACTTGATCACTTCCACAGCCTTGTCGCGCTCGACGCCGCAGGCCCGCATCAAAATACCGATGCCGCGCTCGATCAGCTTCGAGTTGTGCATGTGCACGTTCACCATCAGGTTCTCGTACACATAACCCAGCCGAGTCATCGCGCCGGTGGTCACCATGTTGGTGATCATCTTCTGCGCCGTTGCCGCCTTCAGACGCGTCGATCCGGAGATGACTTCCGGCCCGACCTCGGCCACAATGGCGGTTTCCGCCGCCTGTCCCAGAGGCGTGTTGGGGTTGCAGGTAATGCACGCCGTCTTCGCGCCCAGCGTCCGCGCATAGCTCACGGCGGCGACCACGTACGGAGTCCGTCCGCTCGCCGACAGACCGATCACCACATCTTTGCGGCTGGGGCGGCGGCGCGCAATGTCGCGCTTGCCCAGTTCTTCAGAATCTTCGTTGACCTCGACCGGTGACGCCAGCGCCTTCGGGCCGCCTGCCATGATGTACTGCACCGTCTGCGGGCTGGTGGAGAAGTACGCGGGAATTTCGCACGCATCGAGCGCGGCCAGCCGGCCGCTCGAGCCGGCGCCGATATAGATCAGCCGTCCGCCCTCGCGCAGGCTGTGCGCCACCATGTCGATGACCTGCGCGATCTCTGGAATCGCCTTCTTAACCGCCGCTGCTACCTTCTGATCTTCCTGGTTAATGATGCGGGCGATCTCGACCGCCGAGCGCGTGTCGAGACCACGAGTCAGCTCGTTCGCCTTCTCCGTCGGCAAATCCTGGATGTTGGCCGGCGACCCGTTCGATCCATTCGAACCATTGGAAGATCCGCTCGAACCGTTGGATCCGTGTTTTGCGCCTTCGCCGGCCTCAGCGTGTGGATTGAGTGTTGTTCCCATTTTTCCTGGGTTTTGACCGTACAAGCCCTCTTTAAGTCTAACTCGTTATCACCTGCACGGGCTGTCAATAATTATCGGACGAAGGTGGTAGCTGTTTGTCACGAACTTGTCATGAGACGGCGCGCAACGACGCTGAGGACAGTGGTCTTACCAGCTATGGGGACCCACCGAGCCCTTGCCAGCTTCGATGCCGCGAATCTGCCCGTCGCGCATGTGAATGATGCGGTCGGCAATCGCCGCAGCCTCAGGGTTGTGCGTGATCATCAGCACCGTTTGATGGAATTCCTTGTTGGATCGCCGCAGCATTTCCAGCACTGCGTCCGAATTTTCCGTATCCAGATTTCCGGTTGGCTCATCGGCCAGAACGATCGCTGGCCGCGCGATCAGCGCCCGCGCAATCGCCACCCGCTGCTGTTCCCCGCCTGATAACTCCGAAGGCCGATGATCGAGCCGGCCCCCGATGTTCAGCAACCCGGCGAGCTGCGATAAAAATTCCGCGTCCAGCGGCTCGCTGTGCCCGGCAATTTCATAAGCAATCTCGATATTGGCGCGCGCGGTGAGCGTAGGCAGCAGATTGAATTTCTGAAAAATGAAGCCGATCCGCGCCCGCCGCATGCGCGTCCGCTCCGTGTCGCCCAGCGTCGAGAAATCCACGCCGCCGATGAACACCCGCCCCGTCGTTGCGCGCGTCAACCCGCCCAGCAGGTAGAACAGCGTCGACTTGCCGCTGCCCGAGGGCCCGACGATGCTCACAAACTCCCCTGCCTCGATCGCAAAGGTCGCGTCGCGCAGCGCCGGAACTTCAAGCCTTCCTGATCGGTAGACTTTGCCGAGGTGCTCGGCGCGAATCATCGCATCCACGTGAGCGATTGTAAATGGATACGGGACCTCCCTGACGACGCCGAGCCTGCGAACCTCGGCTACGGGTCGTCAGGAAATGAACCCCCGATGAATTCTCGCCGCAGTTCAGGATGCGATGGCGTGCGCGACCGGATCGAACACCGCGGCATCCGGCGCTCCATAAACGGGGCGAAAGGACTTTTTCGGACCGCGCTTGCGCGCGATCATCACCCGAATCCGCTCCAGCATCTCCCCCGGGGTCGACGTCCCCTTCGGCAGAAATGCATCGGCGCGGTTGCCGTGGTCGTAAGTCTTCACGCTGCCGCTGATCAGGATCATTGGCACCTCCGGCGCGATTTCCTTCATGCGCCGCACCATCTCGTTCCCGTCCATGTGCGGCATCACCAGATCGCTGAGCACCAGATCGACGCCCCCGGCGCGGAACCGCTCCACGGCCTCGGCTCCATTGTGAGCGGCCACCACGCGATAGCCCCCGCGGGTTTCCAGCAGGAATTTGCGCACCGCCAGAGCCTGTTCATTGTCGTCAACGCAGAGAATTGTCTTTTTTGGTCTCATGTCTCTCCTGGCAAAATCCCCGCGCGAGCGGGAGCATTGCAGCAGGCGCGCGGCAGAGGCGCACCTGTCAGCGGGTTTCAGTGGACCGCATCCGCGGCGTCCCGGCATTTTGCGCCGTCGCCCGGCTTGCCACAGGCGCGGCGTCTCATGCCCGCCGAGACGCAGGATGCGGGGAACAGAACGTCTCACCTTCGGCGTTCTCACCGCTGCTCGTGATGGTTCCGTCAGTGTTCCCGGAATGATGGCGAGCGGCGGTTGCGCCTGGGCGGCTGCGTTACCGTTCCAATTCAGTTTTCAGCGAAACGAATTCAGTTCTCAGCGAAGTCGATCATAACGTTCCTTTTTGAAACGCCACGTCAGAGTACGAACGGGGGACTCGGATGGCAATGGCAAAAAATAAGCGAAGAGGGCGTCCGCCTGGGACGGGGTTTGCACGGGGTTCTGTTATGGCCCGATGAATATTGGCTGCGACGGGTAGCGGGTCTGTTGAAAGGGTGTGGATCGCTCAGGGAAAAGGGGTGCAATTGCAGCGATTGCAGTGCGGGTGTTTTTGGGAGTTTCGCCCGTTTGAGGAATGAGCCAATCGCGAGCGCCGTTTTCAGTGACGAAAAATCTGGGTGATCATATCCGACTGCACCTGATTCAGCTGCTGAATCGTGGCCTCCAGCGTCGGACGATCGTCGAGCGAGGCGCCAGTCATCAGCTCCTTGAGCCGGAAGGCGGTGTGGCGGATCAAAATTTCCGCGTTCTTCAGCTTCTTCGCGTCGCGCAGCAGGCTCATCTGGATTTTCCCGGCGTAGCTCTGCGCGGCCTTCAGCGAAGCAGACGCGTGTTCAAGATCCCCTGCCTGATACTGTGCCGTGGCGATCTCGGTCATCGAGTGCACCAGTTCGGCATAAATATACGGTTGTTCGTTGGGAGAGGCCGCCGCGGCCTTGGCCTGCAGATCAGCCAGCTCGCGCGCGTCGGGCGCGCGGTCGTCCATGCCATGCCCCCATGCGAGGGAAGCGGGAAGAACCACAGCGGCGACGACTGCGACGATCCGCACGGCGCACCTCCGGGGAGTGCGTTCCGAAAACAATACCGCAGATTCCGCTCTTTGCGCTACCCATCATGGTGGTAGACAGGCGTACCGTCATTCGAAAGTAACGGGCTGCCCGCACCCTGACGAGTACCAACGGAACTACCGATCGCGCTCCTGAGCAGCACCGATTACTTGCCAAGAGCGGCCAGCCGGTGCTTTGCCTGCCACTCCTGATCCGGGAATTTTCCCTGGGCGGCGGCCAGGAAGCGTTGGTAATACTCCGCCGCTGCCTTGCTCTGATGAAGACTATCGTACGCGGTTGCCCGGAGAAATAGACTAGCTGGGTTCTCTTCGGCATATTTTGATCGCATGGAAAGCGCGCCTAGCTCGTCCTGGTACTGGTGTGCCTCCGAGTCGGCAAAAGCGATCCCCGACCACGCGTCCGCATCGTCGGGCCGGACCGCGACCGCCTTCCGGAAGCTGGCGATGGCCTCCGGATAGCGCTGCAGCCGGATGAGAACCTGGCCCCGCGCGTCCAGCACACCCGGATCGTTAGGCGTCTGGGCCAGAAGCTGCTGGTAGAGCGCATCGGCCTCGTCCAGCTTGCCCGCCTGCAGATCGGCGTCGGCCAGCATCAGCGTCACCGAGGGGCTCGCCTGCTGGAGTTTGTGCAGCTTTTCGAGCACCGCCAGCGCCTCCGCCTGCTTCCCCTGGCCGTTCAGAATCGAAGCCAGCTGAGCGTTGAGTGCCGGGTCGGCAGGATCGCGCCGCAGCGCCGCCTCCACCAGCGGCTGCGCGTCCGCGTAGCGCTTCTCGTTAATCAGCAGGTGCGCCAACCCCGCCGTCGCGTAGGACGAGTCAGGGGCGGATTGAAGCGCCTTCCGGTATTCCTGCTCGGCAATTTCGCCGTCGCCCGCGGATTCAGCGATCTCGGCGGCGAGCAGCGTGTCCGCCGTAGTTTCCGGGGTCAGCTTCAGCGCGTCCACCAGCGCGTCCCGCGCCCCCGTCGGGTCCGACGAACGCAGCAGCCGCGCCAGAGCCCGGTCCGCCTGCGCTTTGGCGCCCGGGTTGGGCGGATTCGGCTCCAGCTGGGTCGCCGCATCCAGCTGCTCGCGCGCGCCCGCATCGCCTTTGGCCGCCAGCAGAAGTCCCAGCGCCAGACGCGATTCAAATTGCTTCGGATCGACCGCGATGGCCTTGCGATACCAGCCTTCGGCGGCGTCAGTGTGACCCTGCGCATCCTCCACATACCCGCGGTCAAAGAGCGCCCGCCCGTCCTCAGGATGGGCGGAAAGATAAACTTCCAGGCGGCTCGCGGCCAGCGCGTAATTCTTCGCCTCGATGGTGGACTCGACGGCCTCGAGCGCGTCCGACGCCGGCTTCTGCTGTTCCTGGTCGCCGCCGCTGGTGCCGGGAGGCAGCGGGACGGGTTGCGCCATGGCGATTGCACCGATTCCGAATAGCAGGACCAGGCAAATTCCGGGGCGCCGTGCCGTGTCGGACATTGTGCGCACACCGGCGTTCAAGCGCTCCAGAAACCGCGGGTATCGTGTCACTGGAACACTTCACTTTCCGTCGCGTGAGCCAGCTCGGCGCCGGCGTGTCCGCCAAGCACACGGCCCAGCCACTGCCCGGTATGCGACAGCTCGTTGTTCGCGATCGCTTCCGGCGTTCCTGTCGCGACCACATACCCACCCTGCGCGCCGCCCTCCGGACCAAGATCGATCACCCAGTCCGCCGACTTAATGATGTCCAGATTGTGCTCGATCACCACCAGCGAGCCACCGCTGTCGATCAGTTTGCGGAACGCGACCAGCAGCTTGCCCACGTCATCGAAGTGCAGGCCCGTGGTCGGCTCATCCAGGATATAAAGCACGCGGCTGCCGCCCTTTTTCCCGTCCGACGACCGCCCTTCCGAACGCACCGTGGCCAGGTGCGCCGCCAGCTTCACACGCTGCGCTTCCCCGCCCGAAAGCGTGGTGGCGGACTGGCCGAGCCGCACGTACCCGAGGCCAATCTCCTCAAGCACCGCCAGCTTATCGACGATCTTCGGATGACCGGCAAAGAAACGCAGCGCCTCCCGCACCGTCATCTGCAGCACGTCGTGGATGGAGCGGTTTTTGTAGTGAATCTCCAGCGTGCTCGCCTTGTAGCGCGCGCCGCCGCACTCCTCGCAAGGCAGCTCCACATCGGCGAGGAACTGCATTTCGACCGTCACCGTCCCGTCGCCTTCGCACACGTCGCACCGGCCGCCGGGCACGTTGAAGGAAAAGTGGCCGGTGGTGTAGCCCCGGCGCTGCGCCTCNNGACCGCGGCGTCCGCCCAATCGGCGTCTGATCCACCAGCACAATGTCGTTGAGCCGCTCCACGCCCTTGATGTCCTTGTAGACGCCGATAGGATCGCCGCCCTCAATCCGCCCCAGCCGGTGCGCCACGGCTTTGTAAATCACCTCGTGCACCAGCGTCGACTTGCCCGATCCCGAGACGCCGGTGATGGCGACCAACAGGTTCAGCGGAATGTCCACATCGATGCCCTTCAGATTGTTGGCGCGCGCGCCTTTCACCCGCAGCCATTCCTTTGACGGCCCCGGCGTATGCCGCCGCGCCGGAACCGGAATCGTGAGATGCCCGCTCAAATAGCGCCCGGTGATCGACGCCGGATTCGCCGCAACCTCCGCAACCGAACCCGCTGCCAGCACCTTACCCCCGAACTCCCCCGCGCCCGGACCAAGGTCCAGCAGATAATCCGCCGCGCGCAAAACGTCAGGGTCGTGCTCCACCACCAGAATCGTGTTCCCCAGGTCGCGCAATTCGTCGAGGATGCGGATCAACCGCGCCGTATCGCGCGGATGCAGCCCGATGGACGGCTCGTCCAGCACGTACAGCGCCCCCACCAGCCGCGAGCCCAGCGACGTCGCCAGCTGGATGCGCTGCGATTCGCCGCCCGAAAGCGTAGAGGCCAGCCGATCGAGTGTCAGGTAGTCGAGCCCAACCGCGTCGAGAAACATCAAACGCTGGCGAATCTCCTCGAGAATGCTGCCCGCGATCTCCTCCTGCATCGGCGTGAGCGTCAGCCTCGAGAAAAACCGCGCCGCCGCGCCAATGGTCAGCGCCGCCGCCTCGCAGATATTCCTGCCTTCGCCCCCGTCGTCGCCGATCCGCACCGCCCGCGCCTCAGCCCGCAACCGCTGCCCTCTGCACTCCGGGCACAGCGCGTAGCCGCGATACTTGCTCAGCATCACGCGCACGTGCAGCTTGTACTTCTTCCGCTCCAGCAGCGCGAAAAAGCCATGCACGCCAGGAAACGATCCCTGCCCGTCCAGCACAAACGCCTGCTGTTCCCGCGTCAAATCCCACCACGGCACGTCGAGCGGAATCCCGTTCTGCCGCGCGGCACGTCGCAGATCCGTCAGATAGGGCCGATACTTCGGGCGATTCCAGGGATCGATCGCCCCCTCGTCGAGTGTCTTCGACTTGTCGGGGATGATCAGGTCGAGATCGAAGTCGATCGTGTTGCCGAATCCCTGACAGCGCGGGCACGCCCCGTACGGATTATTGAAGGAGAACAGGCTCGGTTCCGGCTCGCGATAAACCCGATGGCAGTTCTTGCACTCGAACGCCGCGGAAAACCGCAGCCGTTCCCGCGGAGCCGTAGTTTCCGCATCGCGCGGCACAATCTCAAACAAAATTTCCCCCGACTCCCGATAGCCGATCTCCGCCGCATCGACAATGCGCGACCGATTCTCCGCCGAAACCGCGATCCGATCCACCAGCACGTACAGCGGTAGCCCAAAATCGATCTCCAGCAGCGACTCCGGCGTCGAGAACTCGTAGATCGTGCCGTTCTGGTAGAGCCGATTGAACCCCCGCTTGCGCAGGTCGCCCAGCCGCTCGCGCAGCGCGTCAGACAAACCGCCGGAAACCTTCCCGACCGGCTTGTCCGCCGTCTTCGCCGCCGCCTTGCGTGTCTTCCGCCCTGCTTTCCCAGCCTCTGCCGCCTCAGCAGTCGGCTGCGCCGGAGCCGCCGCCTGCGGTTGCACCGGAAACAACGCATGGATGCGCGTCCCCTCCCCAAGCGCCAGGACTCTCGACGCAATCTCATCCACCGTGTCGCGCTTCACGATGCCGTTGCAAACGATGCAGTGGACCACCCCGCAGCGCGCCCACAGCAACCGCATGTAGTCGTAGATTTCCGTCGCCGTCGCCACCGTCGAGCGCGGGTTCCGCGTCGAGTTCTTCTGCCGGATCGCAATCGCCGGCGCCAGCCCGTCGATCAGGTCAACGTCCGGCTTCTCAATCCGCTCCAGAAACTGCCGCGCATACGCCGATAGCGACTCAACATACCGCCGCTGCCCCTCGGCATAGATCGTGTCGAAGGCGAGGCTCGACTTGCCGGATCCGGAGACGCCGGAGACGACCGTCAGCTTCCCGTGGGGGATCGCGCAGTCAATGTTTTTCAGGTTGTGGGTCCGCGCGCCGCGGATGATAATCTCGTCGCTCAAATTGCCTGGTCCCAGGGGTTCAGGGAAAAGTGCCCCATCTTGATTATAGAGGCGGCCCTGGTGAATAAAAGCTGTCATCCCGAGCGAAGCGAGCGGCCTTGTGTTTCCCGCTCCAGGCTAGGCGCTGGGCGCTCCGCGCTATACGCTATTCGCTTATGCACCTCACCGGAGCCGCGATCCTCCTGCTGTTTGTCCTCCTTTCCAACGCCGTCACGATGTTGCTGCTGCACCTGACGCGCGCCGGCCGCATCCTCCACGAACGCATCCCCGACCGGCCGCAGCGCCGCCTCTTCCTCGCCGCAGTCAGCTTCTTCATCACATTCCTCGTGGTGCGCCTGCTGGTTTTCGCTATCGTTCACCACATCGGGCCCTTCGGCTGGGTCATGATGGGCGGCCGCCACATCCATCACCTGGTCTGGGGCATTTTGCTTCTTCTGCTCGTCGGCTATGCGGACATGGCCGAGTTTGGCAACGGCTCGACCCCCGGCTCACTCTTCCTCAGCCGCCTCATCTCCGTTGCCTTCGGCATGGGCGCCGCCCTCACCCTTGACGAATTCGCCCTCTGGCTCAACATGAGCGCCGAAGCCTACTGGACGCCCCAGGGACGCGAAAGCATCGACGCCGTCGTCCTGTTTGGCGCGCTGCTGGCCATCGGCGCGTGGGGCGCGCCCCTATGGACCAACCGCAAACGCCCCGCCACTCCGAACCAGACTTGACCCCGATCAGCCTTCCATGTCGCACCGTGCGACAGCCGGTTTCCTCCCTGCCCCCGGCCGCCGATGAGCATGGCAGGGGTGTGTGAAGCGTGGCTCCCGTCACAGAATTAACGTACAGCCCGCTGTTGAAATCCGCACTCCGCATGGTGGTCGTGCACTGGACGGCAGCGTGGGTGCTTCTGCTCTTTATGGCATCCTGCGCCTCCGTCATGCTGTTTCTTCTCCACCTGACCCGCGCCGGCCGCATCCTCCACGAGCGCATCCCCGATCGTCCCCGCCGCCGCCTCTTTCTCGCCGCACTCGGCTTCTTCCTCACTTTCGTCGGCGTGCGCCTGCTCATGATCTGCATCGCCTTCCACCTCGGGCCCTTCGGATGGATCGTCCTCGGCGGTCACCACATCCACCATCTCGTCTGGGGTATCCTCCTCCTGCTCGTGTGCGGATACGCGCTGGTCGCCGAGATTGGCGCCAACGCCACGCCCGTCTCCCTCTTTGCCGGCCGCCTCATTGCCATCCTCTATGGCATGGGCGCCGCCCTCACCCTCGACGAGTTCACCATGTGGCTCCACGTCAGGGAGACCGCATGGTCGTTCCAGGGTCGCGAGAGCATCGACGCCGTCTTCCTCTTCGGCGCGCTGCTCGGCGTGGGAGCCTGGGGCGCTCCCCTGTGGACCAACCGCAAAGCAACCTTGCCCCGCGCTTCAGAATAACCGCGCATCCCCGCCGCCACTGGTCTGCGCAGCCAACCCTTGGTAAGAATGGATTCGTATGTCACTGCCACGGAGCGGAACCTGGATCCTCCTGCTGTTCATCGTTGCGGCAGCGGCGGTCATGTTGTTCCTCCTGCACCTCACCCGCGCCGGGCGCATTCTTCACGAACGCATCCCTGACCGGCCCCGTCGCCGGTTGTTCCTCGCCTCGGTCAGCTTCTTCATCACCTTTCTCGGCGTACGCGTGATCGTGCTCGCCATCCTTTACCACGTGGGACCGTTCGGGTGGGTAGTGGTGGCCGGGCTCCATGTGCACCACCTGGTCTGGGGCATCCTGCTGCTGCTCGTCTCCGGCTTTGCTCTGGTGGCAGAGTTCGGCGAGAAAGCCACGCCCTCCTCCCTCTTCGTCGGCCGCCTGATCGCCATCCTCTATGGCATGGGCGCCGCCCTCACCCTCGACGAGTTTGAGTTCTGGCTGAACATTCGCGATGTCCCATGGACGTTCCAGAGCCGCGAGAGCCTCGACGCCATCATTCTCTTCGGCGTGTTTCTCGCGGTCGCCACCTGGGGCGCACCGCTATGGACGAAGCGCCGGCGCAAAACCCAGCACAAACATCCCACGCACCGGTAGGATGACCAACCCGATAGGCAGATGGAAAGGCCGCATACCCCCAAACGGCCTTTCCCTGTGCCCTCCGCGTCCTCTGTGGTGAACATCCCCCAGCCCCGCCAGCCCGCAACTCCCCTGTTCCCTCCCTTGATTCCCGTTGCATTTCCCCGCCAATCCACAGGGCTCGTCACGCTATAGTCAAAGCGGCGATTCTCACGACCTTGCTCGGGGCGTGGCAAAAACCAACCTGAACACTGGCGCGACGATTCTCGACGACCCACCGGCTGACCTTGATCGTCCGCTGGCCGCCCGGGGTTTCGCCGCGCGCTTATCGCGCCCGGCGCGTGCCACCGCCGACCCCGACGACGACGCGGAAGAGCCCTTTCTCCGCGCCCGCCGCCGTGTTCCCGTCCGTCGCGGCCTCCTCCCCGCCTGGGCTCGCTCCCCCTTGGGAAGGCTGGCCTTCGCCGCTGCTCTCCTCGCCGCGCTCGGCCTCATCGCCGCTCTCCTCGTCGCCGCCCGCAGCTTCCTCGACCACGATCCCCGCTTCCGCATCGATTCCTCCGCGTCCATCCAGACCCTCGGCAACAGCCAGCTGAGCCGCGCCGA
>PMAD01000117.1:19715-22092 GCA_003152415.1 Acidobacterium sp.
TCGCCTTTGTGCAGGTGCGCGGCCGCATCGAACTGGCCGACGCCGATGGCGTCATCCTCACCATGACGCCACGCCAGATGGCCGCCCGCCATTACTCTTTCCCTGTCGTTAGCGGCATCGCCCCCGCCGATCCGCTGTCGATACGCAGCGCGCGCATGCACCTCTACCAGAGATTCATCGCCGACCTGGACTCAACCGGCGAACACATCTCCGCACAGCTCAGCGAAGTCGATCTCTCCGACCCCGATGACGTCCGCGCCACGGTCCCGGCAAACGGATCCGACCTCCTCCTGCACTTCGGGCAGGAAGACTTCCTCGCACGCTGGCGCAACTACCAGGCGCACGTGGCGCAGTGGCAGCAGCAGTATCCGAAGCTCGCCTCCATCGACCTGCGCTACGACCGTGAAGTGGTCTTGAAGATGGCCGGGGATCCGGCCCCCAGCGCCGCATCCAAACCCACGCTCAAACCCGCACCAAAACCCACGTCCAAACCCGAACCCAGGCCGGTCCAGACCGCAGCGCAACCCGCCCACACCGCTCCGTCACAGCACACCACCACCCACAAGGCCAAACCCGCGCAGCACACGCCGCCCGCCAAATCCCACTCGTCGCCCCCACCCCACGCCAGGCCGGGGGCCGCATGAGACAGCAGGACAACATCATCGCCGTCCTCGACGCGGGCAGTTCGAAGATCCGCGTGCTCATCGCTGAAGTCCACGAAGGTGCGCTGCGTTATCGCGGCCATGGCGTCTGCGATGCCGCCGGCATGCGCAAAGGCCTCATCTCCGACCTCGCGCCGGCAGCCGTGGCCATCGATCGCGCGGCGGTTATGGCCGAAAACTCCGCGCAGGCCGTCATCGAGCGCTTCGTTGTCGCCGTCGGCGGACCCCACATCCGCGGCGTCAACAGCCGCGGCGGCATCAGTCTCGGCATCCGCCTGCGCGAAATCTCCAAAGACGACGTCCGCGCTGCCGTCGATCGCGCCCGTTCCATCGCTCTGCCCGCGGATCGCGAAATCCTGCACCTGCTCCCCCAGCAGTTCATCCTCGACGAGCAGCCCGGCATTCACGACCCCGTGGGGATGGTCGGCAATCGCCTGGAAGTCAACCTGCACATCGCCACCAGCTCCGCCAGCGCGCAGCAGAGCATCGTCACCTGCGTCAACAAGGCCGGCCTCGAAGTCACCGAGACCGTCTTCGAAGCCCTGGCTGCGGCCGAAGCTACGCTCACCGCCGACGAGCGCGAGCTCGGCGTCTGCCTCCTCGACATCGGCGCCTCCACCTCGGAGCTGGTCGTCTTCTTCGAAGGCTCCGTCGCCCACACCTCGGTGGTCCCCATCGGCGGCGATCATTTCACCAACGACCTCGCCGTCGGCCTGCACGTCACCGCCGCTGAAGCCGAGTGGCTGAAGTGCAATTACGGCCATTCCATCGTGACCAGGGTGGGGGAGCTGAGCGAAGTCGAAGTCACCGGCCTGCCCGGCTACGAGCCGCGGGTGGTCCGCCAGCGCCTCATCGCCGAAATCCTCGAACCTCGCGCCCGCGAGCTCTTCCAGATGCTCCGCGACAATCTGCGCCAGGGCGGCGTGCTCGAAGCCATGGGGGCTGGTTGTGTGCTCACAGGCGGCGGAGCGCGCCTCCCCGGCCTTCTTGAAACCGCCGAGAACCTGCTGCACGTGCACGCGCGCATGGCCTCGCCCGTCCCGCTCTCCCGCATGCCCGCCCAACTCGCCGCGCCCGAATTTTCCGTTCTCACCGGAACCCTGCTCTACGCCCACCGCACCAGCCAGAACCGTGCGGCGGAAAACCATGGACTGCGCGCCAAACTGCGCGCCATTTTAGCCGGAAGCATCTAGTTCGAACCATCTGAAGCGAGGAGTCGAAGCCGATGAAGAAATGCACATCCCAGCCTGAAGAAATCCGCATCCAGTATCACGAAGAAATCCTCCACGGCGCGAAGATCAAGGTCATCGGCGTGGGCGGTGGCGGCGGCAACGCCGTCAATCGCATGATCGCGGCCAGCATGGAAGGCGTGGACTTCATCGCCGCCAATACCGACCGTCAGGCGCTCCAGCTCTCCCATGCCCCCGTCAAGCTGCAGCTCGGCGCGAAACTCACCAGCGGCCTCGGCGCCGGCGCCAATCCCGACGTCGGCCGCAAGGCTGCGCTCGAAGACTCCGACAAGATCCTCGAGGCCCTCGACGGCGCCGACATGGTCTTCGTCACCGCGGGCCTCGGCGGCGGCACCGGTACCGGCGCGGCGCCGGTCATCGCTTCCCTCGCCAGCGAAATGGGCGCGCTCACCGTCGCCGTCGTCACTCGTCCCTTCGCCTTCGAAGGCAAGCGCCGCATGGTCCAGGCCGAGCGCGGCATGCAGG
>PMAD01000157.1 GCA_003152415.1 Acidobacterium sp.
GATGTAAGTGGTGTGTTATGAGGGGTCATTACTTTGGATTTTTGCTCCCCCTCTTGACAAGTTTTCCACATTTGGGGGTTTGGGGGATTTTGGGAAATTTGGGGCGATCGAGCAACTGTTTGCCGCGCGGGAGCGTGGCCGGTCAGTGGGACGGCGAGGGACGGCTTTTGCGGAAAAGGGACGAACTGGTAGGGCTGCTGGAACGGGAGTAATATTACGTCGGGTCAGGCCCGATGGTAGTCAGGCCTTCACAATTCAGCGTTGGCACGCTCTGATGAAGGGTGTATCAGGAGTGTGCCCATGGTGGTCGGCGAATACTGTGCAGAGCTGGAAGAGCACGCGGAAATGGCAGACGAAAAAGATTTCAAGCAGCGCGTTGTGGAAATTGAGCGTGGCCTGCGCGATGTTTCGACTTCTCTGATAGAGATTAAGAACAATTTGAAATGGCACGCAGGCATAGGCTGGGCCATCGCGGGCTTGCTGGCGAGTGCTTTTGTTGGAACCCTAGTTTTTCTCATGACGTGGTACATTCCCCACGAAATCGATGATCGAATCCCGGCGAATTTCTCTCACGATTTCGGGGAAATGCAGCAAAAACTGAACGACATTGACTCGCGTCTGAATCGTCTCACGCCGTCTGCACTTGACCAATTGATTCCGTATCCAGACTCGAAGGAACCCGCGCGACAGACTGCGCTGAATCTCACTCGTGCGTCGCACATAATTGATGTGGCGCTACGCAGCCGTCTACCTGGTAGTCCCGCCCAGTTGTCGTATCTGTTTGATCGCGTCAGCGAACTTCGACGCCAGCAGCCGCCACACAGTGATCTTCGCCAGTCAGCAGACTCTCTTGCCGTAAGGCTATCAGGATATTCGGCTGCCAGCGACAAGCTTATAAATGGTATCGGTCCAGTAAAAAGCGAGTCCGAGGCTAAATCGCTAACGGGCAGCTTTTTCGCCGCCAGCTTCACTGCCGGATGTGACTACCCAACAGCCCGCGCGTTTGGCTTCGGAGGGTCAGGCAGCGCTGATACGCCTCCAGACCTCGATCTCGCTGAGAAGAGCACGATTTTTGATGTAGCAATCGTCACCTGCAAACAGAACTTGGATGGACCTCGGTGGATTCAGGACAGTTTTGACGGCTCCCGGATTATTTATCGGGGCGGACCCCTATACCTAGCCTCAGTGAGTTTTGAACACTGCACCTTCGACTTTGGCAACGATCCAAACAGCCAACTGGCGCTGGCTACGATTAAGGCTGCGGGGACGGCGCCTGTTAGCATTCTTCTTATTCCAAGAATGACCACCGACAGCGTTCCCTCGGGCAATTGAGTTGCCATCTCCGCTGACTTTCATCCCATCAAGTGGCAAACTGACCCACTACCGTCGGGATTGCTTGACGGATTTTTGCTCCCCCTCTTGACAAGTTTTCCACATTTGGGGGTTTCACCACAGAGGGCACGGAGGGGCACGGAGAAACGCGTTTTCAGCGGGGATTGAAGTCGGGCCCTGATACGAACCTCATCGCGGTAATCGGGGAGAGCAGCTCGGCGGGCGAGGGAGTTTGAGCGGCTCGGTCTGCGGGCGGGTCTCCACCCCACCACGCCAAAAGCAGGCGTGCTGAGGGCTCCGGGCCTGCGGCGCCACCGAGAGCAACCGCAAGGTCCTTCGTCGCTCCGCTCCTCAGGATGACAGCCTCGCGGGCAGTTGAGGGTTGGTGGTGGACGACCGGCGAACCGGAAATAACGCTTGGGGGGATCTTCGAGGCCGGGGAAAGTGGCCGCGGTCGTGATCGATCCCGATAAAACTGCCGAAGTTTTCTCTCCAGCTGTAAGCGTTGGGAACATGTGCCCCCCGGTCTTGCGGTCGTCGTTGGCGGCAGCATCGTCCCCCGCTAGACTCAAACTAACCCCCATGCCCGAACTCCCCGAAGTGGAAACCATCGCGAATGGCGTTGACCGGCGCGTCCGGGGCGACAGCATCGTCTCCGTGTGGTTCAGCAACTATAAGGAGCCGTTCAAAACGCCGCCTGCCGAGATGGCTGCAGCGCTCGGAGGCCTGCGGATCGCCCGGGCCCGACGCGTCGGCAAGCACATCGTCGTGGACCTCACCGCGAAATCCAGCCGCAAACTGAAAGCGCAGTGGCTGGTCCATCTCGGCATGACGGGCCGCCTGCTGGTTTCCTGGGCCGAGGTCCCGCTTCCGCCGCATACGCACGCCGTCCTTCATCTTGCTTCGGGCCGCGAGCTGCGCTTTGTCGACCCGCGCCGCTTCGGCCGCCTCGCGCTGCTTGACGTTGAGGCAGGCGGATTTACCGGACCCGGCCGCGAGCCTCTCACCATCGCAGCGGCCGACTTTGCGGGGTTGTTTAACGGACGCAAGCTCTCGATCAAAGCGGCGCTGCTGAACCAGTCGCTGCTGCACGGGGTGGGCAACATCTACGCCGATGAGAGCCTCTTCCGCGCCCGCATCCGCCCCACCCGGATGGCCGGCCGCCTGACGAGGGAGGAACTGGGCCGCCTCCGCAAAGCGCTGCGCGCCGTCCTGCAATCGGCCATCCGCGCTGGGGGGTCGTCGGTTTCCGACTACGTGGACGCCGACGGGGTCGCCGGCTTCTTCCAGATCCAGCATCGGGTCTACGGCCGGGAAGGCGAGCCGTGCCTTGTCTGCGGCACGTCCATCCGGCGGATCGTCCTGGCTGGACGCGGTACTCACTTTTGCCCGCGGTGCCAAACAGCGGGCCGGCAGGGACGGGATCGGGGGGATCAAGGACCAAAGTAGTCCCACACCCTTGTTATGGATTTCCGGACTTAGCGGCTTGGAGTTCTACGGGAATTTGAATGGAATTGAGCTATCCACTGGATCTAAATCATTGATTCCAAATCACCGTGGAAACGGTCCATAAATTGCAAACCAGCATAGTGCCAGCGACGTATAAGCCCACGCAGTTGGGTTAGTGCGAAACAGAGATTCCGGCCGCCGAGAGCAACATCCTTCGAGATTCTGCCCCGGCCGGGATGCAAAAAGTCCTGATCCATCTTGGTTCTTTAAGGATATAGGGCGACTTCAGGGAGGCCAGTGACTGGCCGTCATGCGAAAAGCCATCCGGCACACGGATGGCTTTTTTGCTGAGCGCTCCCGTTACCATTTCGCGTCGCCCGCCTGGCGCCAGCAGGAAGGGACTTGCCAGCTTTGACCTCTGGGGGTAGTATTGTGTTTGCCTATCGAGCGGCTGATGCCACGCCGGTTATGCGCGAGGCTCGCCGCGATTCTCGAGAGTCAGGAATCACCCCCGGGAGATTTTCTCCGCCGTCGCGTGTGCCGTCAGAGGAGAAAACACCCGGTTGCGAAGGTTGAATCAGAATCAGTCGGCAACTCCAGTACGTTCCGTTGATCGGCGCGGCATTCGGTTGCGTTCCCCCGTCTCATTCCTCAGGCAGCAGGGCGGGAGCCGTACAGGCCCAGGAACCCAGTCCATCTATGTCGCACAGCATTACTAACTTTCCGGCCGTGTCGGTTTCATTGAAGCCAGAAGTATTGGGCCGGAGCTAACAAATTCCACTGTTCCTGACTCCCGGCGAGTCAGGTTCGTGCCGCGGTCCTCGAGGGATCGCAGTTCACGCCAGCCCGGTCTCAAGACGTGGCGGGAAACAGGAACAGACAGTCCATCGCACCAGGAAGTGCAGGCATGACAACAGAGCAGAACCAGCCGCCCGCGGACAATTCGGTCCCGGCTCAGTCGCAAGCAGCCCCTCAGGGGCAAAACCATGGTGAGGGCGGTCGTCGTCGTCGCCGTCGCCGCAAGCGGAACAAGGGTGGCGCGCAGCAGGCCACTGGCCAGAGCCCGAGTCAGGCCCAGCCCCAGAGCCAGCAGCCGCAACCCTACAAGCAGAAGCCGCCCAAGCCGCAGCCCTCCAGCCAAACCCGCTTCTTTAAGAGCAACGGCAACGGCCAGCACCAGGGCGCGGGTGGTGGCGGACGCCGGCGCAATAAGCCGCGCCGCGAGCGCGTCTTCGTCGGTCCCATGGACCACAGCTACCGCACGGTCAACGGCAACGTCGCCGACTCTCCGCCCTCCACCATCGAGTTCCGGAACGGCAACATGAACGGCAATGGCCACTACATGACGGAGAACGCCGCTCCCTGGGAAGCCCCTCCGCCGCCCATCAAGGAAGACGCGCCCACGCGCATCTACCTCTTCATCGAAGACCTGTTCTTCTTCGCGAAGATCAATGAGGCCGCGCGCAAGCTCGGCATCAAAGTCGCCTTCGTTAAGAACGACCCCGAGACCATCGCGAAGATCGTCGAGGGTCCCGAGGAAGAGCGCCCGTCGCTGATCGTTTTCGACCTCAACAACGCCGCGGCCAAGCCCATGACGCTGATTCCGAAAATCAAATCGAAGCTGAAGAAGAGCACCTCCGTCATCGGTTTCCTCTCGCACCTGCAGGGAGACCTCAAGGCCAAGGCCGTCGAGGCTGGATGCGACATGGTCATGCCGCGCTCGGCCTTTTCGCAGAACCTGCCCACGCTGCTGCGCCGTCATGGCCTCGACGGGGAACAGGAAGCGGAACTCGCCCAGCAGTTCTAACCCCGATCACGAAAGCAAAGCCCCGGTTCAGGCCGGGGCTTTTTCTTTTGCGCTGCGGCGCCGGCGTCGAATCGTGTAGAACGGACAGTGCGTTTTCCGAAGGAGCACGGATGATCCTTTTCGTTGCCCGCATATCCCTGTCTATGTTGCTGATCGCTGCGCCCGCGCTCCGCGCGCAGGAGCCGCTTCGCTGGGTCGGCACCTGGGCCGCTTCTCCCATGGGGGAGCCCGTGAATCCCGGGCAGCCTTCCCCGGCCAACACCACCTATCGCGACGTGGTGCGCATCAGCGCCGGCGGAGCTTCGGTGCGCGTGCAGCTCACCAACGAATTTGGCGCGCGCCCCCTCACCATCGGCTCCGCGCACATCGCCCTCAGCGTGGGGTCAGGATCCATTCAGCCCGCCACCGACCACGCCCTCACCTTCAGCGGACAACCCTGGGTCATCATCCCGCCCGGCGCGCCCGTCTTCAGCGATCCCGTGCCGCTTCAGGTCACTCCGCTCACCAGCCTCGCCGTCAGCATCTTTCTTCCCGACCAGCCCATCAACGACACCACCTGTCATCAGGATGCCCGCTCCACCACCTTCATCACCGTCGGCGACACCACCACCGCCGCCACCGTGACCGATGCGCGCCCTGTCTATTCGTGGTGTTTCGTGAAGGGCATTGACGTCAGCACGAGCGACCCCAAAGCCGCCGCCATTGTGGCTTACGGCGACTCGATCACCGACGGCGCGCTCTCCACGCGCGACGCCAACCATCGTTGGCCTGACGTTCTTGCCCGCCGGCTGCAGGGAAATTCGAAAACCGCTCACCTCTCCGTGCTCAACGAAGGCATCGGCGGCAATCGCATTCTGCACGACGGCACCGGCCCCAACGCACTGGCCCGCTTCGATCGCGATGTCCTCGCGCAGAGCGGGGTCAAGTACCTCATCATTCTCGAAAGCATCAACGACATCGGCCGCACCGCGCAGCCCCGGGCGCCCGGCGATGAGATCACGGTTCCGCAACTAATCTCCGCCCTCACCCAACTTGTCACGCGCGCCCATGCCCACGGCGTCAAAGTCCTCGGCGCTACCCTCACTCCTTATGTCGGCGCCAACTACGCCTCGCCAGCCGGCGAACAGATGCGCGAAGCCGTCAATCAGTGGATCCGCACCAGCGGCGTCTTCGACGGCGTCATCGACTTCGATCAGGTCACGCGCGATCCCGCCAATCCCACGGTCTTCGATCCCGCTGCCGATTCCGGCGACCATCTCCACCCCGGGGACGCCGGTTACGAACGCATGGGAACGGCGATCGATCTGTCGCTGTTCCATTGATTTCCGACGGTCTTCCGGGGTGTTGCCGTGGATCACAGAAAATACTGAAGTATCCACTTGACAATTTGCCGGACCCGCACCATANNATTTCCGCAGAAAGCAGGATCTCCATGGAACCTTCTGTCACTCACTCCACCTTCGTCATCGAACACCGCTACCCCTACCCCCCCGAACGCCTCTTTGCCGCCATCGCCGACCCCGCCAAAAAGCGGCGCTGGTTCGCCGAGGGCGACGCCACCGACGTTGAGCTATACGAAATGGATTTTCGCGTCGGCGGCGCGGAGCGCACCCACTACCGCTTCCGCCCCGGCACACCGTTTCCTGGCGTCGCCCTCACCAACACCGGCGCTTTCCAGGACATCGTCCCCAACCAGCGCGTCGTCAGCGCCTCCACCATGATGCTCGGCGACCATCGCATCTCCTCTTCACTGGTCACCTTCGAGCTTCTGCCCATTGCCACCGGGACCGAACTTCGCCTCACCCACCAGGGCGCGTTCTATGAAGGCTCCGATGGCCCGAAGATGCGGGAAGGCGGATGGCGGAAAATCCTCGACCGGCTGGCCGAGGATCTGAGCCGGTAGTGTTGGAATCAAGAACGAGGAATGGCTTGAAGAAGAAAGACCCCGCCATCGACCGTCTCTTTCATGCCCTCGGCGATCCCACGCGCCGGGCCATCGTCGACCGCCTCGGCCACGCGCCCACCTCGGCAACGCGCCTGGCCGAATGGCTCGGCGTCACGGTTACCGCTGTCGGACAGCACCTGCAGATTCTCGAGGACGCGGGTCTGGTCAGCACCGAAAAGCTGGGCCGCGTGCGCACCTGCAGCATCCACCACGCCGGGTTCGACCGCCTGGAGCAGTGGATTCGCGATCACCGCACGTCCTGGGAGCGACGCCTCGAACGCCTCGCGGATCTGCTTGCCGAATCTGACAAGGACTAATCGGAAGCTCAGACTCAGCGCCGAAACAGCCGATGAATCTTCGTCGGTGCCGCGACGGCCGCCATCTGCTGCACCACTGCGGGCGCCGACAGCGCGAATTCCGCGGCTGGCGCGCCGGACGCACCGAACCTGACCCACGGCTCGGTCTGATACTGAGCCGGGTAGTTCACCTTTTGCCCGCTGAGCGGGACCGTTGCGTGAATGTGCGATCCCTCCGGGATTGTTCGCCACCAGCGCCCCAGCGGAATCGAAAGATGCCCGTTCCTGGTTCGCGGAATGCACTCCGCGATCCACCAAAACGACTTGAGCGATACATGCAGCATGCCCCTGGGATCGGGCTCCACGTATTTCGGCAGCGCCGGCGGCGGCGGAGCCTCGCCCAGCACGATCGCGGCCCGCTGGTCATCGACCAGCAATCCCTGTTTGGCCGCCTCCACCAGCATCCACTCGAAGGTGATCTTCGAGAGCCCCGCCTCGCTCTCGTCGTAGCTCCCGCCAATGTCGGAGTGCACCCCGGTAAACCAAACCTGCCGGATATCCTGCGCCGGACCCTCCTCCGAGGCGGCCAGCGCCGGCCCCCACAGATCGTCCTGGTAAAAGCAGCGGTGCTCGTGGATCGAGACCGCATGCCGTCCCGTGCGAATGATCGGATTCTGCCCGTTGAAGCGCAAGTTGATTGGCGAGGTCAACCATCCATAGGAACTCACTGTGTCCCATACGCCGCAGAAGTGGACCTCCACTGCCCGCGAGAAAGCGTATTTGAAGGCGTTCTCCGCGGGGATCGTCGATTCCTGCGCCGCCTTCGACTTTTGCGCGTACATCCGCAGGATGTATGGGATCAGCTGTTCGTTCCCCGGTTCCAGCAAACCGTAAACATGAAGCAGGCTGCCCACCGCTCGAGCGGTGTAAGCGCCGCGGCTGAAGCCGAAGATGAAGATGTTGTCGCCTTCCTTATAGGTGTTCATGAGGTAGCGATAGGCGTCGCCGACGTTGTCGAGCAGGCCTTTGCCGACGGCCAGCCCCTCGACCTTCGACCACCATTTGGCCAGGCGCCCGTTCACATTGGGCGCTCCCAGCGTGCCCACGCCCGGATGGTACCAGGCAATCTGCTGGTCCTCGTTGATGGTGAGGGTGTTGTACAGCTTCACCACGTTCGAATCGGTCTCAGGGCTTTTGAAGTCGTTGCCCGTTCCGTCGCAGCAGATCACGATGTTCTTTTGCATGGAAGGCCCTCGCGCTCGTACGGATGACCGTGCCGGGTTCACACACCCGTCCATCCGATCACCTCTGCGGAGCTGTAGCCGATCAATATACTGGCTTCCCGCGCTTCAGGGAGAGAAAACACGAGGCGCTGACGGCCATGACAATAGCAAGCTGGCGACCTCGGAACGCAACCGGCGATCCCTCAAAAAAAGGGTGCCTACCCAGGAGGCCAGTGCATCTGGCGGCCACCGAGCAAATGGAGATGAAGGTGGTCGACGGTTTGCCCGCCTTCAGCTCCGGTGCTGATCACGACGCGGAATCCCTTGCCGAGCTGCTGCTCCCGCGCAATTTCTGCCGCCGCGATCAGCAGCCGGCCCAACAGCGCCTCATCGTCCGCTTTAGCCTCGGCCAGCGACGCAACGTGCTTCTTCGGGATCACGAGGATGTGGATCGGCGCCTTTGGCTCGACGTCAAAAAAAGCCAGCAGCGACTCATCTTCGCGCACCTTCCTGGAGGGAATGCTGCCGTCCACGATTTTGCAGAAGATGCAGTCCATAGGTGCTGGTTCGGTCGCCTCGCGATTTCAGAAATGGATGTAGACGCCGGCCATCGGCTCCGACGTCAGCCGATAAGCGTTGGTCGTCAGCTTCTGCAGGCCAAAGTCGGGCGCCTGGTAGTAGAGCCCTCGATACTCGAACCGCAGTCCGATGGCGCTGCCGAGCAGAGGATAGTTGATGCCCGCTCCAAAGTTTGCAGCGGGTCGAGCCTGGTAGGGTACATTTTGGCCGCCATTGAGCGACGGCGAAAAAACCGCCGCGCTGATCCCGGCGAGCGCAAACGGCTGGATGCCGAGCGCCTTCGGGCCGTGCACATAATACGAACCGCTGAAGACATGGAGGTTGTGCTGGTAGCCGAACGACTGCCCGGTATAGAACTCGGTGAACCGCGAATAGTCATAGGCGGCTTCGAAGCCCAGCAGGGGGTGAAAACTGTGGCGGAAGCTTGCTTCTCCGCCTACCGATTTGCTGGCGGTATCGGAGATTCCGTTCCCGCTGGCCGTCTGCGTGAACTGGTAGAAGCCGTCGACGGAAACGTCGTCGTTCCGGAGAGCCTTCTGGGCCTGGGCTGCCGAGCAAAAAAGAAGAGCAAGAAGAGGAGCCAGAAAGAACCGCAAAGCGCTTCGGGAAACCATTCGAGCGGAGAACCTCCAGTTCCATAGTAACGGGCCGCCGGCCGTCCAGCCCTGGTTCGCAGAGATCGTTCGCAGAGTTGGACGGTCAGCTTTCGCGTGCGGGAGCAACCAATTCACCGCGATGCGCAAAGGCCCGGTCACCAAACAGCAGCGTCGAACACCGTCGATCCGGCCTCAATGGCCGGAAACAGGAACCGATGCGCTGTGGTCTTCCCACGCAAGGGTCAGCTCGCCTTTGCCGCCGCCCAAATCGGCGATCGACCAGCCGAGGTTCTCGACCATGCTCGCCGGTTTGCTCATGGTCATGGGCGTCTTGCCCAGATCTTTCGTGCTGTCGTAAGCGAGGCCCCATTCATGCGTTGCCTTGCTCACGATCAGCACCCACCGGTCTGGATTGGAGACGTCGACGAACAGCGTGTAGTCGCCCTTCGGCACCGCGAGGTCGCCGATGGTGAAGTCGGCATCCGTGTGCAGCGCCGTCGCGGAATTCGCTCCGGCACGCCACACCGGGTAGTGCGGATCGTGACTGATCAGGCCGCCTGCGCCGAAGATATGGCCTTCGCGGCCTTTCACGCCGGGCGAGGAGTACTGGATGGAGATGGCATTGCCAGCGATGGTCGCCGTCGCCTTTTCGGGCGGACTGGCGGGCGCCTTTTGCTGGGCAAACACAGTGGAGGCAAAAGCAAGAAGTGCTGTACAAATCAGGAAACGCTTCATGGCAAACGAACTCCTTTAGGAGGGTCGGCTCAGGCCAGAGGAAATCCTCCGCCAACGATTGTCGCACCACGTGTGGGTGCCGTGGATGCTTCGACCGAACACATCGATTTCACGCGGGAGGCCGCTCACTCTATATGTTGAACCTGACCGCCAACGACGAGGACGCCGGAGGTGCTGCCGCTCGACTCAATGAACCAGAACCTCCATTTCGGTCATGGACTTGCGCCATTCACCCCCTGCAATCGCCGCCTGAGTTGCGATTTTCCCCTTTTAACCGAAGCCGGTTCCTGCGGTGCACCCGGTGTCCTATGCTGGACACTGGTAAAGCCCTGGCAGCGCAACGACTTACCCCCAAGCCAGGCACCCGCGCACGACATCCTGCATTACCAGGAGATTTCTGCCAATGTCAAAAGCTGTCAAATATGCCGAAAGAGCGGTGACCCTCACGGCCCAGGGCGCCTGGACTGTCTTCGAGAAGCTGAACAGCATTCGTCCTAATCCTTCGTTCACGCCGAAATGGTCCGACAAGCCGCTGCTGAAATCGTGGCAGAAAGAAAAGCCGCCGCTCGGCTGGCCGCGCACCACCGACTCGCTGTGTCCGAAGTGCGTGCCGGAGATTCGGCAGCAGATCATCGACGGCAAGCTGCCGCACGAAATCCTGCTCAACGAGAAGGTCGGTGAGATCAAGGCGCAGATCATCGNNTTTGAAGACGTGATGTCGATCGACACTGCGTTTTTCAAGCACCTCGAAGAGGTTTTCCCAGGCCGCGACATTCGCGCCCACAATGACGACAAGCTGCACAACCACGGCACCTCGACGGTGACGCATGGCCGCGGCTCGGTGCTGACCATCGACCTGACCAACCGCTGCAACATGATGTGCGNNTGCTTCATGGACGCCAACCAGGTTGGCTTCGTCCACGAGCTGATGTGGGACGAGATCAAGCTGATGCTGGACAACGCCATCACCATCAAGCCGAAGCGGCAGATGTCGGTCCAGTTCTCGGGCGGCGAGCCGACGCTTTCGCCGTACTTCCTCGATGCGGTCGCTTACGCCCGCAAGGTCGGCTACAACTCGGTGCAGGCGGCGACCAACGGCATCGAGTTCGCCAAATCGAAGGAGCTGTGCCGCGCGGCCGCTGAAGCGGGCTTGCGCTATGCGTATCTGCAGTTCGACGGCATCGGCAACGCAGCCAACTCGCACCGCAAAGTCGGCAACCTGTTCGACGTGAAGCTCCAGGCCATCCACAACCTGCACGAAGCCGGGGTCGACATCGTTCCGGTAACGACGATTATCAACGGCATCAACAACGAGCAGGTTGGTCATATTATCCAGTTCGCGCTCGACAATCCCAAGAAAATCAACTTCCTCAGCTTCCAGCCGGTTTCGTTTACCGGCCGCGACGAGGCTGTGACCGATGAGCGCCGCACCGCGCAGCGCTACACGCTGAGCCACATGGCGCACGATGTGAAGAACCAAACCGGCCTCGGCGAGCCGACGCGCGACTGGTTCCCGATCAGTTTCATGAGCACCTTCTCCGACTGGGCCGATCTGGTGCACGGGCCCAATCACGAATGGGGTCAGCTCTCCTGCGGATGCCATCCAAACTGCGGCATTGGCATGGCGCTGATGATCGACAAGGAAACCAGGGAAGCCGTTCCGGTGACCGCGTTCCTGAATGCCGATCGGCTGGCGAAGGACGTGGCGAAAGTCAACGACGCCGCGCGCGGCAAGTTCCTCTCGGTCGTCGGTGTGGCGCTGGCGCTGCTGCGGAACTACGATCCGACGAAGTCGCCGACGCACTTCCGGATCATGGATCTGCTGCAGAAGTTCGACAAGTGCTTCGGCGCGACCGGCCGCAACTACGGCAAGGTGACCGGCGATCGCACCATGGCGGACATCGAGAAGCGTCGCGCCGATCGCTGGAACTTCCTTTTCATCGCCGGCATGTGGTTCCNNTGTTCAACTACGACTTCCGGCGTACGGAGCAGTGCATCATTCCATACGCGACGCAGGAAGGCGAGATCAGCTTCTGCGCCTACAACACCGGCGTCGGCTGGCGGAACATTATCGAGAAGATGCACATGACGNNACGCTCACCAAGTGGTACGACGAGCATGGGCGGCATGAGATCTTCGCCGGCGGCAAGAAGGTGGGCATGGATTCGCCGCAGCACACGCTGGTGCTGAATCAGGATCACGTGGATGCCGCGGCTAACGATACGTTCGAGAAGAGCGGCATCGCGAAGAACGCGCGCGAAGAGAAGTTGCGCGCTCGCGAAGCCAGGCTGAAGCAGGACGCCGAAAACGCCCATATGGCCAAGCTCTACCGCGAACAGATTCTCGGCGAGAAGCCCGTCGAAGGACTGGTCAGCATCAACTCCATTGCACCGGCTCCGAAGCTC
>PMAD01000071.1:0-5124 GCA_003152415.1 Acidobacterium sp.
CCGGCGAAGCGCTCGACCTGGAGGAAGATGTCGTCGAGGGTGGCGGATTCGAACTCGCAGTCGGCGAGGCGGGCCTCGCCATAGAATTCGCCGTCGGGGGCAGCGGCTTCTGTAACACCGTCAGTGACAATTAAGACACGGTTGCCGGGCCGGAGCTGCAGCTCGCCGGAGGAGAACGGCGCGCCTTCGATGAGGCCGACGGGAAGGTTCGATTCCGGAAGACGCGAACAGCCATCGGCGTAGAGAAATGGCGGCACGTGACCGCAGTTGACGTATTCCAGATGGCCGGTGGGCGAGATGCGGAGGATGGCCATGGTGGCGTACTTCTCGACGTTCTTGCTGCAGATATAGCGGTTGACGATGTCGGCGAGGGTGGCCAGGGGCTGGCGNNGTCATGAGGCCGCGCTGAATTTCGGCGGCGATGTTCATTTCCTGGCGGTAGACACGCTCGCGCTCCTCGGACACCGCCAGCTGCGCATTGTCGATCAACGCGGCGGCGTCGGTAGCGATAGTGCGCAGGAGGTCGCCGTCGATCTGGGTGAGGCTGCCGGCTTTCAGACGGCTGTCGAGATAGAGGAGTCCCAGCAGTTCGGAGTCTCCCTTGGCTGCACCGGGGCGGCGTTTGCGGAGCGGGATGCAGATGACGGACCGGATGCTGTGCGCGACCATGCTGGCGGAGCGGGTTTCAGGGTCGGCGCTGAGGGTATCCGTCACGATGAATTCGTTAGCGGTGCTGATGGCCTGGCGCATGGCGCCGTGGGAAAGTGTGGCCTCGTCGGTAAGCTCTTCGCCTTTGTCGTCGCGGCCGAGGGCGAGCTGCATCTCGCCGGCTTCGTTGCGGAGGAAGACGTAGCCGCGCTCGACCTGGGTGAGCTGGAGGGTGGTGTCAAGGAGGGCGGTGAGAATCTGGTCGACGGCGCCGGAGGTTTTGAGCTTGCGCGCCGACTCGAAGAACCAGCGCAGCTTTTCGAGGGCATTGCCAGTGGCGCTGGGGATCTGGTCGATGATGTCGCGGATGGTGGAGGTGTCGTGCTGTTCTTCCGCGCTGATGCGGAGGCTGGGGCCGTCGAGAGCGCCGAAGTGGACGATGTCGTCGACGCCGATGGCCTGGCGCACGGTGGAGGGCTTGCCGTTGATGAAGGTGCCGTGACGGCTGCCCTGATCGACGACGAAGCAGGTTCCGGCTTCGACGATGAGCTCCGCGTGGCGGCGCGAGACGTAGGGATGGGCGAGGACGAGGTCGTTCTCCGGCAGGCGGCCGATGGAGAACGGCGAGTGCGTGATGGCAACGGTGCGGCGACTGGAGCCGTCGACGAGGACAAAAGAGACCGGGGCCGCATGCGTGGTGGGCATTTGGCAGAGATTATAGACAGCGTTCAGCGTTCAGCGTACAGCGTTCAGGGAAAAACCCGGGAAAATGGGCCCAGGAAACGAAGAACGAAGTCACACGGAGCAGCTAATTCGAAGAGATGAGGCGGCGGCAGAACAGGAGGGAGGCGACCGAGACGAGGAGCGAGACGGTGAGCCAGAGGGCGGCGGTTGCGTGGTGAAGGACGGGCGCGAGGACGGTTTGCAGGTCCACCGTGGAAGCCGGGGCCGCAGCGGGGGTGGAGCGCAGAAGAACGACGACGGCGACGATGAGAAGGACGGCCATGGCTCCGGCGGCGACGAGGCCGGGGAGGGCGCGCTTCCACGGGAACGAGATGGGAGCGGGCGTGGTTGCCTCGCGGGTGACAGCGGTCATGACAGACTCGGCGAAGCCGGAGGAGGGGAGAATGCTGTCGCTGCCGGCGTTGAGGGCGCGATCGAAGTCGGCGCCGGCGAGCTGGGGGTGAGTCGAGTGCGGTTTCATGGGGTTTGGGCCTCCCTGGGATGCTGAGCGTTGAGGCTTGCGGATTTCGATGCGCCGCGGGGCCGGGAGAACTTGCTGCGGAGCAGCTCGCGGCCGCGGAAAAGACGCGCCTTGATGGTGCCCTCCGGGATGCGGAGGGTGCGGGCGGCGGCGGGCACATCCTGCTCGTGGAAATAGAAGAGGAGGATGGCGTCGCGGTATTTGGGGGGAAGAGCGAGGACAGCGCGGCGGAGGGATTCGTCGCGGGAGGAATCCTCGAGGGCGCTGCCGGCGATGCCCGGATCAGGTGGCTCAGCGATTTCGTCGAGCGAGAGCATGGTGGCGGGGATGCGGCGGAGTTCGGTGCGGTAGAGATTGGTTGCGAGCGAGAAGAGCCAGGTGGAAAAGGCGGCGTCGCCGCGGAACTGGGCGAGATTGCGCCAGGCGCGGAGGAAGGCTTCCTGGGCCATTTCTTCGGCGCGAGCGCGGTCGCGGCAGAAGCGCCAGGCGAGATTGATGAGGGGCGACTGCCAGCGGCGGACGATGGCCTCGAAGGCCGCGTGGTCGCCGGCGAGTACGCGGGCGACGATGGCTTCGTCGGTGGAATGGGGCTCGGGTTGAGGAGCCGTAGTCACATTGCTCTCTGGCGGTGAGACCTGGAATGATGGTGCGCGGTTTCGTTTTTTGTGTCGAGGATTTTCCTGAACAATTTTGAAACCGCAAGGCGGCGGGGCTGGTCGTACCGGGTGAAGCGGAGAAACTGAGGCCGCACAAAGGAGGAATCGTAATGGGATCAGTAGAGGGAGCTGCGGCAACGGGATTGTTTCTTTTTCTGGCGGTGGGGGCGGCGGCGTTGTTTTCGATGGTTTCGATCGTGACCTGGTCGGATGCTCGACGGAAGGAGCGGGAGGCCTACTACAAGAACGACATGCTGAAGAAGCTGGCGGACACGCCGGGACCGGGAGCCAACGCGGCGCTGGAGTTGATGCGGGGGGAAGCGCGCATCGGGGCGGAGAGAACGCGGCAGGGTCTCCGGATCGCCGGAATGATTACGACCGCGGCCGGTATAGGCGTGCTGATCTTTCTGCGTGCGCTGCTGGGCACTCAACAGGGAGTCTATCTGTGCGGGTTGATTCCGCTGTTGGTCGGGTTGGCGCTGTACGGAAGCTCGTACATGGTGACAACGGCGATGGAGTGAAGAGAACGGACAGTCGGCCTCAGGCGCAAGACTCTCGTCCAGCACGCGGGAGTGCCTGGGGCTGATTTTGGCAGAAGCCCGCGTCCCGCATCACCAGCCAGTCGGCGTAGTGCGCGTCATTATTTTGGGAATGGGCCGCGTGCCATACAAACAGGAAGCTGAGTGACTCCTGGCTGAGGGTCAGGCGGCCCTTCAAGTAGAGCGAAATGAAGCCGTCCAGCTGCAGCAGCAACTGCTGGTGACAGCCGCGATGCGCGGCCATGTCCGGATACTCGTTGGCCGACATCATGCCTTCTTCGAGGGCGAAGTGGGTACGGGTGAAGTCGCTTAATTTGCGCAGGAGCCGAATCGTCCGATCCTTATCGCTCCCGGCCGTAATCGCGCCCTGAAGCTGGTCGATGAGAGCTTCCATTTCACGGTGATCGACGTTCAGGAGTCTGATGCCCACGCTCGACTCGCATCTTTCCATCATTGGACTCATCCAGCTCACCTCGCAGGAAATTGTTACGTCTCCGCCTGCATTCGCCAAACTGCCGACAGCGATGCTGAAATAGTGTAATTTTGCGGGGACGTACCGCAATCATCGGCAGGGTATCGATGCAGGAACAGGGGAAAATTACCGGACGGTGACATTCGCGCCGGCTGACGAAGAGGGCGTGCCCGCTGCCGAAATGGGATCGCTCGCAGTGGTGAGGCCAATGGGAGGCCGTGTCCCCATGATGCTCGCCTGAACCTTTGCCGATGAAAATCTCGCCGGAGGAACACGGCGCGGAGGGGAAGAGCTGTCCCTGTCCGGCGGTGGAAGGAGCCGGCTGAGAAATGGAGCGATCGCTCGGCAAACCGGGGCAGGCGGCATGACGTCGGTGCTGGAGCGGACGACGGCCAGGTGCGTTCTCGAGGATCCGGAGAGCGCGTTGCGGGCGGTCGTCGCCGAGTCGGAGCGAGAAGTCGAACAACTCGCTCACGACTTCGAGGGTCTGGCTCGCGAGACGAGCACGATTGTCGAGAGCGCGGGCGTGATTGCCGGCTGCGCGGGAGACGAGCGCATGGGATCGGTTCTCCCGGGCGTTCGTCGCCTTGCCTCCGCGGCGAAGAGCTTCCTGCGAGAGCGTCTGGAGGCGACGGCGGGGATTCTGGCAACCGTAACCGCCGAAGCGGCGCTGCTGGAGCGGCTGGCACAGCTGACGCGCGGACAGAAGGCCATCGTGCGGGAGACCGAGATGCTGCGGGTGCTGACCAACATCGAGGTGGCGCGGCTGGGCGAGGTGGGCGCGGGCTTCCAGTACCTGGCGCATGAGCTGGACGAGTTCGCGCAGTCGGTGGCGCGGAGCACGAACGAGCTGACCCGCCTCACCGACGAGCGCAGAAAGGCGATCCAGGAGACGCGCCGCTCGCTGACCGCGGAGCTGCCGCGGATGCGGGAAGAATTCGCGCGGATTGAGAAGGGCCTGGAGACGGCGCTNNCGGCGCTGGAACAGCTATGCGGGACGCCCGCGCGATTCAAGGGATGCGTGGAGGACATCGCCCGCCAGATCGCGGGCGTGGTCGCGGCGGTTCAGGCGCATGACATCACGCGCCAGCAGATCGAGCACGTGCAGGCGGCGCTGGAGACGATCGCGGCCGAGCTTTCCGGAGAAGAGCGGCCGAGTTCCGGCGAGACAGGGGCGGGGCTGGCGGTGCAGAGCTATCAGCTGCGCAGCGTGCGGGAGACGGTGCGGGGATGGACGGCGCAGATCAGGACTTGTCTGGAGGCGATTGGGCACATCGCCTCGTCGGAGATTCTGGAGCTGGGACCGGTGGTGCTTGCCCAGCAAAGCGCGCTTGGGGCCCACCTGACGCGCATCGAGAAGCTCGAAGAAGAATGCGAGGCGGACAACGCCAGGGTGCAGGCGTCGTTCGCGGGGATTTCCGGCCTGATGCAGCTGGTGAACGAGCATCTGGAGCGATCGAAGGTGGTGCGCGACCGGCTGCAGCTGCTGATGTTCAACTCCATCGTCGAAGCCAGCCACCTGGGCTCCCAGGCGGACGGGATCCTGGAGATCTCGACCACCATCAAGCGCATTTCGGCGACATGGGGGGAGATCACGACCGGTTC
>PMAD01000071.1:5151-5822 GCA_003152415.1 Acidobacterium sp.
CGCGGAGATTGGCAGCGCGGGCAATCGCCTGGAGGTCTGCTTCGGACAGCTGGATACGGCGCGCACGGGAATCGAGTCGGCGCAGCGCGCACTGGAGCAGGAGGGCGGGCCGGGCAGCGGGACAGGATTCGATGCGGAAGCCGTGGAGCGGCGTTTTTCCGCGGACTACACGACGGAGATGGAGCGCGCAGTTCTGCGGGCGGCGCTCGCAGGAGGGCCGATGCCGGTGGCGCAGCCGAATTTCGCCGGCAACAGCGTGGAGCTCTTCTAGCGGCGGCCGCTCTGGTTTTGGGGCGGAAGAGTTTCATTTGGGAACAGCCGATGCCGTTTCGGGAAAACGGCGCACGCATGACTTTGAAATCTGGAGAAATGCCTGGTTTCTCCGATGAGGGGGATATAGGGTCGCAATGAAGCAAGTGCTGACAGTGGACGATTCGGCGAGCGTGCGGCAGATGGTGAGCTTCACGCTGCGCAACGCGGGGTATGGGGTGACCGAGGCGGCCGATGGGCGGCAGGGTCTCGACAAAGCGCGCGGGCAGAAGTTCGATCTGGTGATTACGGATCTAAATATGCCGGTGATGGACGGGATCGAGGCGACCCGGCAGATCGCCTCCAGCCCGGGCCCGGACGCGCCGCGGGTGCTCATCCTCACCACGTTCGACCTGGACGAC
>PMAD01000146.1:0-2900 GCA_003152415.1 Acidobacterium sp.
TCCATGTCGAACAGGTTGTAGTTGAGCTGCGCCACCACGGCCTTCAGCGGCACGCTGCGCTCGATGCGCGTGGGCGTGACCACGGGCGCGCTGATGTTGCGCGGATCGACGAAGCCGGCCGTCGAGGGATTCGGAATCGCCGTCTGCTCGAAGTAGCGCGACGGATGGCCGGTGGCCGGCACCTGCCTGATGCGCTGGCCGAAGAGGTTGCGGCGGCGCACGATGTCGAGAATCTCGGTCTGATACAGGGGAACTTCAATCGCGCCGGGTCCGATGTAGTCCGCAGCGGCGTGAATGTCCAGGAAATTGGCGGTCATAGCTTCCTTTCGTGAAGAGAAATCTGTTGGCAACAAAAAAGCCGGCGCGCAGCACCGGCCTCAGGTCAGTCAAGAGGAGCGACGATCAGCTCACGACGCCGGCGCGCAGCAGCTGCGCCTTCACCGCGATGCGCTGCTCCAGGCTCAGCCCGTTCAGCGCCGCGTCCAGCGCGCCCGCTTCCACCGACTCCAGCGTGCTGAGGCCCTGTTTGGCCAGGAACTGCGCCGTCGATGCGGGCACGGTCCTGCGCGCGCAGGGCGCGTGCGTCTCGGGTTGCGCCTCGGGCTTCGTCTCGATTTCGGCACGCAACTCCGCGATCTGCTGCTCGGCGGCGTCCAGCTTTTTCTGCAGCTCCGCTTCGCGGCTGGTCTCGACGGCGGCGACGATCTTCCGCACCTCGCCGCTCATGGAGCTTTCGCGCTCCTCGAGCAGCGTTGCAGCGCGCTCGACGAGAGCCGCAGCGGCTTCGAGCCGGGATTCCATACGCTCCATGCTCTCGGTCAGCGCGACCATGTTTTCGCCTGTTGGTGATTCCATGTCTGTTCCTTTCTCAGTGGTCTCTTCGGGAAGGCCACCCTGGCTCGGTCCCGGGAGTGTCCGGTTGCGCCCGCCTGCACGCACTCCGCGGGCGCGAGGCGGGTCATAGTGGACCGGCAGCGCGCGGCCGCCAGTTCGAACGAGGTGTTGCGATACGCGGCCTTCTCGCGCAGCAGGATCGCCGCGCCCGTAAAGGTCGCCCGCGTCAGCGTCCAGATCTCCGCCCGCATGTCTTCCACGTGGGCGTCGGCCAGCTCCCAGGACATGCCCATGGTGCCGGGCACGCCCTGGCGAACCTGGCGCTCCACCTCGGGAAAATCCTTCGCGAAAAGATAGCCGGCGACGAGGAGGCGCGAGCCTTCCACATCGGCGTGGGTGATGATGCCGCACTTGCGCCGGGAGTCGTGCCCGTCCCAGGAAGGCGCGTAGTCCACCGCCATCCCCAGCAGGGACGGCAGCGCGGACAGCGCCGCCCGGCGCGTCAGGATCACGCGATGCCCGCGCGCGCCCGAGGGCGGTTTCGTGCTCGGCTCGCCCACCAGCGTCAGCACTCCCGTGAAGGGAGCGCGATTGGGATGGCCCGCCACCTCCGGCAGCGTTACTGCCATGGCTTCCAGCTTCATTGACTCTCCTGTGGTGCCTGAATTTCCTGATTTGTAATCGACGTTGTGACGTGTTCCTCCTTGTTGACGGCCAGATTGGCGGCGTCGCCGGGGAGCGGCGCAAGGCCGCGCATGGCGCGCACTTCATTCACGGTCAGGACGCCCGCCGCCAGCAGCGCGGTCTGCATTTCCACCTGCTGCATCTCGTCGGTCGTATCCAGATCGTTGAAGATGAATTCGAACTCCGGCCAGCCGAGTCTTTTGGCGAAAAGGTCGCGGGTCAGATGCTCCGCGACCAGCCGCGCCAGGGGCACGATGGCGCTGTGGAAGGCCTCATCCAGCAGCGACTCGGCGGTCGAGCGGTTGACGTCCTGTTCAAGACCGAGCAGGACCGGGGGCAGAGAAAAGGCGTTCGCGACCATGCGAATGAGAAACTCCTGCCAGGTGAGGCGCAGATCGGCGTCGGTGCCGGAGGCAAAGCGCAGCACCTCGGGCTTCTGCTCGGTCGAGAGCAGCGGCACGCGGCCCGTGCCTTCGATTTCGTCCTGCCACCAGCGGATGAGCCGCTCGTGCTGGGCGGGTGTCGTTTCGTTCAGCCACAGCGCGTACTGCACCACCGCATTGCTGGCCAGTTTGCCGGCGAAGCGGTGCGCGCTGAGGAACGCATTGACGGTCTCAAAGGCGACTTCCAGCGGTCCCAGGCCAAAGGGCGTGAAGCTGCGCGGGTTCATGCGCACGTAGATGAGCTGGTTGTCGAGCAGGGGAATGACCGCGTCGGTTCCCACCAGTCCCGTGGCCTGCGCAAAACGAATCGAATCCGGACGACCGTCCCAGCGGGGGTCGATCCGAATCGTCGCGCCATCCACCGGCCACAACTCGACGGGCTTCGCGGGATCGCCGGTCAGCTCCATCTCGATGGCGCCGAAGCCGCCGACCAGCGCATCCTCGATGACCTGCTCGAGGAGCGTGCGCAACGAGTCGGAAGCGTTGGGGAATTCCAGCGACTGGCGCAGAATTTTCGCGCGCTTCGCCGCGAAGGCGACCTTCTCCGGATCGTGATCGCGCTTCAGGCGCACCTGCCAGTCCATACTGGCCACGCGATCCTTGATAAGGTTGATGGCGCGGCGCACTACAGGCGTCTCCGCAAACTTGCGCAGATTCGCCGGCGTGGGTTTGGGCAGTGCCCGCGACGGGAAGGAATACGGGGCCAGTACGGACGGCAGCGCCACCGTCTTGCGCTGCGCCGTTTCATCGTTGCGCCCGGCTTCCCCGCGTCCCGCCCCCAGCAGCGCCAGCGCATGCTTCCATTGCTCTCTGATCTTCACGTCTCCTCCGTTTTCCTTTCCAAAAACAAAAGGCATGGCGAAAGGCCATGCCGCTGCCGTCCATTTCAGCGTTCAGCGTTCAGTGTTCAGTGTTCGGTGTTCAGTGTTCAGTGTTCAG
>PMAD01000146.1:3019-3142 GCA_003152415.1 Acidobacterium sp.
CCGCTCCGCAGCGCCGGCGCGCTGAACGCCAGGACCTTGGCCAGCTCCACGTCGCTCCCCAGCGAGACAGCATGAAACATGCGCACCACCCCGTTCGGCTTGTAGCCGCAGTCGATCTTCAGC
>PMAD01000135.1:0-17188 GCA_003152415.1 Acidobacterium sp.
AGCGCGGAACCGGCGAGCTGCCCGGCGCCACTTACGAAGAGATTTCCTTCGAGGGCTACGGTCCAGGCGGTGTCGCGATTATTGTTGACTGCACCACCGACAACCGCAACCGCGCCGTCAGCGAGATCCGCCACACCTTCGCCAAACACGGTGGCAACCTGGGCGAGCCCAACTCCGTCCGCTTCATGTTTTCCAAGAAGGGCATCATCGCCATTTCCAAAGCGGCCGCCGACGAAGAGAAGCTGATGAACATCGTCATCGAAACCGGCGGCGAAGACCTGAACGACGAGGGCGACACCTGGGAGATCATCACCGCGCCCAACGCGTATGAAGCGGTGGCTCAGGCGGTACGCGACGCGCAGATCGAAACCGTCATGTCCGAGATCACGATGGTCGCCTCCACCTACACCAAACTCGAAGGCCCGCAGGCCGCATCCATGGTGCGCCTGCTCGAAGCCCTCGAAGAACACGACGACGTGCAGAACGTCTATTCCAATTTCGACATGGACGCGAAGCAACTGGAAGAAGTCACCAGCTAGCGGCGGCAGCATCATTCACCGAGAGGCCGCCGCCCATTGGCGGCCTTTCCTTTGATCGGGAGTCGTTCGCGCACGATGAAAAAACGTAACCTCGCTCTTTTCGCTGGAGCCCTTTGGTTCGCCACTGCTCTCTCCGTGGTTGCGCAGTCCACGTCCTCGCCTGCGGATAATACTCCCCGTCGCGCAACCGTCGCCGATCCGCCCCTGGTCGACTCCGCCAACACTGCCTCCGCCTCGATGGCCACGCGTCCCTGGGAATGGGGCCCGTTCTTTCAGGGTGGCAACGGAATCGGATATCGCTCCGACTTCCACTTCACCGCCGCCGGTGTGCGGCTCGGGAAGGTGCTCCTCAACCAGCACCTCGGTGGCGTCTTCCGCGGCCAGTTCGAATTGGCCGGCGAGATCATCCCGTATTGGCAGGCATTCACGCCCCCCCAGGGCTTGCAGCCTGTGACGGTCAATATCCCCGCCGACGCTGTGAACTACACCTATTACGTACCCACGGGGGGTGGAACCTTCACCGGAGTCAGCATTACGCCGGTTATTTTTCGCTGGGATTTCAAGCCACGACGCCGCTTCGTTCCTTGGTTCCAGGCCGCCGGCGGCGTGATCTACACGACGCATAAGTTTCCGCCCGATGTGCTGGTGATGCACGGTCTTCCGGGCGGGACCAGCGTGTGGAACTTCTGCCCGCAGGGTGGCATCGGCCTCCATTATTTTGTCCGGCCGGGGAGAGCGATCACTGTCTCCGGCAGCGGGGTTCACATCTCCAGCGCGTCGCTCGGCGACCGGAACCCCGGAGTAAACGCCAGCATCATGTTCCAGATTGGGTATACGTTCTTCAGCAGAAGGTAAAAGGAAAGTGAAGCAGCCGGCGAACCAGGTGCGGTTCCGCTCGACAATGCCGGTCAGGTCGTAAACATGCCAGATGCCCTCATCGAATGCGTGCCCAACTTCTCTGAAGGCCGAAAGCCCGAGGTGATCGAGGCGATCATCTCCGCCATGCAGGTCGAGGGGGCGCACCTGCTGGACTGGTCGCTGGACTCCGACCACAACCGCTCCGTCGTCACCATCGCCGGTCCTCCCGCCGCTGTCGTCGAGGCCGCCATTCGCGGGGCGGGCCGCGCGGCGCAGCTCATCGACCTCACCACCCAGGAGGGTGTGCATCCCCGCATCGGAGCGGCCGACGTCATCCCCTTCGTGCCCATTCGCAACATCTCCCTCGAGCAATGCGCGCTGCTCGCCCGCCAGGCCGGCACGGAAATCTGGAAGCGCTACCAGGTTCCCGTCTATTTCTACGAAGCCGCCGCAGCCCGCCCCGATCGCGCCCTGCTCGAAGAAGTGCGCCGCGGCCAGTTCGAAGGCCTGCGTGATGCAGTTCTGCGCGAGCCCGCACGCCGGCCCGACGTCGGCGGTCCCTCGCTGCATCCCACCGCCGGCGCTTCGGCCGTGGGTGCGCGCCGTTTCCTCATAGCCCTCAACCTCTACCTCAACACCGCGGAAGTCGCTGTCGCCCGCGCCATCGCCAAAGATATCCGCCAGTCGGGCGGAGGCCTCGCCGGCGTCAAGGCCATGGGCGTCACCGCCCACGGCCAGGCCCAGGTCTCCATGAACATCACCGACTTCACCCGCACCCCGGTCGGCGAAGTCTATGCTGCCGTGAAGGAAAAGGCCCACAGGCACGGCGCCGCTCCGGTCCGCGCCGAGTTGATTGGCCTCATCCCCGAGGCTGCGCTTGAGCGAAACAGCGAGTGGCTGCGTCTGCTGGGTGACATCGGTCCGGGCGGGTTCGACCTCGACGAGAAGGTTCTCGAACGGCGGCTGGATCGTCCGTTACCCTGGCCGGTAGCCAATGGTTAGCCGATAGTTGTAGACCCAGCCCCGCGGCGACCGGCGTAAAATTGAGAAACGNNCGTCGCGCTTCCGGCGCGGGCGGCGCAGATCGATACCGACGCGCGTTCGGCCATTCCCCACGATGTCCAACAGCTCATCGTCGTGGACTACCGCATCATGGAGAACTCCTCCGCGGCCATGGATCTGAAAGCGCGCGTACTTCCTCCGGAGCTGAAGCAGCTGGAAACAGCGCTCAAAACCTCCGGCCTCAATGAGAATCAGGACGTCGAGCAGCTGGCCTTCGCGGCCTATCGCGTCGGCTCCGGCGACAACGTGAAGATCGTCGGGATCGCGCAGGGCCAGTTCCAGGTCAACGATATTCTCGCGAACTTCCAGAAAAAGAAAATCAAGCCTACGATGATCCGTAACAACCGCCTCTATCCGATGGGCGCCGGCGGCATGCTGGTCACGTTTCTGAATCCGACCACCATGCTGTTCGGTTCGAGCGACGCTATCAAGCCCGCCCTCGATTGCCGCGACGGCCTCGCGCCCAGCTTCCTCACCAACCAGGACATGCTCACCGCCATGGGCCAGGTGGACTCCGAGCCGATCTGGAGCATTCTCGACCAGAAGGGCACCGAGTACATGATGCATTCCCTCCTCGGTCAGGCTTCGCAGCTCGCCGACTACGACCAGGTGCGCAAACGCCTCCTCAATTCCAGCTACACCATGAACTTCACCAATGGCGTCAAGTTCACCCTGTATGTGGCCACCTCGGATACCTTCACTGCGGCGACCATGTCGTCACTGCTGAACGCCGCCGCCATGTACGAAAAAGTCAGTGGCAGTGCCGTCGAGAAGCAGGCCATCGACAGTACCACCATCGACTCGTCTTCCGGCATGCTCAGCGTGAAGTTCGTCGCCTCCAACAGCCAGTTCTCCAGCCTCCTGCAGTCCCCGCTCTTCCAGAACGTCGTGCGTTAGGGGCGCCCGTTCAAATCCAGGGAGCGGCCTCTGCGCCGCTCCCTTCCTCTTCCCGGACTCCATCCAGCAGCAACTGAAACTGCTCCACCGGCACCGGGGCGCCGAACAGGTATCCCTGGTAAACATGGCACCCGAAGCCTGCCAGGCAGTCTCGCTGTGCTTCCGTCTCCACCCCTTCGGCCAGCAGCGGCAAATGCATCTCCCGGCTCAGCCAGATGATGGCGTGCGCGATTGCCCTGCTCGTCGCATCCGCAAGGATGTCCCGCACAAAGCTGCCGTCGATCTTCAGCCGATCCAGAGGTAGACGCTTCAGATAAGCCAATGACGAGTATCCGGTTCCAAAATCATCCAGGGACAACCGCAGCCCGCGCGACCGGAGCGCATTCATGATCGCAATCGTCTCTTCCATATCCTCCACCAGCAGGCTCTCCGTAATTTCAAGCTCCAGGCTCCTCGGGTTGGCTCCCGTGGTCTCCACCACAGCCAGCACCCGGTCGGCAAAATCCGCCTGCCGGAATTGCCGCGGGCTGACGTTCACCGCAACCGACAGCGAAGCCGTCTCCGCTCGTTGCGCCCATACCGCCAGCTGCCGGCATGCGTCCTCCAGCACCTGGTTGCCCAGCGCAACGATCAGCCCCGTCTCCTCCGCCAGCGAAATAAACTCCGCCGGAAGCAGAACCCCGCGTCGCGGGTGATTCCACCGCAACAGCGCCTCTGCGCCAACCACCCGGCCCCCATCCACCTGAGGCTGATACCACAGCTCGAACTCCCGGTTCCGGATCCCCTGGCGCAGCTCCCCCTCCAGCGCTGCACGCGCATTCACGGCCGACTGCAGTTCGGGCGCGAAAAAACGGATCGCCTCCCTCCCCGCCGCCTTCGCCTGATACATCGCGATATCCGCCTGCTGCAGAATCGCGCTGGAGCTCTCATTGCGATCCCCGAATACCGTGATCCCCATGCTCGCCGTGCTCCGGCATTCGCGGCCCGCCAGCAGGTAAGGCTGGGTGATGCTGGCCAGTATTTTTTCCGCCACATTCCCTGCCTGCGCCGCCGCCTCTTCCGATGTTCTCCCCAGATCCTCCAGAATCACTACAAACTCGTCCCCACCCACTCGCGCCGCCGTGTCCACGGCGCGAATGCAGCCCGTCAGCCGTTCACCCACTTCCTTCAGCAGAAGATCGCCAACCGCGTGCCCCAGCGTATCGTTCAGGTTCTTGAAATTGTCCAGGTCGATGAACAGCAGAGCCCGCTGCCGCCCACTGCGCTTGCTCGCCGTCACCGTCTGTCGCAGCCGCTCCAGCAGCAGCCGCCGATTGGGCAGTTCCGTCAGAGGATCGTAAAAGGCCAGATGCCGGATTTCGTCCTGTGCCGTCTTCACATCCGAAATGTCTCGCGCAATGGAAAGGATGCATGGAACGCCCTCCAGCTCGATCACCGATGCCGACATCAGCCCCCAGAACACCTCCCCATTCTTCTTCCTGAATCGCGCCTCGAAGTTGCGGCAAACCCCCTGCCGGTGCAGCATCTCCACCAGCCTGCCCCGATCGGCCGGGTCCTCCCAGATGTTCAGCTCGATCGAGCCGTGTCCGATCACTTCCTCCCGCGTATATCCCGTGGTTTCCAGAAACGCCTTGTTGCACTCCACATAGATTCCGTCGCTCACGCGGTTCAGGTTGATCGAATCCAGCGACATCTGGAATGCCGTGCGGTAGCGCTCTTCGCTCACCCGCAGCGCCTCCTGCGCTGCCGCCAGCAGCTCCTCCGCCTGCTTGCGCGCGTTAATGTCCTGGACCAGGGTGAGAAAGAATTGCGGCCGGCCCTCGTCGTCGTGCTGGATCGAGATCGTCAGCGTGACCCACGTGAGCGAGCCGTCTCTGCGCAGGTAGCGCTTCTCGAAGCTCGCGCTGCTGACCTCGCCGCTCAGCAGGTGCATCGCCGCGGATTTGCCGCTGTCTCGATCTTCCGGCGGCGTGATCTCCTGAAAATTTGAGCCCACCAGTTCTTCGGGAGAATACCCCACTATTCCTGCGAAGCACTCGTTGCACTTCAGTATTCTCCCCTCCAGCGAAGTGTGCAGGATGCCCACCGCCGCCTGGTCGAACGACGCGCGATAGCGATCCTCGCTGTCCCGCTGCCACCGAGCGCCGCCTGTCTCCTCCGGCCCGGCGGAATTCCCGCACGCGGAGCCAGCCGCGGAGTCAGCCTCCTCTTCCTCGATTGCGACCGGAATACCTTCCTCCACCGGCGTGCGCACCCAGTCCTCTCCACAGCGGGCTGTTCCTCCCGCCGCCTCACCGTCGCCGTCGAGTCCCCTCGCATGGATCTCCCCGCGGCTCCGTCCTGAAAGGTTGTCGAAACTCCCTCACCTCCTCTATCGGCCCCCATCGCCAGCCCTTGATAGCGGCCTCCCGCCCATCTCCTGCCGCCAGCTGTCTCTCACCGGGCCCCACCCCCGCCAGCGGCGACGGATGCTTCGGCTGATACAAATACAGCTCCTCGCCATCGGGCAAACGAAACGACGTTAGCCTTTCCTATCTCTCTTCGTTCACCGGCTGCGTGAACTCGACACCTTTCGCCTTCAGCTCCTTCACCGTCGCCTCGAGGGCGTCGCACATCAGGTGAAGCTGATGCCCTTCGGGGCCATCATGCGGGTGCACAGCCAGCTCCGCGGGTGGAAGCGCGAAGATCGGCCACCCGCGTCCGCATCCACCGCTGGAAACTGCAGCACATCGCGGAAGAACGCGCGCACCTGTTCCGGTTCGCGCGAGTAGAGCACCACATGGGCCGCCTGGATCATGGTGAAGCCCTCCGACGGCATCACCATCGCGCTGCAATCCGCATGGCACGAAAGTTTTGTTCGCCTGTTAACCGACCGGGCAACCCTGCTGCCCATCCCGGTATAATGGAACCTGCAGAAAGAGCGAACATCTTTCCACTTTCGATCTGAAGGGAACTCCGCCCCCATGGCGACCACCAACGCCGGCGCCCCGTCCGCGCAAGGCGAAACAGCAACAGCGGCTTCTCCAAAGCCCGTCACCAACGACTTCAGCATTCAGATAGCTACCGTCAACGGCTCCGGCTCGCAGTCGGCCAACAGCGTTCTGCTGCGCAGCATCTTTGCCATGGGCGTCCCCGTCAGCGGCAAGAATCTCTTCCCCTCGAACATCGCCGGCCTGCCGACCTGGTTCACCATCCGCGCCAGCAAATACGGCTACGTCGCGCGCCGCAAAGAGATCGACATCCTCATCGCCATGAACGCCGAGACCGCGCGCGAGGACATCCTGTCCCTCCGTCCCGGTGCAGCGGCGATCTACGAGGAAACCGCCAACCTGAAGCAGTACCGCGACGACGTCACCTGCTACCCGGTGCCCTTCGACAAGCTCACCGCCGCCGTTTGCCCCGAGGCCAAGCTGCGCAAGCTGGTTAAGAACATGATCTACGTGGGAGTCGCGGCGCAGCTGCTCTCCATCGACATGAAAGCGGTGGAAGGCGCGCTGCGCATGCAGTTCGCGAAGAAGCAAAAGGCCGCTGACCTGAACTGGGCCGCCGTGGAAGCCGGCTTCAACTACGCGGCACAGTCGCTCACTAAGCAGGATCCCTTCGTTCTCGAGCGCATGCACGCCACCGAGGGCAAGATCATCATCGACGGCAACGCCGCCTGCGCGCTGGGCGCGATGTTCGCCGGCGTGACGGTGGTGACGTGGTATCCCATCACGCCCTCCTCGTCGGTCGTCGAGCAGCTCATCGATTATCTGAAGAAGTACCGCGTCGAGAAAGACGGCAAAGCAAGCTTCGCTGTGGTACAGGCCGAAGACGAGCTGGCCGCGATCGGCATGGTGCTCGGCGCGGGCTGGGCTGGCGCCCGCGCTATGACCTCGACCTCCGGTCCCGGTATCTCGCTGATGGCCGAATTCACCGGCCTCGGCTATTTTGCCGAACTCCCCGGCGTCATCTTCGACATTCAGCGCGTCGGGCCCTCCACCGGCCTGCCCACGCGCACCGCTCAGGCGGATCTGCTCTCCATCGCGTTTCTCTCCCACGGCGATACGAAGCACGTGATGCTGCTGCCCGGCAGCGTGAAAGAGTGTTTCGAGTTTGCCGGCGCGGCCTTCGATCTGGCTGAGCATTTACAAACCCCGATCTTCGTGCTCTCCGACCTCGACCTCGGCATGAACAACTGGATGTCCGATCCCTTCGAATACCCCGACAAGCCGCTCAATCGCGGCAAAATCCTTAGCGCCGAACAGATCGAGGAGATGAAGAAGAGCGGTGGCTGGGGCCGCTATCAGGACCGCGACGGCGACGCCATCCCATATCGCACGCTGCCCGGCACCGACCATCCGCAGGCCGCCTACTTCACCCGCGGCAGCGGCCACAACGAGAAGGCTCTCTACTCCGAGCGCCCCGAGGACTACCAAAACCTGATGGAGCGCCTCGCGCGCAAGTTCGAGACCGCGCGCACCCTGGTTCCCGCGCCCGTCGTCGTCCAGACCGGCCAATCGAAAGTCGGCATCATCGCCTTTGGCACCTCCGATTTCGCCGTCACCGAGAGCCGCGATCAGCTGAAGAAGGAATACGGCGTCGAGGCGGATTATCTGCGCCTCCGCGCCTGGCCCTTCAGCCGCGAAGTGCGCGACTTCGTCGCCTCCCACGAGCGCATTTACGTCGTCGAACAAAATCGTGACGCGCAGATGCTGAGTCTGCTCAAGCTCGACCTGCCCGCCGGCGAGACGCCGAAGCTGCGCAGCGTGCGCCACTTCAACGGCCTGCCCATCGACGCGCGCTCCGTCACCGACGAAATCGTTCTACAGGAAGGAATCTGATAAATGGCAGCGACGGTTACAAATCCTGGCCCTAAGGTCAACCGCATCGGCCTGCCGGTCCTCGAATACCGCGGCAGCAAGACCACCCTGTGCGCCGGCTGCGGCCACAACGCGATTTCCGAGCGCATCATCGACGCCATGTACGAAATGGGCGTGCAGCCGGAGCGGGTCATGAAGCTCTCCGGCATCGGCTGCTCCTCCAAGAGCCCCGCCTACTTCATGTCGCGCTCGCACAGCTTCAACAGCGTCCACGGCCGCATGCCTTCGGTAGCCACGGGCGCGCTGCTGGCCAACAAAACCATGCTCGGCATCGGCGTTTCCGGCGACGGCGACTCGGCCTCCATCGGCATCGGCCAGTTCGTCCACCTCATGCGCCGCAATCTGCCCATGATCTACATCATCGAGGACAACGGCGTCTACGGCCTCACCAAAGGTCAGTTCTCCGCGACCGCCGACATCGGCTCGAAGCTCAAAACTGGCGTCGTCAACGATCTGCCTGCGATCGATACCTGCTCGCTCGCCATCCAGCTCGGCGCAACGTTCGTCGGCCGCTCATTCTCAGGCGATAAGCGGCAGCTGCTCACCATGCTGAAGGCGGCCATCGCCCACAAGGGCACGGTGATGCTCGACGTCATCTCGCCGTGCGTTACCTTCAACGACCACGAAGGTTCCACCCGCAGTTACAAATACATGCAGGATCACGAGGAGCCCGTCAGCGAAGTAGGCTTCGTGCCTGTCTTCGAGGAAATCGACGTGGAATACGACGCCGGCACCACCTTTGACGTCACCATGCACGATGGCTCTTTGCTGCGCCTGCGCAAGCTGCACGAGGATTACAACCCAACCGACCGCGCCCTCGCCGTAAAAACACTCATGGAATCCCACGAAAAGGGCGAAGTGCTCACCGGCGTCTTCTATATCGATACCCAGAAGGCGGCCTTCACCGACCTGCTGAATCTGGTCGACGAGCCGCTCGCCACTCTGCCCCAGGAACGCACCCGGCCTTCGAAGCAAGTCCTCGAAGAAGTCATGGCCCGGTTGAAGTAAGTCAAAAATCGCAAGAAGAAGAGGTGCGTCCAATCCGGACGCACCTCTTGCTTTCCGCGCTGTCATTCAGACGCTGAGCATCAAGAAGCGGAAGGATCTGCTGTTACGAATGTGTCCAGTGCGGGGGGTACCCCCCTCCCCCCTCTCCGGGGCTGGGTCGACGTACGTATTTGATTCCATTCGTTCTGGCATTTTCGGCCGCGCGTTGTCTATCTCATTCTTCAATGGTTTGTGGGTTTCTATTTTGTTTTGTTATTGGTGCGCGCGGGTTGCCGATGGGTCCCGCGTAACTATTTGAATTCAAAATACGATTTGTCGATCCATTTCATTGCAAATACTTCTGGGAGCTGGGAGCTGGGAGCCGGGAAACGCGAACAGCGAAGACGAGCTGAAGAACGAGCAAAAGGCGAGCGAAACACGAGCGAAATACCAGCAAAAAGGCGAGCCAGGATTGCAGGCGAACGGCGTCGCCATGACGCGGAAAAGCCTCGCCCAAAAGCGAGGCCTTTTTCTTTTTCCATCTAAGTTCAGAATAGCAGATTGGAAGAATAAAAACGCAGGAATTGGAGGGGTTAGCGAAACCAATGCGCAAGCCAGCGAAAGGAGTTAGGGAGCGCAGTTACGAACGTAAGGATTGACAGTTTTTCGGGAACGGGTAACGTTACGCGATTTTCGCCCTTCGCGATGACACCGACAGGTTTTCGGCCCAGCGTGCCGACCGAGGGCGCTGAGGGAAAGAGGGACGTTCCTTGCCGGACAGCGTCAAGCAGTACGACCAGCGGCAACTCCAGCAACTCACGGCCGCGGGGCAACCGATCGGCTGGAGACAAGTTGGTTCAGGGGCGCAGGGATTCCTCCGTCGCGCCCCTGCGCGTCCCTCAGAAACGGTACGCGAACCCCAGTGAGAGGAGGGGGAAGAACCGCGCATCCTCCGCATCTTTATTGAGCTTCTGTACCTGGGCGGCGAGGTTGGACTGAATCATGGAATTCGTGGCCACGGCGCTGCAATAGGGCGTGCCCTCGTAGGTGTAGCACGCGGTTCCGGCCAGGGTCACCGCAACCCTGGGATCGCCGATGTAGGCGGCGCCAATTTCCACGGGAACGCTGAAGTGGCGGCCGCTGCGCGGAACCAGGTTGCCCCAGCCCACGGTCAGCTTCGGCGCGGTCTTATTCATGGTCACAGCGCCCGTGCCGGTTACCGGATCGGTCGCGCTGCTGGTGTAGGTTGTGCCGTCCAGGGTGAAGGTCTTGCCGGCCGGCACACTGGCTCCGGCCGTGATCTGGTTGCCGTTGTAGAGCAGTGCGCCAGGGCTGATGTGGAATCCTTTGGCCCACGGAAACCAGTCAACGCTGGCTTCAGCGGAGCGGAAACGCAGCGCCGCGTTGTAGCTGATGCCGTCGCTGGTGAGCGTGTCGCTGTAGCTCATGAAGTTGCCGCCGCCGCGGATATTCACGTGGTACGAGAGGGGCGTGGCTACCTCCACGCCCACGCCCAGCAGACCGGCTTTTACGCCGATACCGACGCCGGAAAACGCTGTGCGTGTCGCAGACGGCGGCATGGTGGTAACGGCAGCTGCCGCTGGAAAGGCCGAACCGCCGGAATACAGAAACTCCGGTGCGACGAGAGAAGAACTGCTCTGCTGGGCGAACCCGGCAGGCGTGGCCAGAGACAGAACAAGGACAGACAGTGCAAGGCGGTGCATGGGGGGAGACTCCTGGAATATCCGAGATGCTCGCTCAACGCATAACCAACAAACAACACGAGCCGTTGCGATCGATGCCCCCTTCGATGGGGGAGGCCGAAGGGATCCGGGCAAATCCGTGCTGCCGTTTTGCTTTGAAACCTTCGTGACGAGTTAGTAATCAGCCTAGGTCACTTCGGAGCAGCCAGCAATGACCCGCTGGTGGTATCGTGCGCGACCGGTAGTACCAGGCGCTCCCGGAGCCGGTCCGCCATAAGCGCCAGTGTTTTCAATCGGTTTTCAACCCGCGGAGGCAGATTCTCCTCGGCGAGCGCAAGCCGCGATTCGAGCAGGATTCCCGTAATGGCATTCTTTAATTCGGCGTCCACCGCAGACCTCGCAGCGGCCACCGCGAGCACCTGCTCGCGCTCACGGCGGGCCAGCGCTGCCCTGATTTCGCGTTCGAGGCGTGCGCTTCCCGCCAAAGCGAAATTGAGTTGCAGAGGAATCGCCACGCCTGCGTTTTTCCAGATCAGGTCGGCGCCCTCCGCATCGGTCTCGGCCAGGTTCTGGTCCACAACGACGACGGAGTAGCCCCGGCGAGCCAGCAGGCGCACCGCGGCGGCCCGGCTCGCGGCGATCTCCACCGTCAGCTTCAGCTGGCCGGCCAAAGCGGCGGCCGTTGTTTCGATTTCCTCAATCGCGGTAACGATGAGGACCGCCGGCTGCGCGGGCCATGCCGGGTTCCCGTTGCCGTTCGCCTGCGCGCTCATGGTGTCGCCTCGTATTCCTTCAGCTTGCGGTACAGGGTTGTCTTCCCGATGTTGAGCAGCCGCGCGGCCAGCAGCTTGTCGCCCTTCACCTGTTCCAGCGTGGTCAGGATGGCGCGCTTCTCCAGTTCGGCCAGCGTCACTACTGAGGGCTCCGTCGTCGTGCTCTCCTCCGCGGGCGCGCGGCGGCTCACGGTAGCCTGCATCCACGCGTCGCGGATGCTGGTGCTCATCTCCCCCATCTCGATCACCTCTCCCGAAGAAAGATTGCAGGCGCGGTCGATCGCATTCGAGAGCTCGCGGACGTTGCCCGGCCAGGAGTATTCCACCAGGAACGACAGCGTCTCCGCGCTGAGCCGGAAAGGTCGCCGCATCTCGAGGCTGTTGCGCTCGAGAAAGTGCGCCGCGAGCAGAGGAATATCTTCTTTGCGCTCGCGCAGCGGCGGCAGAGTCAGCTTCACCACGTTCAGCCGGTAGTAAAGGTCGCGGCGGAACCTGCTTTGCTCCACCATCGCGGGCAAATCCTGGTGCGTGGCGGCGAGGATGCGCGCGCGAATCGGCACCGCGTGGTTGCCGCCCAGCGGCCGCACTTCCTTTTCCTGCAGCGCCCGCAGCAGCTTGGCCTGCAGGTCGAGGGGCAGCTCGGCGATCTCGTCCAGAAACACCGTGCCGCTGCCGGCGGCCACCAACAGGCCGTCGTTGGGGCGATGCGCCCCGGTGAAAGCGCCTTTCACATGCCCGAACAACTCGCTCTCGATCAGCGTCGGCGCGAGCGACCCGCAGTCCACCGGAACGAACGGCTTGCTGGCTCCTGGACCATTGGCATGGATCGCCCGCGCGACCAGTTCCTTGCCCGTCCCGCTCTCGCCCAGGATCAGCACCGGATGCACGGTCTGCGACACCCGCGCCAGAATGCGGTAGAGCTTCTCCATCTCCGGGCTCTCGCCCAGAATGTTGCCCACGCCGTGGCCCGAGCGCAGCCGCTCGCGCAGTCCGCGGCTGGCCGCATCCAGGGTGCGCCGCTCCGCCAGGCGCCGCAGCACCGTGCTCAGCTCCTCGCCGGAAAAAGGTTTGATCAGATAATCGCTGGCCCCGAAGCGCAGCGCTTCCACCGCCAGCTGCACCGTCGACGCCGACGTCATCCACACCACGGCGACATCGGGGCGCATCTGCCGCAGTTCATCCAGCACCTCGAATCCCGCGCCGGTGGCGATGGTCTCATCCACCAGCAGGATGTCGATCCCTTTGGCCAGCAGCAGCGAGCGCGCGCGGCTGGAAAGTTCGGCTTCGTGAGCCACCATCCCTTCGCTCGCCGCTATCTCGCAGCACGCGCGGCGAATCGCCGCATCGTCGTCCGCGACAAGCACATGGAGTGGGGCCGATTCCGATCGAAACGAGGGAGGCATCACGTGTCCCGGTGAATGATTGGTTGATCCTGATGTCCATCGTCGCATCATTGGCCCTCATTCTTAACATGCACAGGGGGTACCGAAAGTAAGGATGGGGTTACGTTTGTAAGTGGCAGCTCGATCTCAAAACGTCCGCCACCCGACGGCGGAACCACGGCGCGCACCGTACCACCCGCCGCCTCAACCAGTTGCCGCACAATGCTCAATCCCAGCCCATGGTGCTGCGATTCCGGCCACGACCGCCCTCCCTGCCGGGTCGTAAACCCGGTTTCGAAGACGCGCTCCAGGAATTCCGTCGGAATGCCGGGCCCGTCGTCCTCGACCGTGAGCAGCACCGTGCGCGGCATCGTGGCCGATGGGTGCGGCGCATCGTCCCACAGATACTGCGCGGACTGCTCTCCGGCTGTCTCGCCGTCGAGCGTCCAGAGAAAACTCGCTCCGCCTCCGCGTTGCGTCGTGATGCGGACGCGCCCGCCCGTGGGCCGGGCGTCGGCCGCGTTGCGCACCAGGTTCACCAGAATCCTCGACAGGCTCTCCTCGGAGAGCTGCAGCTGGCCGCGGCAGGGCAGACACGCGATCTGCAGTTCCGTCACCGGTCCTGCCACCGCCGAAAGCAGGCTGCCCATCTGGCGCACCGCCTCGGAAAGATCGGTAACCGGAGTCTCCGCAAAGGGGGTTTGCTTCGCCTGCGCAGCCGTGCGGGCCAGCCCCGAAATTCGCTCCACCAGGTGCGCCGAAGCCGCCGTAATCGACCGGATCTCCGTGGCGAAGTGGCTGTGATGCGGCGCCAGCACTCCAGGTTCGCCGATCATCTCGGCGCAGAGCCCCAGCGCGGTGACCAGGTTGCGCGCGTCATGGGCAATCCCTGCCAGTGCCAAAGCATCGCCGCCCTGCTCGCGCAGCGTGGGTGCATTCCCCATGCGCGGAAGCGGAAGGCGCGGCAGCATTGCGGGCGGGACCGGTGTTGCGGTGGGCGACGGTTGAGCAGACGGTTCCATGGATTGCCTCCTTCTGAAAGTGGGGGGCCGCGGCGCTCTGGAGGTCGTCGCGGCTCCCGGTCGCTGGTTCACGACTGCGCCCAACTAAGGGCACGCCAAGCGCCAAAACGGACCCAACCCGGCAACCTCATGAAAACGAGAAGCTTCCTCCAAAAAACAACCCTTCGGCCAAAACCGGAAAGGCTCGGCAGAATTCCCGAATCGAAACTCGCCACGCCTCGCCAACCCTCCCAACCGCTCTCCTTTCAGTCCCTTCCCGCGCTTTTCCGTTTCAGAACCGCTGTCGCGAGTTTTCCCGTTTGGAAACCGTACAATTGTCCCGATGCCAAATCCGTTCTTCCGCAGTCAGGGCCGCGCGCCCGCCGCCATGCGCACCGTCCGTCTCACCCCCGGCTACGTCCAGGTCCCGGAGGGCTCGGTCCTCATCGAAGTCGGCCACACCCGCGTCCTTTGCAACGTCTCCGTCGAGCAGGGCGTTCCCGCATGGATGCGCAACAGCGGCCGCGGCTGGGTCACCGCCGAGTACGGCATGCTGCCGCGCGCCACCCTCACCCGCACCCCGCGGGAAGCCGAGCGCGGCAAAATCGGCGGGCGCACCCACGAGATTCAGCGCCTCATCGGCCGCTCGCTCCGCGCCGTGGTCGACATGAAAGCCCTCGGCGAGCGCACCGTCATCCTCGACTGCGATGTTCTGCAGGCGGACGGCGGCACGCGCACGGCCGCCATCACCGGAGCCTGCGCCGCGCTGGGTATCGCCTTCAATCGCATGATCGCCACTGGAGCGCTCAAAACATCGCCGCTCAAACAGCTGGTCGCCGCGGCCAGCGTCGGCATCGTCGAAGGCGTGGTGCTGCTCGACCTCGCCTACGAAGAGGATTCCCAGGCCGAAGTCGACATGAATCTCGTCATGACGGAAGACGGCAACTTCGTCGAGGTCCAGGCCACCGCCGAGCGCAACCCCTTCCCGCGCACCCGCCTTTTCGAAATGATGGGCTACGCCGAAGAGGGCATCCGCCAGTTGCACGAGTTACAGCGCGCCGCCATCGCCTCGGCAGCCTGATTCACGAATCGTGGAAATCCACCTGATCGACGGCACCTACGAGCTCTTTCGCCACTATTACGCGGTGCCGCATGCCCGCGACGCGGAAGGGCGCGAGGTGGGTGCGGTGCGGGGCGTGCTCGCCTCGCTGCTGGGCATGCTGAAAGGAGGCGCCACTCACATCGGGGTAGCGACGGACCATGTGATCGAATCCTTTCGCAATGCGTTGTGGGCGGGGTACAAAACCAGCGAAGGCATCGACCCCGATCTTCTGGCGCAGTTTCCTCTCCTCGAGCAGGTCCTCTCAGCCGCCGGATTCGTAGTTTGGCCGATGGTGGAATTTGAAGCCGACGATGCTCTGGCATCTGCCGCATTCGCCGCTGCGCAAAAGCCGGAGGTAGAGCGCGTCATCCTCTGCACGCCGGACAAGGATCTCGCCCAGTGCGTCCGGGGGACGCGTGTCGTCCAGCTCAATCGCCGAACCGGCACGATTGCGGACGAGGGCGGGGTGATGGAGAAATTTGGGGTTCGACCGGAATCGATTCCCGACTATCTGGGCCTGGTGGGCGACGCGGCCGACGGCTATCCTGGGCTGCCGGGATGGGGCGCAAAATCGACGGCAGCGGTGCTGGCCAAATTCGGCCACCTCGAATCCATTCCTCACGACAGCCGAGAGTGGCAGGTGAACGCGGCCCATGCCGACAACCTTGCGGCGACCCTCGTGCGGCAATGGGAGGATGCGCTGCTCTTTCGCCAGCTCGCCACGCTGCGCACGGAGATCGACTTGTTCGACGATGTCGAGCAGCTGCGGTGGAAGGGTCCCACACCGGCATTCGAGCAGATGGGAAAGCAGCTCGACCGAGCCATCACGGAAAAGACAACCCGCAAGGATCGACGGCCGTCCTGATCGCGGAACGACGCCCCCTCCGCACGCAAGCTACAGGCTACCGGCTCCTGGCTACTTCCGGGGCTGCGCTGAGGGCGGCGTCAATCCATTCAGCCGCAGGTAGGCGGCCATCTGGGAGTAGTGGTCGGCCAGATCGACCGGCAGCAGCACCAGCACCATGGCCCGCGGCATTGTGCGGTGGAACACGGTCACCGTATCGGCCAGCTTCGCGTCGGTGAGGCCGTCGAGCACCGGACCGCAGAAGTCGAAGGAAGCCTGGAGCGCCTTCCCCAGATCGGCCTTCGAAGCCGTGTCGCTCACCTGGAGCGACGCCGGCGCGGTTGTGCCCGACAGCGCCGCGCACAACGCGCCATTCGACTGCGCGATGTGCGAAACCACTTTGCCGAAGGTCCATTGATCGGGGGTGGGATGGTAGCTGTACTTGTCTTCGGGCATTTCGTCGGCGGCGGCAATCATGTTTTTCACATCGCGCTGATAGAGATACTTCGCGCTCCACGCCACCGGATTCGCGGTCGCTTCGGGGGGCAGAGGCGCGGCCTGCGCCTGAGCCGGGGCTGGCGCCGGGGCCTGCGCCCACAGCATCGATCCTGGGATCAGAGCCATGGCTGCTGCCACGGACAAAACTCGCATCGAGACTCGCACAGCGGGCGCCCTCCAATAGGGTTGCAGTTGTGTTTTTCCGGGGATTCGAGGAAGAAATGCCGGAAGGTTGCAGCCGCCATCATAGGGGCCGCTTTTTGCCGGTGTCAATGACGCGACCATGCCGTTTCCATCCTGAAACAGCCTCCTTTTGGTTTCCCACAGAAGTATCCCACGACTTCTTTGGGAAAGCAACAGGAGAGACGGAGCGCGGCTCCAGGACGCCTGACCCGGCGGTCCGATTTCACCCCTCCACGCCGCCATCCGCTTCCTGGACCCTGTACATTGGTCGTGCCCTTCCCAGAGAGGAGGCCGCTTCCCGCGATGCGTGGCCCTGGCCCAGGCAAGAGCGCAGCACCCATGATCGCGCTGCTGGTCATCGCAGTGCTGATCAATTACGTGGACCGCGGCAACCTCGCCCTGGCTGCCCCCCTCCTCAGCAGGGAATGGGGCATGTCGGCCTCGCAGCTGGGCATTCTGCTCTCGGCGTTCTTCTGGACCTACGTGCTGCTGCAGGT
>PMAD01000135.1:17195-18552 GCA_003152415.1 Acidobacterium sp.
GCCGTCATCTTTCCCGCCAGCTCGAAAATCTTCAGCGAGCACCTCGAGGAGAAAGACCGCGGCCTCGCCAACGGGCTGCTGGTGGCGGCCATCCGCTGGGGCACCGCCGTGGGCGCCTTCGGCGGCGGCCTGCTGATGGCGCACTTTGGCTGGCGCAGGACCTTCCTCGCTATCGGCCTGCTGGGCTTGCTCTGGTTGCCGGCATGGCAGCGGTGGAAGCCACAGCGCGTGGTCCACGAGCCGCAACAGCCGGCTTACGAACCGCCGAGCTTCGCGAGCATTCTGCGGCTGCGGCCCTTCTGGGGCGCGTCCATCGGCCACCTCGGAGAGAATTACCTGCTCTACCTGCTGATGAGCTGGCTGCCGTTTTATCTGATCCACGAGCGGCATCTCTCCGCGACGGCGATGGCGTGGACCGCGGGCCTGATTTACGCGATCGATTCGGTTGCGTCCATCGTCACCGGGCGCATCGCGGACCTGTGGATCCGCCGCGGCATGAGCGCGTGCTCAGCACGGAAATGGCCGATGGTCGCCGGCCTTCTGATTGCCGTGGTCTCGCTGCTGGGCTGCGCGGCGGCAGGACCCAGAACCTGGCTGCCTTTCCTCATCGGCGCCGCGATCGGGTGTGGAAGCTCGTGTTCGGGCGTGTATGCAGTGCCGCAGACCCTCGCCGGACCGCTGCTGGCCGGGCGCTGGGTCGGCATGCAGAACTGCGTCGCCAACTTCGCGGGGATCATAGCGCCGGTGCTGACCGGTTTCCTGGTCCAGCGGACCGGGCATTTCGGCGCGGCACTAACGGTTGCGGCCGCATTTGCCGCGTTGGGAGCGCTGGGGTGGGTCTTCGGCGTGCGCTCGACCGATGAGCCGGACCCGCTGCGCGACGTTGCCCTCGCCGCCCAGGCACTGTGAGAGAGGATGTCTCTGTGTTGCTGTGACGGGTCCTGGCTACCGGCTACGGGCGACCCGCTACCGGCTTATTTTCATCCACACGTTACTTTAGACACGTGTCCCGGGTTCGCCCGCGCGCGTAAAATCGAACTGGTGCCCGCCTTCGTAAGATCACTATCCAAAGTGCAGGAGAGAATCGCATGTCGATGAATATGACTCCCGGAAAACTGGCCGGACTCAAGGCTGTATCAGATAAACGCGGCGTCATCGCCGCCGCCGCCATGGACCAGCGCGGATCGCTGAAGAAGTCGCTGGCCAAGGAAAAGGGAGTCGCCGAAGTCCCCGACTCCGCCCTCATCGAGTTCAAGGAGCTGGTCACCGAGGTCCTCACCAAACACGCCTCCGCCATCCTGCTCGATCCCGAGTTCGGCCTGCCCGCGTCGAAGCGCCGCAACGGCAAAGGCCTGCT
>PMAD01000107.1 GCA_003152415.1 Acidobacterium sp.
AATATAACGGCCGCATCCGCGTGCACCAGTCGCTTCTCAACGTGATCCTGCACGATCAATTGCCCGAGCACAATGCCGAAATGCCCCCCATTCTGGACGCATCCGCGCGCCCACTCTGAAGATCCCACAGAGTCAGCTGACTCAGCGAGTTCGATAGCAAGTCAGGCGTCACCGCTCACGCGGTCGGGCTTGCCGACGCGTGAGGGGCCACGCGGAAATGGCGCGTGCCCGGGCGCAGATCTCAGGCGGCTAGCGCGGAGTGCACGATCGCGCATTGAATCGGGACGCAGCACCAGGCGCATCTGGTTTCGAGGGTTGTAGCGGCGGTGTGGTCGAAGACCTGGGGGAAGGCCCTGAGGCACTCAGGACAGGAAATCGTGACGTACATCTCTCCGGAGGCATTGTGTCCGTTGGTTGGAACCCAGATGGGCGCCGATATACGGGGGCGGCGGCCGAGCAGCGGTTGGCCTGGGCGGGTTATGTCTTCAAGGATGCGGAGCAGGATGGTGGGATGGGTTCCTTTTTGATAGAAGGCGTCGGCGGCCACTCCCTGGGGCGGATCGGCGCCTGTATATGCGCTGCTCATGGCGATGGCGCGAACGGAGGGAAAGCGGCGCCGGACGACGGAGAGGAATTCAAAGCCGGACATGCCGGGCATGTTGAGGTCGGAGAGGATGAGGTCTGGAATCTCCTCCCGGATTGCGGCCAAAGCGGAGAAGCCGTCAGAGGCATCCCGTACCGTATAGCCGGATCTGATGAGCATGTCCGAGAGACACGTGCGGACCAACGCTTCATCATCCACTACCAGAAGACCTGGGTTGAGGTAGAGCATAGTGCACCTCCGGGGGCGGCATTGAACTTCGCCCGGACCCACAGTGTGGCATCGTGGCAGAGGCCGAACTGAGCAGTATTGGACAGGGCCCGTCCCACAGAGGGGTCATAAGGGGGTCGCAAAGTTACTAATCGAGTGGTAAACATCTCATTGGAGCAGAACTACTGGCATCGCGTGGTGGTTCTGGACGCGCGCCGGTGGTGGTAATCGATGTCAGGAGGGGAGTGGCGGCCACGGTTGGCGGGCCAGGAGGGCGATGGCCGAGGGTGTGTTGAACCCTCTCGCTGACGGTTACGGCCAGTTTGCGAAGGCGAAGCGGGGCACGGGGGCGTGCCGTTTTGGTCCAGAGACGGTACTGAAGAGTTGAGGTTCGGAATCCAGTTGAACGGGCAGCATGCGGTATGAGGTTACGCTTCTTGCTATGGGGTGAACCTGGCCGAGGCAGCGTTTTGGGGCCTGGTTGCCGATCGATTGTGTATTATCAGCGCACCTTCTGCACCAGCCCGCCCGTGCTGAACTGCGAGGAGAATGCTGCACTATGAAACGACTCTGGACTCCCGTCCTGTTCCTGTTCATCGGTTTCGCGGCCGGCCTCGGCGTCATGCGCTCCCAGCAATCTCCGCCCCGGACCCAGCGCTTTCCCCAATTCGAAAACGAGAATGTGCGCGTCTGGCGCTCCGTGGTTCTCTCCAACTCACCGCTCAACATGCACCGGCACGATCACGGGCGCGTCATCATCCCGCTCGAGGGCGGGACGATGAACATCGTCCCGCAAAACGGCCCCACGGAAACGCACGTCTGGGAAGTTGGAAAAGCCTACTGGCTGCCCGCCAACCCTCCGGGAACGATGCACTCCGACGTCAACGCGGGATCGAGGCCGATCGAAGTGATGGTCGTCGAGCTCAAGAACGACAAGTAAGGACTCTGCACTCGCTCTCCTGCGCCGTTGTCTCGAACAGATGGGAGCGCCCGCCGTTTCCATCGCTGTAAACCAGGACAGCAATTGGCGTTTCGACAAGTGGTCCGGTAGCTCAAGTGCATAGAGCAGCGGTTTCCTGAACTCGAAGCGGGCACCCCTCGTTTGCTCGGGTTATAATCCCGGCAGACTCCGGGCGAAGGTGCAGCAGCGAGGTTTGAGCCATGCGTCGACGCTTCACACGCTGCTCGTGGATCTGTGCGCTGGCGCTGGGCTGGCTGCTGGGCTCTGCCGGTTGTGGCGGCAACTCCGGCACCCAGACGCCGGTTCTTTTTCCCATCGCCATCACCCTGTCCAGCGCTTCGGTAACCATAGCCGCGAACAGCACCGCTCCCGCGCTTACGGTCACCGTGAACCGCGCGGCGGGTGACAGCAATCCCGTCACGCTGATTGTTTCGCTCCCCGCCGGCGTCACCACGCAAATCGACTCGCCCGCGCAGGGCAACATGGGCTCCATCATCTTCAGCGCGGGAAGCGCCGCCAGCCCCGGCACCTCGCCGGTGACCATCGCCGCGACGGAGGGTGGCCCGACGGCAACGGCGACTCTGTCGCTCACCGTGCTCTCCGCCCCGGTCACGGTCGACGTCACGGTGAGCCCCGCGGTGAATACCAGCGCCGGGATCAACGGCCAGATGCAGACTTTCATGACCACGCAGTTCCAGGCCGCCGAATGGGATCAGTCCTTCTTTCCGTCGCTGCCGAACGCAACCACCACGCTGGCCAACCTGCATCCGCAGCACATCCGCGTATATACGAACAGCGAGGGGATTCCGCAACGGGCCGACAAGAGCTGGGATTTCACCCAACTGAACGCGACCCTGGACCCGGTGATCGGGGTCGGCGACAAGAGCATCAGCATGGTTCTGGTGGAGGGCCCCCCATGGATGTGCACGGACATTAGCCCCAATTGCGTGCTCCAGCCCCAAAACTATCCCGACTTTGCCAGGTACGCGGCCCAGATGGTGCAGTACTACAACACAACCACCGGATTCACGGATGACACCGGTGTGCAGCATGTGCATACGCCGTTCACGCCGATCACCTACTGGAGCATCTACACGATTCCGGACCTTGTGGGCATGACCCCGGCGCAATACGCGGACCTCTACAACCTGACGGTGACGGCGATGCAGAACGCGGGTTCGCTGGTGCCGCTTAAGTTTGTCGCACTGGAGCTGAGTGGCGGGACGGATGCGAACGATTATGTTCCGGCGTTTCTGGATGCGGTGACAGCGCAAATCGACGTGGTGGCGCAGCAGCAATATGCGGTTTGCGGGTGGCAAAACACAGACGCGGTTGCGATGGGCGCAGTGCCCTACTACTTTGGGCAGTACGCGCGGGACTTTGCCAACATCGTGGCGACGAGTCCCAAGCTGAGCCACGCGGTGTTGTGGATGACGGAAAACAACGTGGACGCGGATTTTTCCATCGGCAACGGCCAGGGGGAGTGCAGTTCTCCGTTCGAAGTGGACGCAAGGGGAACGTCCGCGTTCTTCGCCGGATGGCGGCCGTACGTGTTCTCGCAATGGGCGCAGGCTGGATCGCACATGCTCGCGCACTCCGACTACGAGCAGGACGCCAGCACGATGTCGCTGATGTATGCAGAGGTCGCCTACGCAACCGGTCAGCCTTACCTCAGCTACTGGGTGGATTACTATCTGGGCCGGTACTTTCCTTATTGCGCGGCGGACGAGCCGGCATCGTGGTGCACGGCGCAGCCGGTGAGCATATTGACGTGGACGACGAGCGAGCCGGCAAACGCGCAAACGGTGGAGATATTTGCCACGCGCAACACGGATGGTTCCGTGGTAGTAATGGCGGCGAATCACGCGGTGAACGGGCCGAACGACGACAATGGTCCGGGCGCGCCGCGCACGGTCGTCCTCGATCTGTCGCAGCTCCCAGCCTTTTCTTCGGCGACCGAGCTGACCATCGACGCCAACACCGACATCGTTGCCGGCCCGCAGGCGGTCAGCGTCGCTCCGCAGGCGCAAATGACGGTGAACCTGGGCGGTTACGGGGTCACGTTTCTGAAGCTGATGCCGTAGCAGGCGCGGGGCGAGATGGAGGTGCCCGCCGCGTTTCCATCGCTGTAAACTAGGACAGCAATTGGCGCTACGACAAGTGGCCCCGTAGCTCAGGTGGATAGAGCGGCAGTTTCCTAAACTGATTAGGAGCCTTTCGCACCGAATCGCATCGGCTTGCATATCGGCCGTAACACTCTGTTTTCGAGAGAGTTGCGGCTACGACCTTGGTTGCACTCACCTGCAATCAATTGCATGGGCAGCTCTGAGAGTGGTCACCAAATCGGTCACCGAAATATTAGCCAACTTGATGACGTGAGGGCCGCTTTCTCTCGCATGTTCATCCCCGTCGTCGCCGACGAACATCCCTCATTTGCCTCACCACGCTCTACATCGCGATCAACGATAGAAGAGGTGAGGCTACCAATTTCAGACCCGATTTCCCGGATTGCACGGCCACTTCTCCGTGAACATCCGGTGCCACTCTTTCTCGGCAGCCCAGACTCCGACGAACTCATCTTTGCTGCAGGCGAGCAGGGAAACCCTTCGTTCAATTTGTTCGACGCAAACTCCGGTGCGGTGCAATCGTTGCAAAAGCCCGCAGCGGATGAGTCTTGAAGCTCATTTAACCCAGTGTCTCGATCCCCGCGACCTCTGCCTGCAGGGGCACAGGTCGCTGTTTGCTGCCGCAAACGGCAGAGGTCTGGAGCCAAAAGCCGAGGTTTGGAACCTGACCTCAGCTCTTGCTGTTTGAGGGTGCTGGCGAGGGTGCTGAGACGAAAATTGACCCTCCCGCAGCCGGTGATCGCGGCGTTTCAAAAATCCGCGCTTTTCTATGCAGAGCTCTCAGCCCGCAGCCCCTCTATGAGCGCTTTGTTTGATAGCAACAGTTGACGTTCGGGCTGCGTTAGGTCGCTAGACCCTAGCCGACTTTCTTTGAGTGTTTCACGGTATGGTCGGTGTTGTCGGCGTCGTTGACGTTGGAGGCTGTCCGACCGTCCCGACCTGTTGTCCAATTCCCGTTACTTGGCCGAAGACTTTCTTAAAGATGCCCATCGCTACGGACCTGAGGATCGCTCAGGACAGAGATGCTTTCCAGAAGCAAGCGTTAAGTACCGACCACAATGCGCAGGAGGTAAACCTCGTAGAAGGTGGGGGTGCGGCACATTCTCGGCGATACAACATTCGACCCAGACTCAGTACGTAATTTGGGATTGTCGTCGCGTAATCACCGATTGCGGTGTTTCGGTTCCCATGGCGTGGCCTCACCTTCCTAGAAATCCTCATGGCTGCAGCGAGCGAGGGTGTGTCACCAGGGCGCGGGATGTACGACGCCGGTCACGCCGGTACGGGACCTATTTCGTTTTTTTGGCGTCGAGCTACTGTTTAATGAGTGATTTGCCCTGAAGTCGACAGTTGAGAGTTGAACTTGCGTATCAGTGATACGCTAGCCGAATTCATCCGATCATCAGTCTCGTCGAATATTTTTCGTAGTCACTCCAAATTTCGAGGGTCCAGAGAACCTATGTAGTATTCTATATCAGTCGAAACCCGCGTTGATCGTCCACGGGTTCCCCAGGGAGTTCTTCATGAACAGAGGACTGAAGTGGAATCTGAGGATACTATGGGCGTTCGTGCTCGCAAATGCCGTCGCAGGCTGTCTTTGCGCACAGGACATCACTGGAAGTTGGCAGGGAACAATTACGACGCCCCAGGGCANNGCAAGGATCTACAGCATCGATCAGGACTTCACTGGAGATTGGGTCGACTCAATGACCGTACACGACTCAACCGTGCAATTTGCGGTCGGTATGCTCCAGCTTTCCTACGACGGTAAGCTCAGCGCCGATGGCGAAACCATCACCGGCACATGGACACAGGGCGGTTCGACCCCTTTTACCTTCCAAAAGACCACCCCGGCGGCCGCGTGGCCCCTGCCCCCCGACCCCTCACCCCACACTGTGAAGCTTGTCACCGTCGAGCCGGGCGTCCAGCTCGAAGTGCTCGATTGGGGTGGCACTGGCCGGCCTCTCATCTTCCTCGGCGCTCTGGGCGACACCGCGCACGAGTTCGACCAGTTCGCGCCCAAATTTACCGGCAAGTATCATGCGTACGGCATCACCCGCCGCGGCTTTGGCGAGTCCAGCGATCCTACGCCCAACGACGACAATTATTCGTCCGACCGCCTGGGCGACGATGTCCTTGCCGTCATCGCTGCCCTTCATCTGGATAAGCCAGGCTTGCCTAAGCCAGTCCTGGTCGGTCACTCAATCGCCGGCGAAGAGTTGAGTTCTATTGGCAGCCGTCATCCCGACAAGGTCGGCGGACTCATCTACCTCGAGTGCAGCGGTACCCACTCTTTTTACGATCGCGCCCACGGCGACCTGCATCTCGACATGATCGATGTCCGCAACAAGATCGAGCAGCTTCTCCCGGACGGCGGCGACCCCTCGGGCCCGATCCAATTAACAGAGGCCCTGTTGGCCGCTCTGCCCCAGCTCGAAAAGGAGCTGCAAGATCAGGTGAAGCTGCAACAGGCCGTCGCGCCACCCACCCCCGATCCTTCACTGCCACCTGACGCGCACCCCACGACCGCAAGCGCCTTCGCCGCCATCGTCAGCGGCGAGCATAAATACACCGAGATCAGGGTACCCAGCCTTGCCTTCTTTGCTGTGCCGCATGACCTGAGCAGGGTCTTCCCGGGCGATCCCGCTCGCCACGCCGCCGTCGCAGCAGCCGATCTCGA
>PMAD01000287.1:0-292 GCA_003152415.1 Acidobacterium sp.
CCGGTGTAGGTGCCGTCGATGTTCGAGTAATTCGTTGCCGTCACGGCAGCCTTCCCCATTGTGCCGCAGTTTCCGCCTGCGAAGCCCCAGGTTGCGCCCGCGATCCCTTTACCGTCCCCCGCAACCTGGCCCTGCAGCGTCAGGGTAGTGCCGTTGAACGGTGTTGAAACCAGCATCATCTGGTTGTCGCCGCCCACCGAGCCGGTCAGAAGGATGTCGGTGTTGGGGGAGACGCACGATACTCCATTGAGTCGAGCGACCGCGCTGACGGTCTCATACGCGCCCTGCGTGA
>PMAD01000287.1:340-3875 GCA_003152415.1 Acidobacterium sp.
AAGGACAGAGAGGAAGACAGCGGTACCGCGGTTCTGCATGGGGGGAGCCTTTACCTCAGACGAGGTATCTAAAAGATAAACAGCGGGCTCCTCCCTTTACCAGACCCCGAAAGAGGTATTACTACGGTCATGGAACGCGGAGAAATGTGCTGGAAGCAGGTCTCTACTGCGGCGCTGGCTGTTGCGGATTTTGCTGCTGTTGCTGCTGGCGCATCCGCTGCAGCTCCTGAATGATTTCCTGGGGCGTCCTCGGCTGGTTGGGCTGGCCGTTGGAATCCTGGCCGGGAGTTGCGGGCGGACGCGGCGGCGGGGTCACCTGCTCGGGCGGGTAATTGTTGACGACGGGCTCATCTTCTTCCTCGGGCTGCGAGGGTGTGCTCGGGCTGGGCGTCAGCGGAGCGTTGCTGCGTGCCGACAAGACGACTTCCCGCGGCGTTCCCGCGTCCGTCAAGCCCACCAGCAGGAAGTTATAACCGGCTCCGTCAAGCAACGACGACAGGATGTCCCGCGGATTGCCGGGTCCGTAGACGCCAAAGACGCGCTGGTCTTTGTCCATCCCGTCAACGGTCATGCCGCTGGTGGAGGAAAGGTCATGGAGAATCTGGGTCAGGCTTGAATTGTTCGCATCTACCGACAGCTGTCCGCCGGAGAGGCTGATCCGCGCCGCCTGAGCGGGCTTGTCCAGCAGGGACGGCGGCAGGGGACGCGCGCTGCTCATCGCATTCGGGGCCGCGGCGCCTGCTGATGGCATACCCGGCTGCGGTGTTGTAGCTGGCGCTCCCGGTGGAACTGCTGCCGAAGGCTTCGGCGCAATCGACGATGGCGGCGGGAATCGCGGCAGGGCTACGCCCGGAACATGAATGCGGCGCCCGTCGGGCATGGTTCCCGGAGCCTGCATCACCTGGCCGAGACACGAGCCTGTCCACGAGCATGCCAAAGCGGCGCCGGCCGCCCAAATCAGGCATCGTGAAAGGTGTGGGAACCGCATCGAGGTCCTCGGATTCTCAGGGAGCCGCGTGTTCGTGAAGCTTCCCCGCTCCTGTGTACTAGACTAGCAGTGATTCGAATTCGCTCACCGCGAATTGAGGGAAGTTTGCCGATGCGCTGCCGCTTTTCGATGGATTGGGGCAAAGTCCCGTTGCTGGCCGTGGCTCTGGGGCTGGCGCCTCCGGCCTTTGGCGTCTCCTGCATGACCGAGTCGCAAATGAGCGCCGCGCAACGGACCAACCTGCAGCAGTCGGCTCAGATGCTGGGCGACAACGTCAAGGCCGCGAATGCGGCGGCGGTGCGGACGCAGACCATCGCCACGGTGGCGGCCCAGTTCGACGGGATTGCCGATTCCATCCAGACCATCAACTCGTCGATTCAGCACGCGGCCCTGACCGTGGATGCGGTCTACCTCCTCGACGCCTCCGATCTGAAGGCCGCCGAGGAAACGCAGTTCTTCTGCGGCGTCACCGGATCGCCGCTGACCGTGGAAATCACCATCCCCGCGCTTCCACCCGGCAAATATGCGCTGGCGATTCTGCACGCCACCGGCGTCCAGCAGCCCCAGCAGCTTTCCCTGGTGCTCGAAAACGATCCGGCTGGTGGACAGGACTGGAAACTGGCTGGCTTCTTCACCCGCCCCATGATGATGGGAGGCCACGACGGCGTCTGGTTCTGGACGCAGGCACGCGATTATGCCGCAAAGAAGCAGCTTTGGGACGCCTGGTTCTATTACCAGACTGCGGAATACCTGCTCGATCCTGTCGATTTCATCAGCAGCCCCAACCTGCAGAAGCTGCAGCGGGAGGCCGAACAGGCCCGCCCCGATAGCCTGCCGGGCTCGGACCCTCTGCACCTCAGCTCCGGAACGCAGACTTTCGACATTGTGAGCCTGCACACCGGCGAGCTCTCGAACCAGCTCGACCTGGTCGTGACCTACAATGCCACGCCGAATCAGGATCCGGTGACGGCGCGGGCCCAGGTGACCGCCGTGATGCGGGCGCTGCTGCAGCAGCATCCGGAACTGCAGACTGCGTTTCACGGCTTGTGGGTCTACGCGGCGACACCCGGCAATCAGAGTCCTTTTGCTCTGGAACTGCCCATGGACCAGATTAAGAATTCCGCTCCCCCTCCCGGACAACACAGTTAACCCTCCATAGCAAGGAAGGCAGGCAGGACAGACCGGCATGGCCAGTCGAACGGAAAAGCCTCTCAGCGAAGTAATCGAGCAGCGGCGGGCGACATCCAGTTTCGACGGTGCGCCCATTCCCGATGCCGATTTGAAGAAGATTCTCGAAGCCGGACTGAACATGCCGAGCGGCTACAACCTGCAGCCGTGGCGATTCGTCGTGGTCCGCACCCCGGAAGAGCGCCGCCGCCTGCGCGCCGCCAGCTATAACCAGGCCAAGGTGGAAGAAGCCTCGGTGGTCATCGTCGCTTGTGGCGATAAGGACGGCTGGCGCACCGACATGGAGGAGATGATCCGCATGGGCCGCGAGCGCGGCATGACCGAGAACTACGCTGAAAGCGCTCGCGCCAGCATCCCGGAGTTCCTCGGCAACCATCCCAACCTCACCGCCTGGCTCAATCGTCAGGTCATGCTCGCCTTCTCCGCCATGATGCTGATGGCCGAAGCGCTCGGCTACGACACCGCTCCCATGGAAGGCTATGAGGCCGACAAGGTTTGCCTGTTGCTCAATCTGCCCATCAGCTATGAAGTCGTCGCTCTGCTGGCCATCGGCCACCGCAAAGGTCCTGACAAGTTCAACGGGGACCGCTTCAGCATGGCCCGCACCGTCTTCGACGGCGAATACGGCAAGCCGATCAAGCTGTGAAGACTGGCTACAGGTGACAGGTTGCAGGTGACAGGTGACGGAGGCAGGGCGGAGTAGGTGCGCTGTAACCCGTCACTCGTAACCTGTTCCCTGTAACCTTGCTTCTGTGAAGCGTGAATATCCCGACGCTCCCATTGCCGGCGTGGGCGCGGTCATCGTGCGCGAAGGCCCGGAGGGAAAGAAGCAGGTGCTGCTGATCCGCCGTGGGCAGGAGCCGTTGAAGGGCGAGTGGTCGCTGCCCGGCGGCGCGGTGGAGCTGGGCGAAACCCTCGAAGACGCCGTCTGCCGCGAAGTCCTCGAAGAAACCGGCCTGGTTGTCGAGACCGTTGACGTGGTGCAGGCCTTTGATCGCATCTCACGCGACGACCAGGGCCGGGTCCGCTACCACTACGTGCTCATCGATTTCCTCTGTCGCGTGGTGGGCGGCTCGCTCGCCTGCGCTTCCGATGCCCTTGAAGGCCGGTGGGCAACCGGCGACGACCTGGACGGATTGACTCCGCTCACCGTCGAAGTCATCCGCAAGGCGCTGGGCATGGCATCCTAATCCCGGGGATCGCGCGCAGGATGGCCACCACGACAACGCCGCTGCGGAGACGAACACGCCGCGCGTGGCGCGTGATGCGCCGGGTGCTGCTGGGCGCTCTCGCGCTGTTGGCTGTGCTGGTGGTGGTCGCGTTCCTGCGCCCGCTCACCGTTCTCATCTTCGCGACCCA
>PMAD01000287.1:3899-20253 GCA_003152415.1 Acidobacterium sp.
CTTGGCGGCCGCGCCGAGGACTGGGCCGCCCTGATGCCGCAGCTCGTCCGCGATCATCACCGCGTCTACGTTCTGGATCTGCCCGGCTACGGCCGCTCCGACTGGCCCGCGAACGCCGCGTACTCCATCCCCGAGCAGGTCGCCCTGGTCGAGGCTTTCCTCGACAACCGCAAGCTGGCTCGCGCCGATCTGGCCGGATGGTCGATGGGGGGATGGGTTGCGATGCGCCTCGCGCTCGATCAGCCGCAGCGCATCCGACGGTTGGTGATTTTCGACAGCGCGGGCACACGGTTTGCGCTGACCTGGGACACATCGATCTTCGAGCCGGATACTCCGGCGAAGCTGCGCGACCTCGACGATCTGCTGATGCCCGGGCCCGCGCCCCACGTGCCCGCATTCATTCAGCGCGACATTTTCCGCTTCGTGGGACGNNTGGGGCAAGCAGGATCACCTCATCCCTGTCTCCGTCGGTGAGCAGATCCACCGCGACGTGCCGCAGTCGGAGTTTGTCGTCGTGGATGGCTGCGGCCACTTGGCGCCCGGCCAGTGCGCCGCGCAGGTCGGGCCGGTGTTCAAAGGATTTCTCGACGATCCCTCACCCATCGCCGGCCAGCGGGCGGAAATTCTGAAAAAGCCCTAGCGCGTTGGCGCGGACTGCCGAATCTCCTGCTGCAGCGAGTCGCAGAAATCCCGATAGCGCCGGACAAAGCGGAAATCGGCGAACAGCGTCGCGGCGGCAACCAGCAGGCAGCACAGCAGAAACAGGCGGGCGCGCCGATCCGGATACCGCCCCATCTGGCGAAAGCAGATCGAGATCAGAAACGCCGCCAGCGTGGCCAGCACGGTGAGCGGCGCCAGCGAATTGCACTGAATCGCCGTCGAACGCAGCGTCAGCCACGCCGAAGCCCCGGCGGTGATCAGCGCGATCACCGCCGTGATGAGCAGGCGCGAGCGCTTCGGCGGCTGCGGCACTGGCTTTTTCTGAGCTGTGTGCTCTGAGCTCTGTGCGCTGTCCGTCAGAATCCGCCCTTCCCAATGTCCATATTCGCCGGCAGGGGATTGCGCTCGTCAATGTACTCGTCAATCGTCTTCTGGAGAATCCCTTTGGCGGTCAGGATGAACTCGATCGCGTCGCGCGCCGCCCCGTGCCCGCCTCCATGCGGCGTCACGTAATGCGCTTCGGTCTTCACATTTTCGCGCGCGTTTGCCACGGCCACGGCGAATCCGCAAACCCGCATCACCGGCAGATCGATCACGTCGTCACCGACGTAACAAATCTCATCGAGGGAGATGTTTTCCTTCTCCATGATTTCGCGGACAGCTTTCATCTTGTACGCCTGGCCCATGTAGACGTATTCGAGCCGCAGATCGCGCGCCCGCAGCGCCACCGTCTCCGAGATGCGCTTGGTGATGATCGCGCACTTCATCCCGCCCAGCCGCGCCAGCGACACGCCGGTGCCGTCGTGCGCGTTGAAGCCCTTCGCCTCCACCATGCTTTGCGAGGCAAAGGCGTAGCCGCCCTTGCTCTCCATCTCCGCCGCATGATTGGCAGTGCTGGCGCTCGGCGCAGGCGCGGGAAAAAGCCAGATGCCGCCGTCGGTGAGCACCCCATCAACGTCAAAGATGATCAGCTTGATCCTGCGCGCGCGATCCTCAGCGCTCAGAGAAGAAGACGAACCCATATACCGGCATTGTAACGAGTACCGTAGGTTGTTCCGGCAGGTAACCCCCGCCTCGAACAAGAACCGGCCCCCGCCCGTATCGCCCTGTAAAATAGGCAAATGCGTTGTTTCCCTGAGCCGGGAGCCTCCCAGGCATGATGCGTATCTGGCGCTTGCTGTACTACGCGCGCCGTTACTGGCTCCAGGCACTCTCTGCCGTCATCTTCGCCGCCGGTGTCGGCTTGCTCGACGCTTTCCGCGTCCTGCTCATCGGCCCCATCTTCGACAATGTGCTGCACCCCGGCGCCGCCACCGGCAGCGCCAAACAAAGCCCGCTGCTCGGCGAAATCGGCGCGCGCTGGCACATCAACATCACCCTCCAGAACCTGGTCCCACCGCGGCTCCACAACGACTGGGCCGTTATCGCCTTCGCGTTCGTCGCCTCTACGCTCCTGAAGGGCATCTGCGACTACACCGGCACCTATCTCGCCAACTACGCCGGCTTCGGCATGATCACCGACATGCGCGACGACCTCTACGAGGCGATCCTGCGCCGCTCCGTCTCCTTCTTCCAGAAGCACACCACCGGCACGCTGCTCTCCGCCCTCATCAACGACATCGAGCGCGTGCAGTATGTGACGTCGTCGATCCTCTCCGACTTCCTCCAGCAGGCTTTCACCCTCGCCTTCATGGTCATCATCGTGATCGCGCTCGGAGGCCGGCTCGCCTGGATTCTCCCGGTCTTCGGGCTCATTGCTGTGGGGTCGATCTTCCGCATCGGCCGCGATGTGCGCCGTACCACGCGCCGCGGCCAGGACAAGCTCGCCGACATTCAAAACATCCTCCACGAGACCATCACCGGCAATCGCATCGTCAAAGCCTTCAACATGGAGTTCTGGGAGCTGCTCCGCTTCCGCCAGGCCGCGCACAAGCTCTTCCGCGCCAATCTCCGCTCGGTGCGCGCCCAGGCTATCACCTCGCCGCTCATGGACTTCATCGGGGCCGTCGCCATTGCCGTGCTGTTGTGGGTGGGCCGCAACGAAATCGGCCACGGCGCCATGAAAGAGGGCGTCTTCTTTGCCTTCATCGTCGCCCTCTTCAAGATGTACGATCCGGTTCGCCGCTTCGGCATTTACTACAACAATTTCCAGCAGGCCGCCGGAGCCTCCGCCGCCATCTTCGACTTCATGGACGATCAGGATGAAGTCGTCGAAGCCAAACATCCAAAGCCGCTGAAGGGCTTCAAAGACTCGATCGCGCTCGAAAACGTCAGCTTCTGTTATGAGGAGCGCGAGCGCGAAGGCCCGCCCATCGTCCTGCACGACATCGACCTCACCATCCATCGCGGTGAAGTCGTCGCGCTGGTCGGTCCCAGCGGGGCAGGGAAGTCGACGCTGGTAAATCTGATCCCGCGCTTCTTTGACGTGACTGGCGGCCGCATCCTCATCGACGGCATCGACGTCCGCCAGGTCAGCCTCGCCTCACTGCGCGCGCAGATCGGCAAAGTCACGCAGGAGACGATCCTCTTCAACGACACGGTGCGCAACAACATCGCCTACGGTCAGCCCGATGTCCCCGTCAGCCGGGTTGTCGAGGCCGCCAAAGCCGCACTGGCTCACGACTTCATCGAACGCATGCCCGATGGCTACGACACCGTCATCGGCGAGAAGGGATTCCGCCTCTCGGGCGGCGAGCGGCAGCGGCTGGCCATCGCGCGGGCCATCCTTAAGAACGCGCCGGTGCTCATCCTCGACGAAGCCACTTCCGCGCTCGATTCGGAAAGTGAATCTCTGGTCCAGGCGGCGCTGGCCAATCTGATGACGGGCCGCACGGTTATCGTGATCGCGCATCGACTTTCGACCGTCCGCCGCGCCAGCCGCATCGTGGTGCTGGAAAACGGTAGGATTACCGACATCGGCTCGCACGAGGAACTGCTGCAAAAGTCGGCGACCTATCAGAAGCTCTATCGGCTGCAGTTTATGGATATTGGCGAAAACAACGGGCACGGAGCTCCGATGGGCGGCATTGAGCCGGTGGTTCCGGGTCCTGAGACCGTCGAGCCGGTGCTGCTGGGGAAGACCAACCGATGAGCGAAGCGAAGCAGCCGGTGTACTCGATGACCGGATTCGCCCGGATTGCGGGCCGAGTTTCTGAAACGTTGGGATTTTCTCTCAGCCTGAAAAGCGTGAACCACCGCTTCCTCGACCTCCACATGCGTTTGCCCCAGGGATCGGAAGGGATCGAGATTGAGCTGCGCCGCTTGCTCAAAGAGAAGCTGAGGCGCGGCCATATTGAAGTCACGCTGAATCTCGAACGCAGCCAGAAAGCCGAAGCCGGCTACGATCACGCGCTTGTCGCGGCTTATGTGGAGGCCTTTCGCGCCGCCTCCGTCGAACATGGGCTCACCGCGGACCCCGATCTGAATGCCGTCTTTCGCCTGCCCGGCGTCCTCATGGCGGAATCCCGCAACAGCGAAGAGGAAATGAAGGGCCTCGAAGAGGCGGTTCTCCGCGAGACCAATGCGCTGGTCGCGGCTTTGCAAACCATGCGCGCCCAGGAAGGTTCGGCCCTTGCCGATGAGCTCCGCGCCGGCATGGAGCGCCTCCGCACTCTGGTCGACGAGGCCGCCCTGCTCCGTGAAAAAGTGCAGCAGGCGTATTTCGATCGCCTCAGCCAGCGCATGAAGAGCATGCTCGAGGGCGGATTCGATCAGGAGCGCATTTTGCAGGAGGCTGCGCTCATCGCCGAGCGCAGCGACGTCGAGGAAGAAGTCACGCGGCTGCGCACCCACATCGACCACTTCACCGGGCTGCTCGATCAGGGCGGCGAAGTTGGCAAGAAGCTCGATTTCCTGCTCCAGGAGATGAATCGCGAGGCCAACACGCTGCTTTCGAAGACCAGCGGCGTGGCAGGCAATGGCACGCGCATTACCGAAGCGGGGTTGGGCATGAAGTCTGAGATTGAAAAAGCGCGGGAACAGGTGCAGAACTTAGAGTGATTGTGAGAAGCAGGTCCCTCCGCTGCGCGCTGCGCGCTCCGGTCGGGGTGACAGGCTTTTGTTTGGGGGAAGGCAGACGCTTGGCGGGGATACTCTTCATCATTTCGGCGCCGTCCGGGTCGGGGAAATCGACCCTCGTCAATCAGCTGCGCTCCCTCGTCTCCGGGCTGGAATTTTCCGTCTCCTGGACCACGCGCGGGCCGCGTGGCTCCGAGCAGGATTCGCGCGAATACCACTTCACCACGCGCGAACACTTCGAGGAGATGATCCGTAACGGCGAGTTTCTCGAATACGCCGACGTCTTCGGCAACTACTACGGCACGGCGCGCTGCAACCTCACAGAGGCGTTCTCGCAGGGGAGGGATTTGCTGCTGGATATCGATGTGCAGGGAGCGTCGCAGGTGCGGGCAAAGATGCCGGATTCGGTTTCGATTTTTCTCATGCCGCCGTCGCCGGACGTCCTCGCCACCCGCCTCCGCAACCGCAGTCGCGCGGAAGGCGCCGTCCAGGAGGAGATCATCGAGCGCCGCCTGGCCAAGGCCCGGCAGGAGATTGAGAATTACAGGGAATATGGCTATATTCTCGTCAACGACGTCCTCGACCGCGCAGTCGAAGAGATGGCCGCCATCGTGGCCGCCGAGCGCATTTGGCATGGCAGTGATCCCGGTGCCGGCGGCGCGGACCGCGAGCGTGTGCTGCGGATCGCGGAAAGTTGCCGGCAGGCGAATTCCGAGGATCGTGTCAGGCCCGTGCTGCAGGCTTTTGGCGTGCCCGTTCCGAGCCTGAAGGGCTGAGAGGAAAGTTCTGGAGGAGCAGGGATGAGTATCGAGAAAGAGTACGACAGCAACTTCCGTTATGTTCTGGTGGCTGCCCGCCGCGCGCGCCAGCTGCAGAATGGCGCCGAGCCCATGGTTCCGACCCGTTCGCGCAAAGCCTGCCGTGTGGCGCAGGAAGAGATTGCCGCGGGCAAGGTCGCGTACGTCAGGACGGAGGATGTTCCCGTCGTAAAGCCCGAGGTTGACGCGCCGGAAATTCCGAAGTTCGCCCCGTAGCCCCGGAACGCCCCTTTTTCCAAAAGATGGCTCTCCGGGCCGCAGCGTAAACTGTCTTCATGAAGGTCACGGTCGGCGTTTCGGGCGGCATCGCGGCGTACAAATCGGCGGAACTGGTGCGCGACCTGCAAAAGCAGGCGCTCGACGTTCACGTCGTCATGACCCAGGCGGCCCAGCACTTCATCCAGCCCCTCACCTTCGCCGCTCTCACCGGACACAAAGTCATCACCGGGCTCTGGGCGCCGGAAGGCTTCGATGCGGGCGATGCGGCTTCCGCCATTGAGCACATCGATGCTGCGCAGACTACTGACGCGCTCATCGTCGCTCCGGCCACCGCCGACATCATCGCAAAATTTGCCCACGGCATCGCCGACGACTTCCTTACCACGATGTATCTGGCGACCACTGCCCCCGTCATTGTGGCTCCGGCCATGAACGTGAATATGTGGCAGCATGCCGCGACCCAGGCGAATCTCGAAACCCTGGCCAGCCGCAACGTCCGCATCGTTCAGCCAGAGAGCGGCTATCTCGCCTGCGGCATGACCGGCACAGGCCGCCTCGCCGAAAATGAGGCCATTGTGCAGGCGGTGCTGCGCGTGCTTCACCACCGCAACGACCTGGCCGGCGAAACCGTGCTCATCACGGCCGGTGGAACGCGCGAGGCCCTCGATCCGGTCCGCTTCCTCGGCAATCGTTCGAGCGGCAAGACGGGCTACGCCCTCGCCGAAGCCGCCCAGCGCCGTGGCGCGCGCGTGATCCTCGTTTCGGCGCCAACCGCGCTCCGTCCCCCTGCCCATGTCGAAGTGATTCCCGTCATTACCACCGCGGAAATGCGCAGCGCAGTGCTCGAGCGGCTGGATCAGGCAACCGTTGTGATCAAGGCCGCCGCCGTAGCCGATTACCGGCCGCGCGTGCAGGCAGGGCAGAAGCTGCGTCGCAGCGGTCCGTTGACTCTGGAACTGGAGCCGACCGAAGATATTCTGGCCGCGGTCGTCGAACATCGTCGCGCCGGGATGCTCATCATCGGCTTTGCCGCCGAGACGGAAGACGTGCTCGCGCATGGACGCGACAAGCTACTGCGCAAGGGAGCCGACGCGATTGTGCTGAACGATGTCTCGCGCGAGGGCGTGGGCTTCGACTCAGACCGCAATGCGGTCACGTTTCTCACGCGCGATCGCGCCATGGAACTGCCCGAGATGACCAAGCGCGACCTCGCCGATCGCATTCTCGACGAGATTCTTGCTCTGCGCCGGCCCAGCCAGATGATGGCGGAGTCCGATTCCGATCTCTCCATGGCTCCGGGAGACTGAGCTTGGCGACCAGGCTCTCTGCTGAAACCGAATTGGCCGTGCGCGCGCGCATCGGATACTTCCGCGACCTCGGCGTCTTCGACTTTTACCGCCGCGGTTCCGCGCCCGCCGAAATTGAAACAATCTCTGTTACAGAAGAATATTCCGCGGCCGCCCCGTCCGCTCTGGAGACGACCCTGAAGCCCACGACCACGTCTGCCCTGCTCGAGCCAAAAACTCCCGCTGCTCCCGGAGACCGCGCCGCCGCCCTCGCAGCGATCCGCGATGACCTCGGCCCCTGCACGCGCTGCGCCCTTCACAAGGGCCGCCACAACATCGTCTTCGGCGACGGCGATGCTAACGCGCGCCTGATGTTCATCGGCGAAGGTCCGGGCGCCGATGAAGACGCGCAGGGCCTGCCCTTCGTCGGCCGCGCCGGCCAGCTCCTCAACAACATGATTAACGCCATGGGCCTGCGCCGCGATCAGGTGTACATCGCCAACATCGTCAAATGCCGCCCGCCGCAGAATCGCGTTCCTGAGCCCGAAGAGGCCAACACCTGTTCGCCGTTTCTCTTCCGCCAGATTGACGCGATCCAGCCGGAAGTCATCGTCGCGCTCGGCGCCACCGCGGCAACCTATCTGCTGGGTGCGAAAAGCCCGCTCGCCGCGCTGCGCGGCCGCATCCACCACGCGCGCGGGGTAAAACTCATCATTACGTACCACCCCGCCTACTTGCTGCGCGATCCTCGCCAGAAGAAGGAAGCCTGGGCCGATTTGCAGCTGGCTATGGCAGAGCTCGGGCTCCAGGCGCCCGCGAAATAGCTGGCTTTTCGCTACCGGCTACCGGCTACAGGCTACCGGCTGGCTTTTCACCACGGCAACGTCTGATCCAGGTGAATGTACGCCCCGGTCGGACCACTGTCCGGCAGCGTCGCCAGCTTCACGCTGGTCTTCGCGCCGGTCACGATGTCCAGCGGCGCCTGCTCGCCGCCCATGTCGGTCTTCACCCAGCCCGGATGCGCGGAGTTGACCTTGATCTTCGTGTCCTTCAGCTCGTGGGCCAGATGCACCGTGAACGCATTCAGCGCGGACTTCGACGCGTCGTAGGCAAACGCCTTCGCGTTGTAGATCGGCGAGCTGGGATCCGCGTGCAGTGCGAGCGAGCCGAGAATGCTCGACAGGTTCACGATTCGGCCGGCGGGAGCTTTTTTGATGAGCGGCAACAGCACCTGCGTCAGCTCGACCGCCCCGAAGAAATTCGTGTCGAAGGTTTCGTGAAGCAATGCGGCGCTCGTGCTGCTGGTCTTGTTGCCGGCGAGAAAATCCTCTTTCGAGATGCCGGCGTTGTTCACCAGAATGTCGAGCTTGCCGAAATGCTGATCGAGATATTTGTAGACCTCTTTGTAGTCGGCGGCCCTGGTAATGTCGAAGCGGACCGTCTCGGCAGTCACACCATCCTTCTTCAGTGTCGCTACGGCCTCGTTGCCTTTGGCGAGGTCGCGCGCCCCGATCACAACCTTGACCCCGAGCTTTCCCAGCTGCCGAGCGGTTTCCAGACCGATGCCCTTGTTACCGCCCGTAATGAATGCGACTTTCTCCGCTGCCATCGAACTCCTCCGTGTCCTACATCTGATTCACCGAGCATCCTCGGGATTCAGAATCGGCTCTGGCACTCCGCGCGAAAAAAAAAGGCCGGAGCCTGACTGGCCCCGGCTGTTGAGGAGGTAGAGCAACCACTGAGTAGTGAACGCCAGAGCCGATGCGTTACAGAGATGCGCAAATTTCCACCTGCGGGGCCTCTGATACTCTCGGCTCAACGGCCATGCCCCAGTTCTGCGATGTCGCCCTGCCGGTTCCGCTGGACCGCGTCTTTACTTATTCCCTGGGCGACACGAATCCGCCGGTGGGCGCGCGCGTGCTCGTACCGTTTCGCAATGAAAAGCTGGCCGGGGTTGTGGTGCGCGTCCACGACGAACCGCCGCCTGTCGAAGCCAAACCGCTCCTCATGGTCCTCGACGAGGAGCCGGTCCTTTCGCCGGACCTGATGGAGCTGGGACGGTGGATCGCGCAGTATTACCTCGCTCCCATCGGCGAAGTCCTGCGTTCCATGCTGCCTCTCATGAGCGAGGTCCGGCGCCAGGTGTTGTATCGCATCACCGCCGCGGGACGGCAGGCCCTGGCGGCGGGCGCCGAACAGGGTTCCTCGCGGCGGTCGCGGCTCTCGCCTGCGGAGCAGGACCAGGAATACGCCGTCCTCAACGCTCTCGAATCTGGCGAAGCGCTTCGGGCTGCGCGCCTCCGCTCAACCACCCGTGCGTCCCTGCGCCTGCTCCAGGGAATGCTGCGCAAAAAATGGATTGCCCGCGAAACCGCAGCTGAGCCCCGCGATGCTCGCCGCACCGTCCGCTACGCCGTCCTTATCGACGACGTGCGCCTGCCGAAACTGAACGAGAATCAGCAGGCCATCCTGGCAGAACTCGCGGCTGCGGCGGGCGAGCTTCCCGTCGCGGAGCTGCGCCGTCTCGAAGTTCCGGCCTCGACCCTGGCGACGCTGGTGAAGCGCGAGCTGGTTCGCATCGAAGAACGTCCCGCGGATTTCCACCTCACGCATCCGCACGCCTTCGCAACCCCGGACCATGAGCTGAACAGCGCGCAGAACGAGGCCCTGAGGACCATCACCGATGCGGTGGAGGCAAGTGAGTTTCGCCCGTTGCTGTTGCAGGGCGTCACCGGATCGGGCAAGACCGCTGTCTACCTTGCCGCGATGCGCCGCACCCTCGACGCCGGCCGCACCGCGATCCTCCTCGTCCCGGAAATCGGCCTGACCCCGGCGATGGCTGCGCAACTGCACCATGTCTTTGGATCCGAAGTCGCGCTGCTCCACTCCGCGCTCACTCCCGAAGAGCGCGGCGAGCAGTGGCATCGCATCCGCAAAGGCGAAGCCCGCGTCGTGGTTGGCACGCGTTCCGGAATTTTCGCACCGGTCGAGAAGCTGGGTCTGGTCGTCGTCGACGAGGAACAGGACTCGAGCTACAAGCAGGAATCCATGCCTCGCTATCACGCCCGCGATGTCGCGGTGATGCGGGCAAAGCTGGCCGGAGCCGCCGTAGTCCTCGGCTCCGCAACGCCTTCGCTCGAAACCTGGCACAACGCCACAACCGGCAAGTACCAGCGCATCGAGATTCGCGAGCGAGTCATGGATCGCCCGCTGCCCGAAGTTCGTCTTGTCGATATGCGCCAGGAGTTTCAGGAAACCGGCGAAGAGCATCTCTTCTCGCGGGCGCTGATCGAGCAAACCAAAGAAACGCTGGATCGCGGTGAACAGGCGATAATCCTGCTCAACCGCCGTGGCTACTCGTTTGTCGTCGTCTGCCGGGCCTGCGGCGTAAAGCTCGAATGCGAAAACTGTTCCATCGCGCTCACCTACCACAAGGCGCTCCCCGGCGACGGCCAGGCCGCGGGTCAGCGTTTGGAATGTCACTATTGCGGTTACAAAAAGACTGTCCCGCGGCGCTGCCCCTCCTGCGAAAGCGAATATTTGTATTTCCTGGGTGCGGGATCCCAGCAGGGCGAAGAGCGCCTGCAGGAAATCTTCCCCGGCGCGCGCATTGGCCGCATGGATCGCGACACCGTTCGTGGCCGCGGCGACATGGAGCGCATGCTGGTCCGTTTGCACACCGGCGAGATCAACCTGCTCGTCGGCACGCAGATGATCGCCAAAGGCCACGATGTGCACGGCGTGACCCTGGTCGGCGTTGTCGGCTGCGATTACGCGCTGGGGCTGCCCGATTTTCGCGCCGCCGAGCGCGTCTTCCAGCTCCTCACTCAGGTTTCCGGCCGCGCCGGACGTGGCGAGCTGCCCGGCCAGGTCATCGTGCAGACGTACCACCCCGAGCACTACGCGATTCAGTGCGCCGCCGCGCACGATTTCGCTGGTTTCGTGGAGCGCGAGCTGCGCTTCCGCCGCGCCATGCACTACCCTCCTTACGCGGCGCTCGCCAATGTCCTGCTGCAAAGCCGGCGTCTGGAGGAAGCAGCGGGATGGGCGGCCGCTCTGGGCCGCTGGTGCGCGCAAACCACGCTCCGGCATGTTCGCGTCCTCGGCCCCGCGACCGCGCCCATTGCAAAAATCAAGCGAACGTATCGTTTCCACCTGGTCATGAAGGGGGAATCCCGCCGCGCGCTGCAGCAGGCGCTGCGGGCGCTGCTGGCTCATGCTGAAGAGACCGGCATTGCCCGTGCCAATCTGATCATCGATGTCGACCCAGTCAGTCTTATGTAGCTCGGTTCAATCCTGGAAGGAACCATGGAATTTCTCGACGAAGAAAAAGTCCGATCGCTGCTCACCTGGGAAGCCCTCATCCCCGCCGTCGAGCAGGCTCTCATCCATCTCTCCCTCGGCAAAACGCAGCAGCCGGTGCGCACCATCCTGCGCATCGCCGAACACGAAGGGTTTTTCGCGCTGATGCCGGCGATCGAAGGCGAACTCATGGGCGTGAAGCTCGTCACCTTTTACGAGCGCAACGTCAGCCTCCCCACCCACCAGGCCGTCATCCAGCTCTTGTCAGCGAAGACCGGCGAGCCGCTCATCGCCATGGACGGCCGCCTCATCACCGAAATGCGCACGGCGGCCGTGTCCGCGATTGCGACCCGCCTCTTCGCTCCCCGTAATTCGCGAACCTTGGCTATCCTGGGCAGCGGCGTTCAGGCCCGCTCGCACCTGCGCGCGCTGCGGCTCGTGCGCGACTTTTCCGAAGTGCGCGTCTGGAGTCGCGCTCCGGAACACGCCCGCACGTTCGCCTCCGAATTTGGAGTTACCGCCGTCGAAACGCCCGAAGCCGCCGTCCGCGGCGCCGACGTCGTCCTTGGCGTCGCCAGCACCCGCGAGCCGCTCTTCCGCGGCGAGTGGCTCGGCCCTCATACATTCACCTGTGCGGTCGCCGTCGTTACTCCGGATCGTCGCGAGCTCGACGACACCGCGATGAACGCATCCATCGTCGTCGAATCGCGGGAAGCCGCCCTCCGCGAATCCGGCGACATCCTCGGTTCAAAGCAGCCCGTCTATGCCGAAATCGGCGAAATCCTCGCCGGGAAGCGCCCCCTCCCCGCGGGTCGCGTGGTCTTCAAATCCCTGGGCGTTGCGGCCTGCGATTTGGCTGCCGCCGGGGTCGTCTGGAAGAACTGGAAAAACTGCGTAAAACCTTAAAACGAAAGTAACTAGGCCCCACCTCCGCGCCCCCTCTCTCCCCTAAAAATGCTAGAGACGTCTGCAACTTTGGGGCGCACTCTTGTAATCGGCACCCTGAGGAGTGCCGTAGGTTGCGGAAGTTCCGTTTATCCTCGCTGGCCCTTCTTCTGCTCGTTCTGTGCTTCGGGAAAGCTCTCCTCGGACAAGCGAACCAGCTCCCGGGCCAGGAAGGCCAGGGCGCCATATCTCCCGGAGTCTCCCCGCACCTCCTCACCACTGTTGCGCAGGTTCACGCCCTCTCGGCCGCCGATGCAGCGAAGCGCCTCCCTGTCGAGCTCCACGCCATCGTCATCTATTACGAACCGACGGAGGGCCAGGTTTTCGTTCAGGACGCCACGGGAGGGGTCTACATTGTTTCCCCGGCCAACCCTCCGGTTCTCAAAGCGGGCGATGCGGTTCTGATCCGCGGTACGACCAAGCCCAGCTATTCGACCAACGTCACGGCCAGCGAGATGCGGTTTGAACACCGCGCGCAATTCCCGGAGCCGCTCCCCGTGACCTGGCGGGAAATGCAGGAGAAAAGCAATGATTGTCGCTACGTCAGCATCGTGGGCAAGGTGCGATCGGCAACCCTCCAGGTAGCCATCGGGCAGTACAGTCTCGGTGGTGTTTTGCAGCGAGACAGACCTCTCCGCACTGTGGCCCATGACTCATCCACCGAAGGCCAGAGACAGCCCTATTTGTTGATCGATCTGGAGACGCAGGGCGGATTAATTCGCGTGCACATGGAGGATATCTCCGGGATCGATCCGATTCGGTTGCTGGATTCGGAGGTCCGGGTCTCAGGAGTTGCTGGAGGGCTGTTCGACGGGAAATTCCAGCAAATCGGAGCCGAGTTGTGGGTGAACAGCGCGCAGCACATGACGGTGTTGAAACCCCCGGCCAGCGATCCGACGAAGTTGCCCCTGACCGCGATCGACAGGATCATGACCGGCTATTACGCCCAGGACGAGAGTCAGCGCGTTCATGTACGCGGGAGTTTGACGCTTTACCAGCCCGGTCTGCAGATGGTGCTCGAGACACCGGACCGGCAGGCCGTTCTTGTGAACTCCTGGGAGCAGTCTCCGCTGCACATGGGGCAGGTCGTCGACGTAGTCGGCTTCCCCGACCCCCATCAGTATTCCGAGGTAGTGACCGACGGCGGCGTCCTGCCGACTGCCGATACGCAGATCATTCAGCCCGTTCCGGTTCTTTGGAGCGATGCCCTGGCTGGTCATTATCCCTTCGAACTCGTCTCCATGGAGGGCAAGCTGGCGGCAGAGGTTCACGAACCCCATCAGGACACGCTGATCATTCAGGCCGGCCCGCACGTCTTCTCGGCGATTCTGCCGCGCACGGTCTGGAATCAGGAGGCCGATGAGGCCGTTCTTCCCGACTACCGCGCGGGCAGCACGGTCCGGGTTACAGGAATCTGCTTTGTGCACGCCGGAGGTCCGTGGAATACGGAACGATGGTTCGATGTGCAGTTGCGCTCGCCCCAGGACGTCGCCGTGTTAGTGGCCCCGCCGTGGTGGACGGTGCGCCGCCTGCTGTATGTGAGCGCCGCCCTGCTGTTGCTGATGGTGACGGCGTTTTTCTGGGCTGTGATCCTGCAGCGCAAGGTCCGCAAGCAGACTGAGCAGATTCGCCTCACCATGGAATCCGAAGCGGCCCGCGAACGGCGCATCGCCTTTCTGGAGAAGGAACGCGGACGCGTGCTGGAAGCCATCAACAGCATGCTCAACCTCGACGAAGTGCTGCTGATGATTCTCCGTCTGATCAGCACGCAGCTCGAGGGCCGCTCCTGCTGGTGCGAGCTGGCCAATGGCACCCTGGTCGGCGAAGCGGCCTCTCCACAGGACTTTGACCGCGCGGTGCGCCGCGGAATCTATTCCGGCGCGGGGGAGCGGCTGGGATCGCTGGTGGTTTCCGAGGTCGAGGCATATGAGGAGCAGGCGGGTGAGGCGCTGGAAATGGGTGCGAGCCTGGCCGCCCTCGCCATCGACAATCGCCGCCTTTACGAGACCCTGATTCATCGTTCGCAGTACGACCAGCTCACCAATGCCGCCAACCGCTTCCTCCTCGAAAGCCGCCTGGACGAGGCTCTGGCCCATGCGCGGCGCGGCCAGACCCGCTTTGCCCTGGTCTACATCGATCTCGATCAGTTCAAGCAGGTGAACGATTTCTATGGGCACCGGGTGGGCGACCTCTACCTGCAGCAGGTGGCGGAGCGATTCTCAGAGAAGCTGCGCGGCATGGATACCCTGGCCCGCGTGGGCGGCGACGAATTCATCGCCCTCATTCCCGTAGTGCGCAGCCGGACCGAACTCGAAGAGATCAGCCAGCGCCTGACGCGCTGCTTCGACGCACCTTTCCAGATTGACTCGCACACCATCCGCGGATCGGCCAGCATCGGCTATGCGATTTATCCGGAGGACGGGATCACGAAGGACGAGCTGAAGCGCGTGGCCGACAGCGCGATGTACGCGCACAAACCCCACGCGATGGTCTGAACGCTGGCGCCGGTCAGCTCGCGATTCGGTTCAGCAACAAACCCGGCGCGCAGCCCAGCAGCACAACCAGCGCGGCCAGCACCCAAATGACCAGGCGCGTCACCCGCGAAGTGTCGATCGCCGGAGCGTCCGTCGCGCCGTCCGCCACATACACCTGCTTGAGCACCCGCAGATAGTAGTAGAGCGAAACCGCGCTCATGGCCACCGCTAGCAGCACCAGCCACAACAGGCCGAGATGCGGCTCCGCTTCCAGCGCAGCGGCGAAGATATAAAACTTGGCGAAGAATCCAGCCAGCGGCGGAATCCCCGCGAGCGAAAGCAGAAAAACCAGCATGCAGAACGACAGCCCCGGTGCGCGACGATACAGCCCCGCCAGATCCGCAATTTTGTCGATCCCAGCGGACTCCAGCGCGCCCAGCACACCGAAAGCACCCAGCGCGGCCAGCGCATACGTGATCACGTAGTAGAGCAGCGCGCTCGTTCCTCGCGGACTGTGCGCGATCAGCCCCAGCAGCATGTAGCCCGCATGCCCGATCGCCGAGTACGCCAGCAAACGCCGCACGCTTGTCTGCGCAATCGCGGCCAGATTGCCGAAAACCATGGACAGCGCCGCGATCACACACAGCACCGGAACCCACCCCGGCTGGTACCCCCGAAATCCCCCGCGTCCCATCGCCGACGCCAGTCCCAGCGTGACCACCTGCCCAAAAATAAAGAAGCTCGCTACTTTGGAACTCGAGGCGATGAATCCCGCGCTCACCGTTGGCGCTCCCTGGTACGCATCCGGCGCCCAAAGATGGAACGGCGCCGCCGCAACCTTGAATCCGAACCCAATCGTCACCATCACAATGGCCACCAGCAGCAGAGGATCGAGCGCCGGCCCGCTCACCGCCGCTGCAATCCGCGGCAATTCGATCGATCCCGACAGCCCATACAACAGGCTCAGGCCGAACAGCAGAAANNCCCGCCGACATTCCGCCAAACAGGAAATATTTCAGCGCCGCCTCCGCCGATTGCCTGCTGTTCTTGTCGAATCCCGTGAGGATGTAGAGCGACAGACTCAGAAATTCCAGCGCCACAAAAATGAGCAGCAGATTCTGCGTCGCGACCAGGAACATCATGGCTACCGTCGCAAACAGAATCAGCGCGATGTATTCGCCAATATGGCCGATCACCCGCGTCGACGTCGACAGCAGCACGGTCAGAATCGTGAACGCCAGCAGCGCAATCTGCACCAGCCGCGTGAGCGGCGTCATCACAAACATGCCGTCAGGCAAACTGTATTGCGCAGCGCCGTGCGTCAGGCCGACCATGGCGATCAGGCATCCCACGCACCCGATCAGTGCCGCTACGCCGAAGCGCGTCTTTGCCGCCGACCGCCGCAGGACCGTCAGATCCAGCGTCAGCGCCAGCAGTCCCGCCACCATCACCGCAATCTCCGGCAGCGTGAAGCGCAGCAGGTCGGAATAGCTCACGACGCTCATCGCCACGCTCCTCTGCGCAGACCCTCGAAGAGCGGCGAATTCAAAGTCGGCAGGATCAGATCGGTCAGAATCCGCGGATACAGACCCACCACCAGCGTGCAGGCGAGCAGCAGCAGCGCGCCCAGCTT
>PMAD01000029.1 GCA_003152415.1 Acidobacterium sp.
CTATCCGCTATCCGCTGTCCGCTGTTCTCCGCTCCCAGCTCCCAGCTCCCGGCTCCCCGCTCCGAGCGGCTTTCGTTTGCTGCTCCCAGCTCCCCGCTCCAGGCGGCTCGGTTTCAACAACTTGCCACAGTCCAAAAGGGCCCTCCGCGAACCCCTTCGGATCGAACCACTTGCCACAGTCCCGACCCAGGGGGGAGGGGGGTCCCCCTCAGTGCGCCATCGGCGGTCCCGGCGTCCCATCGGACCACTTGCCAACCCAGACCATCAAAATCGTCGCCCGTTCTTCAGGGTCATTCGCCGCCATCACCGGCGAGCCCGGCAGATCCGCACCCCAGCTTTTCGCCGCGTCCCCCGCAACAAAAAACATCAGGTGCGGATGCCAGTTCTTGCCGGCATCGCTGAGGTACTGCTCCTTCGACAGCATGTAACACATCGCTCCCGGCTCCAGCGCCGGCAGATCGTTCTTGTCCAGTGCGGATCCCGTCGCCCGCACAATCTCCGCCTTCGATTTTCCTGCCAGCACCAGTTTCGTCTTCATCAGGTAGATCGGCACAAAGCTCCTGGCAGCCGCCGGATTAAAGCAAATGGGGCCGCGAATCTTCGGATTCCAGAAGACCGGATCGTCGGTGCCAGCGCCCCACCCTCGTTCCACCACGCACAGAAAGCCNNATTTCAGCATTCTGGTCCGGTATCAAATACTGATCGAGAGGAGCCATCGCCGCATAAGGAGCCGTCTCCGTCTGCCCCAACGCCGTCCACGGCAGCACGGCAACGGCCACCTGAACAAGGAATGCTAAAACGACAAACCTGATCGTCTTCTTCCGCATGGAACTCTCCGGAACGCGCTAATTCTGTTCTCAGGAGTTTACCGTCTCTTTTGGGAATAGCGTCAACGCCCCCGGTTTTTCCTCTCTGGGATCTCTGTGCCCTCTGCGGTGGATCGGAGAAGTTCCCCCCAACCCGCAACCCCAAAAAGTGCTCCTTCGCTCTTGACAAACCATAACCGTTTGGTTATGGTTTGTCTGTGCCGCTGGCCAACCCCAATTACGTCTTCCGTGCTCTCGCCGACCCCACCCGCAGAGCCATCTTCGAGCAGCTGACCCGCCACGGCGAGCAGACCGTCCACGCCTTGACTCGCCATGCCGGAGTCTCCCAGCCCGCCGTCTCCAAGCATCTGACCGTGCTGAAGCGCGCCAAGCTCGTACGCCATCGCCGCGACGGACGCGAGACTCACTACCACGCCCAGCCCGATGCGCTGGCCCCCATGATCAACTGGCTCGACCACTACGGCGCCTTCTGGCGCGAACGCTTCGACCGCCTCGAAGACCTTCTGCAAAGGATGGAACCATGAATAATCCAGCCGAGAGTCCCCGCACCCTTGTGGTCGAGCGCGTATTCCCGCACCCACCGGAAAAGCTGTGGCGAGCGCTCACCGAGAGCCCGCTCCTCGCCCAATGGATGATGAACAATGACTTCGAGCCGATCGTCGGCCGCAAGTTCCAGTTCCGCCGCGAGCCCGTCCCCCCAAAGTTCGATGGGGTAGTCGACTGCGAGGTCCTCGTCGTCGACCCTCTCAAACGCCTCTCCTATAACTGGGGTGTCGGCGGAGCCGATTCCGGCCTGCAATGGGTGGTGCTCTGGACCCTCACTCCAGCAGAAGGTGGCACCCACCTCCGCATGGAGCAGTCCGGCTTCACTCCCAGTCAGGGGCCCAATTATCAAGGAGCAAAATACGGCTGGAACAAAATGTTCGACGGGCTCGAAAGTCTCATCGGAAAGGTGGACTAACTATGAGAGCAAAATCTATTGCCTACTGGATCACAACCATNNTACCCGCCCTACTTTGTCTCCATCCTCGGGTTCTGGAAAGTCGCTGGAGCCATCGCCATCCTCATCCCGCGTTTTCCGCGTCTCAAAGAATGGGCCTACGCCGGCATCTTCTTCGACCTCACCGGCGCGGTTGTATCCAACATCGCCGTCGGCGGCAACGCCTTTCACATCCTCGCCCCTCTCTTCCTGGCGCTTGTTGCTGTGGCATCGTGGGCGCTCCGTCCGCCCAGCCGTACCATCGGCACCCTCATTCCAAAAAAAGGAGAAACGAAATGAAAATCAAACTCACCACCGTCTACGTCGACGACCAGGAGAAAGCTCTGCGCTTCTACACCGATGTGCTGGGCTTCGTGAAGAAGGCCGACTACAGCCAGGGCCCCTATCGCTGGCTCACCGTCGCCTCGCCCGAGGAACCGGACGGCACCGAGCTGCAGCTCGCCCTCAACAACAACCCGGCCACCAAAACCTGGCAGCAGGCCATGTTCCAGCAAGGCGAGCGCGCCGCCAATTTCTTCACCGACGACGCCAAGGCCGACTATGAGCGCATGAAGGCCCGCGGCGCCGAGTTCACCATGCCGCCCACCGACGTCACCTACGCCACCATCGCCGTCCTCAACGACACCTGCGGCAATCTCCTTCAGTTCTCGCAGCTCAAGCGCTGGTAAGGCGGGTGCCCCACGTCCCTGGTTTTGGGGACGTGGGTTTCAACCGGAGAGAGGCTTCTTCACGATGTCCGGCGACCAGACGCCAACGAAGTGTTCAACTCCACAGCAGCCCGAATCAGAGCCTTCAGCGCCTTCTCGTTCACCTTGTCGCCTTCGTGAAAATCGATCGCGCGCCTCACCTTGCCCGCGAGACTGGAATTGAACAGACCGGCCGGGTCATCCACCGAGGCGCCCTTGGCAAAGGTCAGCTTCACGGCCTTCTTGTAAGTCTCCCCGGTGCAGATCAACCCGTCGTGCGACCACACCGGTATCTCCCACTTCCACTCCTCCACCACCTGCGGATCGGCTGCGAGGATCAAAGCGCGCAGTCGCCCAAGCATCGCTCCGCGCCAGTCGTCCAGCTCCTCAATCCTCGCGTCGATCCGCCGCGATGCCGATTCGACCTTCGGTGCGCCGCTCTTTTTCATGATGAGTGCTTCCCTCCCCTCTGCGCTTCTCGTTTTCTCCGACCCATTTTATGCGACCGGCGAAGCGTGGGCGGAGGCGCACCAACTTTCTCAGCAGCGCTCCCGGCTCCCGGCTCGTACAATCATCCCGATGAAATCTCTCCTGATTGCAATCCTGCTCGCCACCCCTTTGGGTGCCCCACATCTGCCCGGTTTTGGCAGATGTGGGAAGGCACTCGCTACACCCGCCGCCCCCACGGTTGCGCAAATCCTGGGCACCTGGAAGCTGGTCTCCATCGAAGACACCCTGAAAGACGGCAAGGTGCAGCCCTCCACTGAATTCGGTCCGCACCCGCGCGGCTTCCTCATGTACCAGCCCGACGGATACATGTGCGCCAGCATCGTGAACACCGATCGCCCCGCCTGGAAAGATCCGGACCAACCCACCGACGCGGAGAAGATCGCGTACTACGACACCTTCATCGCCTGGTGCGG
>PMAD01000079.1:0-3414 GCA_003152415.1 Acidobacterium sp.
TGCGCCGCCCAGCGCGATGAGCAGGTATTTCTGCAATCCTCCTCCTTTTATGCTCTCTGCGTTACCGGATTCTGTTCTTCCGCTCCCCAGTTCCTGAGAGAGGCCAGATCGCCTTCCAGGTGCGGAAGATCGGCAGTCTCAGCGGACACGCCGGTCATCCGATGAAGTTGTACACGCCCGGCATCCGCGTAGGAACTCACCAGGATCTGCATCTTCTGCACCGTCAGCCGCGTCCACTGCGAGAGCGCATGACCGTAAAGGTGCAACTGTACCTTCAATGTCGGGCCGATACTCCGCCGGACCTTGCTCTGCACCATAGCACGCACGGCGGGTTTCCCCAGCCATCGCCACCAGGGTAGATTCACATCTTCATCGCCGGCAGTCAGCTCTAAACGAGGAGCTCCCCGAAGCAGAGCCTCGATTTCCGCGGAGGTCGGCGCATCGGAGCGGCCCATCTCTTCTGCGACTTGCTCAAGCGCTTCGACTGCCCGCAGGCCGGCCCCTCGCATTTGCTCGGCGCAGCGGTTCAGAAACTCCAGCACAATGTCGCGTGCCCATTCCGCCAGTTCCTGTCCAGTCGCGCTGCCGCTGCCACTCTTCTGAACTCGGGACGCAGCCTTTTCCGCAACCTCGCGGATCACAGCCTCCGGAGTCTCAGCAAATTCCAGAATGGCATGATCCAGAGAAGTGCCCAGCTCCCCAATCTCGCCGGTGATGAGGCGCAGGCGCGCTTCGATTTCCTGCGAATCCACCCGCGCCACGGACTCGCCGCTCTTCCCCCGCTCCGCCACGGTCTCCAGCGCCGCTGTCACGGATTCGCGCAGAGCGCCAATCTTTCTCGCCATCGACGCGCGACGCAGGCTCCGCGCTTGTTCAAATCGCGGCAGCAGTTCGGCCGCAAAGAAGCGATCCAGAAGGGCAGAGTATCCGGGCATCGCGCTGACGGCATGAACCGCGACCACAAGATCCAGCTGCTCCCGAATCTGACTCTGGATATAGGCGGACACGCTCCGCAGGTCCTCCTCCGCGAGCAGATCGGTTTTGCTCAGCAGCACCAGAGCCGGAATGCCCGACTCGCAAAGCAGTCGCAGCGTCCCCAGGTCTTCCTCGTTGAGCGTCGTTCCGGCGTCGATCAACAGCAGCGCAAGGTCGCACTGCGGCAGATAGGCCAGCGTTTCCGCCGCGCCCTTTTTCGCGAGAGAGCCAAGGCCGGGCGTATCTACCAGCACAATGCCCTGCCGCAGCCGCTCCGACGGTACTTCGACCAGCGCATGCACGACGTTCCGCAAGTTGCCTGGGTTCCCCTGCTCCGTCACCAGGCGCGCAAGGTCGTCGACGGTCACCGTCTCGCTGCGCCCGTCGCCGTACGACACCGCCGCCCGCGGAGCCGGACCATACCGCAGTTTTGTGGGCACCGCCGTGATCGGATTGACGCCCACCGGCAGGATGGCCATCCCCAGCAGGGCATTCAGCAGCGACGATTTTCCTGAGCTGACCCGCCCGAACAGCGCCACCTCCAGGTTGTCATCTTCGAGGCGTGCAGCCAGCGAAGCGATGCGCTGCCGAAATTCCACCAGGCCATGGCGCGTAACGATCTCCTCGATGACGCGCAGCAGTCCCACATCCTGCCCCGCTTGCTCCAGATTCTGCAGGCGCTGTTGCAGATTCGTGCTGAGTTCCGTGCGCAGATAGCGCTCCATGCCCTCGACGATCGTTCTCAGCTCGTGAACCACTCCGTTGAGCTCGTCGCTCGCGTCGNNCTGGCACCGGCCCGGAACCCCGCATATAGTCCGGTCGCAACTCTTCGATCGCAATGTCGACGAAGTTAAGGTTGGTCAGCACGGCTCGCGTGGCCGGGATCTCGGGGGGCTTCGGCCGCAGTTGCTGCCACGCAAGCGCCCGCAACAGCTGATCGCGCAGGCGGCGAGTGTAGTCTTCCAGAACCCGCACCTGCACAGGATTCACGTCGACGAGGTATCGACGGAACGGAGACTGCGACGCCTCCGCATGCAGAATATGCTCCGCATCGCGGAGCAATTTGTCGATGTACTCGCAGGTGATGCTCAGCCGCCGCTTCTGCGATTCGTTCAGTTCCCCGGGACGCCGCTCTCCGTCGCCCAGGGATCCCGCACCCGGCGCGACTTCCCGCGAAACTCCCGATGCCGAGGAAGCATCGGACCGATGCGGCTCCCCCTGCTGGACCTCGTCATTCAAAACTTCAACCTCGTCACTCGGCTACCTTTCACTGAGTTTCATCCCGTGCCCACGAATCAATGGACGACCATCACCGGGCAATAGGCCGACCGGACCACGCGCTCCGAGTTCGAGCCGAGCATCCAGCGATGAAATACAGTATGGCTGCGTCGGCCCATGACGATCAGACTTGCCTGTGCAGTCTCGGCTCTGTGGATTATCTGCTCGCCTGGGTGCCCAACNNGCGACCTCAGTCTTCAATTCAACTGCGGCCTGTTTTGCTCGTTCCCGCATCGTTACGAAGCTGCGCTCGTATCGTTCCCCAGCATCTTCCAGCACAGCACTCAGTTCCGCGCTCTCCGCAGGTTCGGGCGGACGAATCACAGCGAGCACCAGCACGCTGGCTTTGGTTGAAGAGGCAAGCGAGAGCGCCACCTCCAACGCGTGTTCAGCTTGTGGCGAGCCGTCCCACGCCACCAAAATTGTGTGAAATCCCTGNNCTCGACAACTGCGGGTTGAATGGCGGCATGCGCGGATGGAGCGCTCGCGCTTTTGCGCGGAAGAAGATGCCGCGGCAGGAAAAATGTGTTCGCCACAATGGTGGGAATGACGGCGCTCGCGATCACCGTGCCGACCAGAAACGAATACTGGGTTTGGGTGATGATCTGGTGGCTCAGNNCGCCGGAAAAACCACCATCGCCTTCGTCGTCATCTTGGCGAAAAACAGAATCAGGAGCGTCACGGGAGCGGCCATGAGTGCCGGTACAGAAACGAAAGAACCCGCTCGGATGAAGTAGAACGGGGTCAGCAATCCAAACGTCACGGTACGCAGGCGGCGAATGAGAGAGTGATCCTTGCCCACGGTCCCCGCCAGAACCATGCCGATAATGTAGGCCGGAAGAACCGCTTCACTCCCTGACCAGACCGCCAGTCCGCCCATGGCGAACAGCAGGAACAGGATGTACTTCGCCTCCANNCGGCCGCCGTACTTACGGAAGAACCACGGCGTGAGGAAGGGAAGAATCGCGAATGCCGCCGCGGAGACCACAATGAAAATCAGCGTTTTCACCGTGAACGGAGAGAAGATGAGACCGAGAGCAATCACCGTCCCCAGGTCATTCACAAAACAGGCCGCCAGGATCGCCTTTCCGTACTCGGTCACGTTGAATCCCAGTTCCAGCATCACCGCGTAAACAACCGCCACCGACGTGGTGGAGAGCG
>PMAD01000079.1:3444-3634 GCA_003152415.1 Acidobacterium sp.
ATCCACTGCGTGTTGCCCGCCAGTCCCTCCCGGGCGAGGAACACACCAATGACGAGTTGAGCCACCGTTCCAACCACAATTTCTGAAAGCGCGGTCGATACCTTGAACCAAATGGCCAGCAACGTGGCCACGAGCGCCAACCCCACCCACAAAGCCGCGAGAATCCACGCGTTTGTCATGGACCTGCTCC
>PMAD01000280.1:0-2952 GCA_003152415.1 Acidobacterium sp.
CGCGCAAGCGCTACGCGGTGCTGCATCTGCGCGAGCGGCTGCAAAGGGTTCACGACGAGTTCATGAGGAAATGAGGAACGGTATGGAAAACTCCTGGGTCAAAAGAAACAAGTGGATCTTCGTTGCCGGCCCGCTGGCGCTCGCGGCGTTTATCGCGCTCTTCGGCGAAGTGACGATGCTGCTGTGGAACTGGCTGGCGCCCATGCTCTTCGGATGGCGCCACATCACCTTCTGGCAGGCGATGGGACTGCTCGTCCTCTGCCGGCTTCTCTTCGGAGGCCTCAGCCACGGCGGCAACAAAGGCTCCGGATGGCGCCAGCGCAGGCGCGAGAAGTGGGAAGCAATGACTCCCGAGGAGCGCGAGAAATTCCGCCAAAGCTGGCGCGCGCGCTGCGCCGGCTTCCCCCCGCCCGCCGACGAATCCAGGGAGACCACCTGACGGGCTAATTTGCCAGCCTGCTGCGGGCGTTCTGCAAAAGGACGCCCGCACCGCCCTGGAGTACGATTCTCCTCGTGCAAAACTCCGCTCCCCGTGCCGCTCTGTTCTGCCTTTCCCTTCTCCTGATCTCCACTCCGGTTCTCTTCGCTCAAATCCCAAANNAAGGCTACATGTTCCACTTCGATGGCGGCCCGCAGTCTCCGCGCGAGATCGAGGATCTCACCAAAGAACTCCTCGGTCCCGCGAAGGCCGAAGAATTCTGGCGGCAGTGGCGCGCCAACTACATCACCGAAGCCGATCTGGATCGCATCAAGGCCATGGGCTTCAACTCCGTCCGCGTTCCGCTCCATTACAAGTTCTTCACCACCGACGACGCGGAGGGTTTCAAGCTCGTCGATCAGCTCGTCGACTGGGCGAAGAAGGACGGCATCTACGTCATCCTCGACATGCACTGCGCCCCCGGCGGCCAGACCGGCACCAACATCGACGACAGCTACGGCTATCCGTGGCTCTTCTCAAGCCCCGAGGCCCAGGACGAAACCGTCGCCATCTGGCGCCGCATCGCCCAGCATTACCACAACAATCCGACCGTGCTCGGCTACGACCTGCTCAACGAGCCGATCCCGCATTTCCCCCAGCTGCGCGTTTTCAATCGCGAACTCGAGCCCGTCTACTGGAAGATCGCCCGCGGCATCCGCTCCGTCGATCGCAACCACGTGCTCATCCTCGGCGGCGCACAGTGGGATACCAACTTCAAAGTCTTCGGCCCTCCCGGCGACCCAAACGTGATGTACACCCTGCACAAGTACTGGACCGAGAAGACTGACACCAGCGTGATCCGGGAATATCTGGATTTTCGCCACCAGTATCACGTCCCCATCTGGCTCGGCGAGTCGGGCGAGAACAAGGATGCCTGGGTGGAAGCCTTCCGGCAGACGCTCGAAGACAACCACGTCGGCTGGGCCTTCTGGACATATAAAAGGATGGACGCGACTCCGTGCGTCGCGACCTTCGACCGCCCCACCCACTGGGACGAGATCGTCGCCTTCGCCAGGCTGCCCACCGGAACCGGCAATGCCGANNCTGACGAAGATTCAGTTCGCCCACACGCGCGTGAACCCGAGCTACGTCCAGGCGCTGGGCATGACCCCCGCCAGTCCAGCGCCCTCACAGTAGCGGCAAGGCCACCTGCCCCGCGGGGCCTGCCCCCTGAGCGGCCGTCCGTCTCATCGCTGGACGTTCACGCTAAAAGTCTCTCGCTGATCGTGTCTTGCTAAACGCCTCTTGCTAAACGCCTTGCGCTAATCGCCCCTCGCTAAAAGTCTTACGCTAAACGCCTCACGCTAAACGCTTTTCGCTCGCAGTTGGCTCGCCTCTCGCTCGGTGTTGGCTCGCGGTCCGCTCGTCTCTCACTCGCCCCTCACTCGCCTTTCACCCACCACCGCCAATTATCTGAGTCACTTTCACTCACTTTCTAACCCCACCCCTTGACATCCACACCCCTCCCCAGCTAAGCTGGCAGTCGTAGGGCGAAAGTGCTAATCGACGGCAACCGCGCAGCAAAACGCGCTTTGCCGTTCCGGAACCTAAGCCGTCCGGCGGTCGCCCAACCCGAATCAGGTACGGCCTCAAAGTTTGTTCCTCCGCGAGATGAATCTCGCGGCTAACACCACGCGGAGCGCGCGCGCTCCAGGAAACTCTGAAGGAGAAGCAAAGCAATGCCTACTGCTACTGCAACTGCATCAGCAACCACCACGTTCACTCCGCTCCATGATCGTCTGCTCGTCCGTCGGATCGAAGACAACGAGACGGTCCGCGGCGGCATCATCATCCCCGATTCCGCCAAGGAAAAGCCCCAGGAAGGCGAAGTCATCTCCGTCGGCAAGGGCAAATCCAACGACGAGGGCAAAGTCTTCCCCCTCGACGTGAAGAAGGGCGACCGCATCCTCTTCGGCAAGTACTCCGGCACCGAGATTCGCATTGACGGGGAAGAGTTTCTCATCATGCGCGAAGAAGAAGTCCTCGGCATTCTGAAAAAGTAACGAGTGGCTTTGAAAGGGCACGACCCTCAAGGTTGCTAGGAACTGGCCTTGTATCAGGGCACGACCCTCAAGGTTGCTAAGAACTGGTTTTGTATCAGGGCACGACTTTAGTCGTGCCGTACGAGCCAAAAAATGGGGGGCTTTAGCCCCTGAGCGAAGTTCAAAACGGAGCTCCGGCTCCGCAACATCAGGAGATCAGCAAAATGGCAAAGCAAATTCTGCACGGAGAAGATTCCCGCCAGGCGATTCTGCGCGGCGTGAATATTCTGGCGGAAGCCGTCAAAGTGACGCTCGGCCCCAAAGGCCGCAACGTCGTCATCGAAAAGAAATTCGGTGCGCCCACCATCACCAAAGACGGCGTCACCGTAGCCAAGGAAATCGAGCTCAAGGATCCGCTCGAGAACATGGGCGCCCAGATGGTGCGCGAAGTGGCGTCGAAGACCTCCGACGTAGCCGGCGACGGCACCACCA
>PMAD01000280.1:2998-3135 GCA_003152415.1 Acidobacterium sp.
GCGAAGTTCTCCAAGCCCGTCACCGGCGACATGATCGCTCAGGTCGGCACCATCTCCGCCAACGCTGACACCACCATCGGCACCATCATTGCCGAAGCCATGAAGAAGGTCGGCAAAGACGGCGTCATCACCGTCGA
>PMAD01000063.1:0-5797 GCA_003152415.1 Acidobacterium sp.
GGGCCGGGGCTGGCTTCGGGGTGGTACTGCACGCTGAAGAGCGGCAGGGTGCGGTGGCGGAGGCCTTCGAGAGTGTTGTCGTTGAGGTCGACGTGGGTGAGGTCGACTTCGGCGGGGTTGAGGGAGTCGGGATCGACCGCGAAGTTGTGATTATGGCAGGTGATCTCGACCTTGCCGGTGTCGTTGCACTTTACCGGATGATTGCCGCCGTGGTGGCCGAACTTGAGCTTGTAGGTCCTGCCGCCGAGAGCGAGGCCGATGAGTTGATGGCCGAGACAAATCCCAAAGATGGGCGTGCGGCCGGCGAGCTTGCGGATGCTCTGCTGCGCGTAGGTGACAGGCTCGGGGTCACCGGGGCCGTTGGAGAGGAAGACGCCGTCGGGCTTGAGCGCGAGCACGTCTTCAGCGGAAGTTTGCGCGGGGACTACAGTGACGCGGCAGCCTTCCTGGGTGAGCATGCGGAGGATGTTCTTCTTGATGCCGTAGTCATAGGCGACGACGTGGAGGTCGGAGCGGGTGACCGCTGGGGGTGCGTCGGGATGGAGCGGGTCGGGGTCATCGTGGTCCCACTCGTAGCGGTCTTTGGTGGAGACGACGCTGGCGAGGTCGGTGCCGTCCATTTTGCGAATGGAGCGGGCCTTTTGGACGAGGACGTCGGGATTGGTCTCAGTAGTGGAGATGACCCCGCGCATGACGCCGTGGGTGCGGAGATGGCGCACGAGNNATGACGGGGACGTGGAAGCGCTCGAGGTACTCGTCGGCGACCTGCTGGGAGCGCCAGTTGGAGCTGATGGGGGAAAACTCGCGGGTGACGAGGCCTTCGATGTACGGCTTGGCGGCTTCGTTATCGGCGGAGTTGGTGCCGTAGTTGCCGATTTGAGGATTGGTGAGGACGACAATCTGGCCGGCGTAGGAGGGGTCCGTGAAGATTTCCTGATAACCGGTCAGCGATGTATTGAAAACGACCTCTCCGCGGCATTCGCCCTGGGCGCCGTAGCCGTCGCCCCTGAAGATGCGCCCATCTTCGAGCGCAAGGATTGCCTGCATGGAGACTCCGAGTACCTGGATTCTACTGATTCTATCAGGGAGTGGCGGGGCGATCAGGCGGCGGGCTGAGCAAAAGTGGACTTAAATTCGGAATCAGAAAAGGCCCGCTGCTCGACGCGCGGGCCTTTCATGGAAAGAGAAAACCGTCCTACTGCTGCGGGGTGGATTGCGGCTGCGGCTGCACTTGTTGTTGTTGCTGTTCCTGTTTCTGGAGCTGTTGCTGCTGGGTGGGCGGCGTCACCTCCGGGCCCGCCTGCGCGGGTTCGAGGCCGGGAACGACGGGAGCGGTGTGGACCTGGCCGGTGGCCGCGTCGACGATGGAGATGCCATAGCGGTCGAGGGTGCTGGCGAGGGTCTCCTCGAATGCAGCGCGATCGGTGGCGTAGCGCGCGCGCGCAGCGATGAGCTGCGCATCGGCGGCGGCGAGGCCTTTCTGCTGCACCAGCACATTGGCAGTGGTGGATGCGCCAAGGTGGAGCTTCTTCACTTCGGCGTCGAGGCTTTGCTGGTTGTAGTCGTGGTTGGAGATGGCGGAGCTGACCGCGGCACGATCATTGGTGAGCGCGTATTGCTGGCTGATGACGTTCATGCGGATCTGAATGTAGAGCTGCTGGAGCACCATCTGCGCCTTACGGTACTCAATCTGCGAACGCTCCTCGGCGGCCTGCGCCGGGCGATTGCGGATCGGGATATTCATGGTGAACTCAACGCCCTTGTTCGGCCCGGTGCTGTTCACAAGATTATTGAGCACGGTGCCGTAGCCGGTGTTGGGCAAGAGGGCGCACTCCGTCGGGGGAATCCCAAATGCAGCGAAGGCTTTTGCGCAGTTCGGGCTGACCGCGCCCCCCAGAGCGCTGGCACCATAAAAGGCCTCGACATCGAGGGTGGGCAGGAGGCCGTTCTTGACTCCCTTCAGCGTGAGCTCATCGATCCTGAGAGTGAGAATGGCTTGTTCGACGTCGGGACGATTGGCGTCCGCTTCGCGCACGAGCTCATCTACCGACATGCGCTCCTCGGGAGTCTCGGCGAGGCTGACACGATCGGTGGGGACGATGGGAGCGTTGGCCAGGGCCGGATCATCGAGATTGCGCGCGATGGCCTGCTTCATGACGAGCTGCTGGTATTCGAGGGTGTTTTGCGAAGCGATGAGAGACTGCTGATCGCTGGACATCTGGCTCTTCGCGTTGACGACGTCGAGAGGGGCCATGCTGCCGATCTGGAGCTGCTTTTCGTCGTCCTTCTCAAGGCTGGTGGACTGGTCGAGGGCGTGCTGCTTAGACTGGGCGTCTTCATAGGCGCTGACGAGGCCCCAGTAGATGTTCTCCACCTGGTTGATGGTGTAGAGGAGTTGCTGGCGGAAGACGGAATCGGCAATGCGGCGGTCGTTCTTTGCCTGGACGATGAAGCGGCCGTTTACGCCTGTTCCGAAGCCCTGCAGAAGATGCTGCGTGAGGGCAAAGTTGAAGGTGGACTGCAGCGCCGGGCTGTAGAAGCTAAAGAGATTGTCGGTGGTGCTCCGGGTATTATCGAAGGCCACCAGCATGTTGGTGCCGGTGATGAAACCTTGATTGAAGGTGAAGTTGTAGGTATTGGTGTTCTGCGTAATCGCAGGCAGGCCGCCGGAAAAGATGGGGCTTTGCTGTGGAGTTTCTGCGTGATTGAACTCAACGGTGCCCTGCACCGCAGGATCGAAGTTTTCCGGAGTCGGGCCCGAGCCGTTGGTGGAGATCGACAGGCCACCCGGACCGGTGCCGGCAACGCTGGACGAAGAGCCGCCGCCAGGACCGCCGCCGACGGAACTGACAGACGCGGTGGTGCCGCCCTGGGTGCCGGTGACCAGGCCGGTGGGAACGCCCGCGATGCCGGCGGCGCCGGATCGTGCGCGCAGAAGATCGGTATCGGCAATGTCGAGGTTCAGGCGCTGGATGGCGATGTCGTAGTTGTTTTGCAGGGCGAGGAGCACCGCGTCACTGAGGCTGAGATAGATCTTGCCGTTCTTCACCAGGTTATCGAGCTGCACGGAATTGAGAAAATTTGCGGGCGGCACGGTGGTGGGCGAGTAGGGAGCAGCGATATTGGGCCAGTATCCACGCGGCTTCGAGAAGTCGCGCGGAGTATCGCGCATGAAAAGCGGCTGGGTAGGATTGGGGGTTGGCTCGGGCGGCAGGCCGGGTGCGGCGGGAGCCGTCTGCTGCGGGACCTGCGCGTACGAAGGCGCAGTTCCGGCGAGCAGCAGGGAAATCGCGGCGGCAGCTTTCAACTTAGCGAAGAGAGTACTGGTTTTTTTTGCGGAATTATTGCGGGAAACTAACATTGGCCGTCTCCACTCCTCTGTCAAGGCAATTGCAGGTCTAAGAAAAACGCGCAACCTTCGCGCTCCGCATGCGGGGCGAAAATACGCACTCCAGGCCCCCAAAAACCGCTTTGGCTTCTCTCGAATACGCGGCAAGCCTCGGCCTGGTTCCGTAAACTCGTAACCACAATCAGGAAAGCTGAGTATATCGCAGCAGTTCGATGATTCCGGTGAAACATCCGATGCGACAAATCGACGGAAAAAGTTAAGCAGATGACGGCAGAGCAGGGACTCCAAAACGGCTCGAACTGGAAGCTGACGCTTGCTTACGACGGTACGGATTATTACGGCTGGCAGGTGCAGCCGGATCGCGCGACGATTCAGGGAACGCTGGCGGAGGCGATCGGGCAGGTGACGGGCGAGCGTGTACTGCCGCAGGGGAGCGGGCGCACCGATGCCGGCGTTCATGCGCGCGGGCAAGTGGCGTCGTTTGTTCTGAGCGCGCCGATCCCGGCGGAGAATTTTCTGCGTGCGCTGAATCGTAGGCTTCCGGAGGCGATCCGCGTGCTGCAGGCGGAGCCAGCGGCGGACGAGTTTCACGCGCGGCACTCGGCGCGAGCGAAGACGTACGAATATCGGATTTATCGGGGGGAAATCTGCCCGCCGTGGACCGCGCGTCTGGCGTGGGCGCTCCCGCGGCCTCTCGACCTGGGGCGCATGCGGGAGGCGGCGAAGCTGGTGATCGGGACGCACGACTTCACGTCGTTTGCGGCAAGCGATGCGGATCTTCACCCCGTCAAGCGAAAGCCATGCTTGCCGGGGACCCCGGATCTCCCCGAACGGCGCGGGCCGGAAGACCGCAGGGATGAGGCACGTGAGGGGAATGTCCGGACGATTTTCGAGTCGGGCTGGACCGAGGACGGCGACTTGCTGACTTATCGCGTGCGCGGAAATGGCTTCCTGCACCATATGGTGCGGAACGTGGTGGGGACGTTTGTGGACCTGGGGCGAGGGCAGATGGAGACGGAGGACATCGGACGCATTCTGCAGGCGCGCTCCAGGGGCGAGGCGGGAGCGACTGCGCCGGCACGGGGATTGTTTCTGGTGAGCGTCGAGTATTGACGGGTGAGCTGGTTTGCCACAGAGGACACGGAGAAGACTGAGAAAACATTTCCGGACTCCTCCCCGCGGACGATGGCCGCCGCCCATCTGTGTGTATCCGCTGAATGCTACGCTGAAAGCTCCGATGGCTTCACCGGCTCCCGCAATCGCATCGATCGCCCGGCTCGCGGCCGACCGCCGCGTGCACCAGGCATTCCAGTGGCTGCACCTGCAGGAGCAGAGAATCCTGCAGTGGCAGGCGGCGATGGTGGCAGTGCCGGCTCCGCCGTTCGGCGAGCGAGCGCGGGCAGAGTGGTTGTGCGAGCGCTTTCGCGAGCTGGGGCTCGAGAACCCGCACATCGACGAAGTGGGCAATGCCATCGGAATCTGGCCTGGGAAGGGATCGTGTGCGCGTCGCGCTCTGCTCTCGGCCCATATCGATACGGTTTTTCCCCGGGGGACACCGATCGAAGCCGACCTGCAGGGATCGCGTTTGTGCGCTCCGGGCGCCTGCGACAACGGCGCGGGCGTGGCGGCGATGCTGGGGATGGCGGCTGCGATGCGACATGCGGGACTGGAGACAGAGTGCGAGGTTCTGTTCGTGGGCAATGTCGGCGAAGAAGGAGAAGGCGATCTGCGCGGCGTGCGGCATCTCTATCGTGACGTGAGCGAGGCGCGCGAACGCATCGCGGGACACATCGTTCTGGATGGCGCCGGGCATGAATCGGCGGTGACCCACGCGCTGGGGAGTCAGCGGTATCTGGTGACGATCACGGGGCCGGGCGGACATTCCTGGACGGATGCGGGACGGCCGAATCCCATTATTCTTCTCAGCCGCGCGATCCAGCGATTTTCTGCTGTGACGCTGCCGGATATTCCACGAACCACCATGAACGTGGGAACGATTGAGGGCGGCACGGCGATTAACGCGATTCCGGAGCGGGCGGCGGCGCGGATCGATTTGCGGTCGACCGATCCGGAACAGCTGATTCGCCTCGAGGTAGAACTGCATCGCGCGGTCGAAGACGCGGTGATCGCAGCAAACCACGGACAGACGGGGGAGGCAAGCAGTATTCGCTTCACGATTGAGAAAATCGGCGACCGGCCGGCGGGGCGGCTGCCGGCTGACTCCGAGTTGATGGCGCTGCTCGAAGCGGTGGATCGTCACCTGGCGATTCGAACCGAAATGCGCCTGGCGTCGACGGATGCGAATATTCCGCTGTCGATGGGGATACCGGCGGTGAGCATCGGCGGAGGCGGCGAGGGCGGCGGGATCCACACCCACGCGGAGTGGTATGACGCGAAGGGACGCGATCTGGGGCTGCGGCGGATTCTTCTTCTGCTGCTGGCGGTGGC
>PMAD01000063.1:5946-6787 GCA_003152415.1 Acidobacterium sp.
GGAGCGTTCGTGATGCCGGGGTTCAACGACGCGCATGCGCATCTGGGAGACGCGGGGCACATTCTGCTTTCAGTGAATTTGATCGGGGCGAAATCGCTGGCCGAGATGCAGGAGCGGATTCACACAGCGGCGGAGAAAGCGGCGCCGGGACAATGGCTGAGCGGAGGCGGATGGGACCACACGCTGTGGGCCAGCGGGAAGCTGCCTGATCGCGCGGACATTGACGCGGCGGCGGCGGGACATCCGGCGATCTTTGTGCGCGTGGATGGGCACATCGCGGTCGCGGATTCCGCAGCACTCGCTGTAGGCAACGTCACCGGGCACACACAGGATCCACCGGGCGGCAAAATGGATCGCGATGCGAATGGAGAGCCGACGGGGATTCTGCGCGAGACGGCGCAGGGGCTGGTGAAAGTGCCGCCGCCGTCTCCAGAGATGCGACGGAAGGGACTGGAGCTGGCGATCGAAGATGCTGTCTCGCACGGCGTGACGACGGTGCAGGATTTCTCGGAGTGGGACGATTTCCTGGTCTTCGAGCGAATGGAGGGTGAGGGGAAGCTGCCGGTGCGCATCGCGGAGTGGCTGCGATTCGCCGATCCGATAAACGTGGAGGAACAGCAGGCGGCGCACCATCCGGCGGCGGATCGCATGCTGCACACCACGATGCTGAAGGGATTCATGGACGGGTCGCTGGGGTCGCGGACGGCGGCGATGAATGCGCCGTACTCCGACGATCCGGGCAATTCGGGGATTCCGCGCTATACGCAGGACAAGCTGAACGAGATGGCGATCGAGCGCGCGAAGGCCGGGTTCCAGCTGGGGTTTCACGCGATTGGAGATC
>PMAD01000086.1 GCA_003152415.1 Acidobacterium sp.
GCCCGCCTCCCCGCCGAACCCGACCCCAACCCCTCCTCCACCCAGGTCCACTCCCTCGCCCTCGATGAAGACGGCCCCATCGCCGCCGACGGCGACCAGCCCGCCCCCAATGCGCACTGGCGTCCCCCGGCTCCCGGTGCCGACCCCCTCGCCCTCCTCGCCGCCGCCACCAACACCTCCCGCCCTGTCTCTCTCTCGCCCACCGATCCCCTCTCTCACTGCGGCTGTCCCATCTGCCGCGAGCTGCTCACCCTCGGCGCCGACCCCTTCCTCCATCCCCATCTCCAGCCCCTCAACAACCCGCGCTGCCGCTTCCGCCACCCCGACTGCGGCGGACCCGAATCCGAAGTCCACTGCCCCGGCTGCGCCCGAGTCCGCAAATTTATGGACCCTCCCCGCCGCAAACGCCATCCCCAACCCGACGGCAGAACCGCAGCCAGCCTCCGTGCCCGGGATACCGCTCCTCCATCTCCAGCCCCGCCCGACGAACCCCTGCCCGATGACCCCCTCGACCTCGAAGCCTCCGCGCCCTGCAACCCGCAACCTGTAACCTGCCCCAAGAGGGTAATACCCCAGACCTATTACCCAGCAACTCCCGATAAATCAATCAACATCGATCAGTCCGCACCCCGGGGGGTACCCCCACAGGGGCTGGAACCTGAAATGGCAGCCGGAAACCGCAACCTGAAACCCGGCCGGACGCGTGATTCGCTGGAACTAGTCTCATAAACTCCTACCTCTGCTGATGCCACGGGTGAGACCCGCCGCCGAAGCGGGGCTCATGCTCCCGACCGAAGCCGATACGCTATATATGAGACCAGTTCTAATCTATCCCCAGCGAACCATCATGAAGATGCGATCCGGCTTCGTCTCCATCATCGGGCGTCCCAACGCGGGCAAGTCCACGCTGCTGAATGCGCTCATCGGCGAGAAGGTCGCCATCGTGACCGCCAAACCGCAAACCACGCGCACCCGGATTCACGGCATGGTGGAAGTGCCCGAACGCAAAGGCAAACATCCGCCCACGCAGATTGTTTTCGTCGATACGCCGGGCATTCACCGGCCCGCATCGCAGCTCGACCGCAGCATGATGCACGAAATCCACGAGGCGCTTATGACCCGCGACGTTGTGCTGCTGGTCGTCGACGCAGTGCGGAGGCAATCCAAAACCGCGGAGGCTCCGCTGAAGCTGGATCGGACCAGCGAAGAGGCGCTCGCCTTCGAAATGATCCGCAAACTCGACTGCCCCGTTTTCCTGGTCGTCACCAAAATCGACCTGGTGCCGCGAGACAGGCTTTTGCCGCTCATCGCAGACCTCAGCGCGCTGCACTCCTTTGCGGAGGTTATTCCGGTTTCGGCAAAAAAGGGAGACGGACTGAAGGTGCTTGTACACAAGATTGCCGAGTACCTGCCCGAAGGCCAGCGCTGGTTTCCCAAAGAGCAGTTCACCGACCAGCCGGAGCGTTTCCTCGTCGCGGAGCTGATCCGCGAACGCATCCTGACCGAGACGGGCGAAGAAGTTCCCTACGCCTCGGCGGTGGTGGTCGAGCGATTCGAGGAGCCTGAGCCAGGCAGCGCCGGCCCGGGCAGGAAGCCGCTGACCCGCATCACGGCGGCGATTTACTGCGAGCGCGCGGGGCAGAAGGCGATTCTGATCGGCAAAGGCGGCAGCAAGCTGAAGGAGATCGGCACCGGCGCCCGGCGCGAGATCGAGGCTCTGCTGGGCACCCGGGTTTATCTGGAGCTGCGGGTTCTGGTCCGCGAACACTGGCGCGATTCGCGGGTCTTTATCGAGTCGCTCGACTGGCGGAAACAACTGACGGACCTGGCGACGAGAGAAGGCGAGGGCGAGGAGTAGCGTTGCAGCGGATCACACACTGGCTTCCCGAGCCATGCACGTCCGCATCGCCTGCACTTTATCGTGCAGCTCCAGAGCGGCTGTCTTCCGATCCGTGTACGCACTGCGCACCACCACACGTCTGAGGGCGAACACGCGTTCATCTTGCTGCGGGGGGTGGGAATGGGGGCTTACAGGAATGAAAAAAGCGTGAGAATTCTAAGTGAATGTGCCATTTCAGAACAGTTACCCTGCAGGTGACCGGCCGCGGCGTTCCCAGCGGCAATTTTTTTTGTAACAACCCACTCAATTTGTTATGGTAGGCGGTGTTGCATCCATTCCCTGGATTACTGGCTCCATCACACGAGAGAAAAAATGACACGCGAAGAACTAGTTGCTGCAGTAGATGAAGAAATCAGCCGCCTCGAGAAAGTCCGTGCCCTGCTCGCCAGCACGGGAGGCTCCGGGATCTCACACTCTTCCTTTGGTAACCGTCCCCGCAAAAAGCGCGTTCTCAGCGCCGATGCCCGGGCCCGCATTGCCGCCGCTCAGAGGCGGCGCTGGGCCAAGCAGAAGGCAGCTCAGAGCGCAAAGAAATAGGCCAGCTTCGAGCGGCTCCCCCAGCCGTCGAGTTCTTCGCGATTACCGGGCTATCTCTCGGTACTTCGGACGAACATTGCGTTTGCCCCTGGCTCCGTCGGTATCGCCTTCCCAGGCGTGCCTGCGCGGTTGTGTGCCTGCGCAGGGGCGCGATCAGAAGCGGCGATCCTCTCTCCCCCCGGAGCCGAGAGCCGATGTATTAGAATGCCAGTCGTCTACCCGGAGAGGATTCGAACCAGGTTCCGCCCGGTTCGGGTTACCGCGCAGACCTAGCGGAACCCTGGCGTTCTGGCGGGGGTTGTCCGAGGGCCTGGCGTTGGCTGCAGATCGCAACGCAGGCCTGGACTGTAATGACACCTGCGCACCAACTCACCTTCGCATCGCAGTTGCGGCCGGCTGGCGAACTGCTCGCTTCCCTCGCACGACTGTTCAGCAGCCCGGTGGGCTGGATCGCCGCTGGCTGCTTTCTGCTGATCTTCCTGGTGGCGTGCCGGCTGGCATGGCTCTCCGTCCGCAGGTCTCTGTTGCGCGGGCAGGGGGAGAGCTTTCCCGGCGAACTGACGACTCTGCGCGCCGTGATGGCCAGCGTGCCCGATCTGATTTACGTCAAGGATGAGCAAAGCCGCTTCCTGATGGCGAATCAGGGCACGGCGGATGTAATGGGCGCTTCCTCCGGCGAGGAACTGCGGGGCAAGACGGATTTCGACTACTATCCGACCGAGATGGCCGCTGGTTTTTATCAGGATGAGCAGAAGGTCATCCAAACTATGGTGCCGCTGGTGAGCCAGGATGAGCACATCCGGGAGAGCGATGGCAAGATTCGCTGGCTGCTCACCACCAAGGTGCCGTTTCGCGATGCGGAAGGGAAGGCCATCGGCATTATCGGGATCGGACGGAACATTACCGCCCTCAAGGAGACTGAGGCCGAACTGATGCGGGCCCGGGAGAACCTGCACTTCAAGGCCACCCACGACTCGCTCACCTCTCTGCTCAACCGCGAGGCAATTCTGGATATGCTGGGGCGCGAAATTGCCCGCAGCACCCGGGAGAATGGCAGAACCGCGGTACTGCTCGCAGATCTGGATCACTTCAAGAGCATCAACGACCGGTTCGGGCACCCGATCGGCGATGAAGTCCTCCGCGAGACGGCCAGACGATTCCTGCGGGCCGTTCGTACCTATGACCTGGTGGGACGCCTTGGAGGAGAAGAGTTCCTGGTGATCCTGGGAGGTTGCGCCGCAAAGGAGGCGATGGTGCGCGCCGATCAGCTACGCCGCAGCATCGAGGCTTCGCCGATATCGACGGCCTGCGGATCGATACCCCTCACCATCAGCATTGGCGTTCTTCCTGCACGCGAGTGGGGCTACCCTCCGCGGGAGGATGTGCTGCGCCAGGTCGACGTCGCTTTGTACGCCGCGAAAGCCGATGGCCGCAATCGATGCAGGCTGGCAATGCCGCCGGAAGACGAATCTTTGAATTGATTGGGCCCAGCGTTATGGCCGCCAGCGGGCCGAGGAAGCTTCCGGCCTTGTTATTTCCTCAGATAGGCATCGGTTCCGGCGATCCAGTCAGCGCGCGGCGGAGTAAACACGTCAAGGTCGACGGTGTCCTCCACCGCCTCCGCCCGATGCGGCATGTTGGACGGGATGACCAGAACCTGGCCGGCGCCCACAGTCATTACGCGGCCGTCACCCATCGTGAAGCGCAGCGCGCCTGCGAGGACATAGGTAATCTGCTCGTTCTCGTGGCTGTGCTCGGGCACGACAGCGCCTTTCCGCAGCACCAGACGGGCGAGCATAGCCCGCTCGCCATAAACAAACTGGCGATCGATGAGAGAGTTCAGGTGTTCGACAGGAATCTTGTCGAAGCCGGTGTATTGCAGGTTTTTGTTGTCTGCCAACTCAGTGTCTCCAGGGGCTGGTTCGATTCAAACGCGTTGCCGCCTCGACTATCATAGGGCGCATGGAAACCGGATTGAAAGGCAGAGTCGCCATTGTGGCTGGATCGAGCGCGGGCATCGGAAGGGCCACGGCCCTGGCGTTTGCCGCCGAGGGCGCGCACCTGGCGCTTTGCGCGCGCCGCCAGGTCGAGCTCGATCAGGTCGCGGCCGATGCCCGGAGCCGATTTGGCGTCGAGACTCACACTCAGACGTTCGACGTCGCCGATCCAGCGGCGGTTTGGGCTTTCGTCGAGTCCACCTATACACGCTTCGGGCGCGTGGACGTCTGCGTGCCGAATGCCGGCGGTCCTCCCGCCAAGCCGTTCCTCGATACCACGCTGGACGACTGGGAGCGCACCTGGCAGCTGAACCTGCGCAGCACTATCCTTTTTTCCCAGGCCGTATTGCCGCACATGCAGAAGCAGCACTGGGGCCGGATCATCACGCTGACGTCTTACACCGTCAAGCAGCCGGTGCCGGAGCTGATCCTCTCCAACACCATCCGGGCGGGAGTCATGGGCCTGGTGCGTTCGCTCGCGGGGCAGTTCGGGCGGGACGGCATCACGATCAACAACGTCGGGCCGGGGTTCACGTCCACGGACCGATCGCGCAGCCTGCTGGAAACTCGGGCAAAGAACCGCAATGTCCCGCTGGAGCAGGTGCAGAGCGAACTGGAGCGCGAGATTCCCATCGGCCGGATGGCCAAGCCGGAGGAAGTAGCTGCGACCATCGTGTGGCTGGCGTCGGAATCCGCGGCCAGCATCACCGGCCAGACCATTTTGGTGGATGGGGGGAGCTACAAGGGTTTGTAGCGCAGCTCGACTGGTACGATAGTAACGGTTGACGTTAGTAACGAATATCGTTAGTATAGGCCAATGATCGCCGGTTTTCGGGATGCCGATGCCGAGATGCTCTGGTTGACCGGCAGGAGCCGGAGGATTCCGGCGGTTCTGCGAAAAGTGGCGTTCAGGAAGCTGGCGCTCCTGAATGCCGCCCTGGAACCGGCTAACCTTGCAGTTCCACCAGGGAACCGCCTGGAAAGGCTGACCGCAGATCGTTCAGGCCAGTACTCGATTCGCATCAACGATCAGTTCCGCATTTGCTTCCGGTGGCGTGACGGGAATGCCTATGACGTAGAGGTTGTTGACTACCACTGAGGTTTTGTATGCCGAAAGTATTCGCAATGCATCCCGGGGAAATCCTTCGCGAAGAATTCATGAAGCCCGCGGGGCTGACGGCCTATCGGCTGGCGAAGGATCTCTGCGTCCCTCTGCCGCGGATTCACGACGTTGTTCGGGGCAATCGCAGCATCACCGCCGACACGGCAATTCGGCTTGGAATCTATTTCGGATTGCCCGCTCAGTTCTGGCTCAACCTGCAGAACGATTACGATCTGCGGCTTGCGGTACGCAAGAGCATCCACAGCAAAGTCAAGCCGCGCCAAGTCGCCGCCTGATTGCATTCACCTGATTGCATTTACTGCGCGACCATCGTGTGGCTGGCGTCAGAATCCGCAGCCAGCATCACCGGCCAGACCATCCTGGTGGATGGTGGGAGCTACAAGGGTCTCCAGGCACCTGCTCGCCCTGCCGGGAATTCGCCTCTTCGCGATTGAAGACAAAGCCCGGAGGTAGTGGACGCCGCAGCTTGCGCAAGCGTTCAATGGCCTTTTTCTTCTCTCGCTCAGAAGCTGATTCGGAACTGCCCGCCATAGGTTTGCCTCCAGACCACTGTCCGGCTCAATAGCCCTTACAAAGGACTAAATCCACGGCCTTTCCGTGATCCAGGATCACCATCCAGGGGCTGTCTCTCAAGAATACGACCTCTCTACCCTGTGGATGAACTCCAAGTTGTCCGGTTGCCGGAGGGGTATTACACAGTTGCAAGTAGGGAGTCGCTTCGCGAAGCTCCCGAATGTAGCCAAAACGACTTCGAATGTTGCTCCCTGCTCTGTCCCCGAACGAGCCGAACGCCCAGGTATCGTGTGTCATTCCCTCAAGCGCGTCGTCCAGATTCATGTTCTGATTCAGGCGATGCGTCCAAAGCACGTAGTCGATGTTCTTCGGGTCATAGTCCGTTGGGTATTGTGTGACCCAGAACATGAAGAAGCCGCACGACAGCATCACTCCTGCGCCAACCGGAAGAAGACCGATGATCGCGCGTTTCAGTCCCACCCACATCGTTCGGGATCGAATCGAGAGAATCTCCTTACGCCCTACTGATCCGTATCCGGTCGCTTGTACGGCGTCTGAATCCAATGACGGGCTTCGTTCATCGCGCCCGCCGTGTTGTCGTTGGTCTGGATCGCCTGGCGGTACTCCTGGATCGCGCGGTCCCGCTGTCCGGTCAGATCGAATATCTTGCCGACGGCGATGTGGCCCCAGACTTCTGTCCATCTTGGTTCGTCATCGCCATTCAGGCCGTCACGATAGGCATTGACCGCCGCCTGGTAGTTGCGCATGGAGAACAGAAGCTCGCCGATCCGATAATTGGCCAGCGAACTTTGCGGGTTGGCCTTCAGGGCCTTTTGATACTCGGCCAGAGCCCCGCCTGAGTCGCCCTGGGCCGCCAGTTGCTGCCCGCGCAGAATCGATACCCGCACCTCGAGATCCGGCGTGTTCTTCAGCACCCAGTCCTGGGGATCGATGGTGACGCGCCGGGGGCGGCCGAAGGTGTCGATCACATATTGCGAGTCGGTGCCTACCACGTCGATGCGCTTGTCGATCGTCTTGCCTTCGGTGTCCACGCGCAGATCCACCGGCATGTTGAAGAGGTCCATATCGCCCTGGACTTCGCCGATAGTGCGGAACCCTTTATTGTTCCCCAGCCGGTAGATGGCGTACTTGTCGGTGAACTGGGGCGCGCCGGTGCCGTCGAGCCATTCGCTGAAGAAGGGCATGAGTTGCTGCTGCGACTGCTCCTCGGCAGTGCGCTCGAACTCCGCGGTCCGCACGCATTTGTCTTTGGATTGGGACAAAGCGGCGCGCAGGATTTTCTCAAAGCTGTCATCGCCCACCTCCCAACGCAGCATATGGAAGACCAGCGCGCCCTTATCGAGGGTCATGGACTGGAACTGCGGAGAGTACGCGGCGAGCGTGCCGACGCTGGAAAGCGGGATGGTGTCGTAGGCGAGAGCGCTGGCGGCGATATCCGGAAGCGCGGATTCCAGCGCCGAGTGCCCGGCGTCGTCTTCCAGGTACATCAGTTCTCCGTAGCGCGCCATGCCGTTGACGATCCAGGCGTCGTTCAGAGAGCAGGGGCTGACTTCGCTGCCCCACCACTGGTGGGCGATGGTGTTGGCCAGCAGGCGAAAGTCGTTGCGGCCGCCGATGTGGTTGCCGGCCACCGCGGCGATCTCGGGCGCCCAGAACACCGGGACCGTATCGTCGGGCAATTCCACTACGTTGAGCTGGGTCGACTCGGGAATTCCGAAGGTGCTGGTGAAATAGGCGAATTCGCGCAGCGCGGTGCCTGCGTAGTCAGACACCGCTGCCTTGTGCGCGGCGGTGGTGTAGACGTGAATATTGGGGGCCGCACCGGAAACCGGCGCGTCGAATTTACCGGCGATGATGGTGCCGGGGAATCCTGGTTTATCCCACTTAAAGTCCCACTCCTGCTCGCCGCCGGCCACTTCCTTCGGCTTGCCGGTGCTGCCGCTTCCGATCACCCGGAAGCCCGCCGGCGCCTTCACATGGATTTCCGCGGTGAAGCGGTCGGTGAGATAGCCGGTCATCGGGAACCACCGGCCCGCGTACAGCAAATAGCTGATCGGCTCGCCGACGTAGGCCAGCTTCAGTCCTTCAACGGGACCGCCCGCGTCGCTCTCCAGCTTGCCAGAGTAGTGAAACGTCCAGGTCACGGACTGCCCTTTGGCCAGCTGGGTGGAAGGGGTCACGACCAGGGTTGCGCCCTGGCCGCGCTCGCCATTCAGGGGCTTCCCACTCGCATCGGTCACCTTATCCACGAGCAGCGCGCCGTGCAGATCGAAAATTGCGGACGGCAAGTCGGCCAGCGGCGTGAACGTGACCTGCGTGGTCGCATCCAGCATGTGATCGCTGGGGCGAATCTCCGCGTTGATGGTGTAGGCGGTAACGTTCAGAGTCTGTTTGGGCGCGACGTTCTGCGCGGCTGCCGGCAGCGCCGGCAGCAATGCCGCTGCGGCCATCGCCGCGCAAAGGCACGCCGTGCGCGGGGCACGATGGTTGTGCAGCGCGGAATCAGGTGGGTAATTCTTCATGGAACGGGGCTCTGTCTTTCTTCCGGCGTCGATCTTGTTTTCAGCATCTCGCAAGTAATCCGGGCAACGCGGCCGACGGAGCTTTGCTCGCTGCGCAGCATATCCCCCACTTGCCGCAGGTTCGCCTGCATCCGCGCCCGTGCCTCTTCGTTGTTGAGCAGCGGCCTGAGGTGTGAGACTACATTATCCGCCGTAAAGTCACCCTGAATCAGCTCGGGTACGATGCGTTTTCCGGCAATCAGATTCACCATGGCCACATGCGGCACGTCCACCACCCGCTTCGCCACCGCATAGCTCAGCGGTGAAATCCGGTATACCACGACAAACGGGTTCCCGATCAGCGCGGCCTCCACGGTGGCGGTTCCGCTGGCTACGATGCTGGCTCGCGCGTGGTGCAGCACTGCCCGTGCGTCCTCGACCAGGGCGATTCGGGGTGGGTTCGCCTGGGCGGCGACAAGCTCTGCCAGGAGCGCTCGGATGTGGTCCCGCTGCGGCCCGGTCAGCGTGGGGGCAAGCGGCACCAGGAACTCGACGTCCCGCCCCAGCTTCGCCGCAGCCCGCACCATCTCCGGCAGGTTGAGGCGGATTTCCTTCCCGCGGCTCCCCGGCAGCAGGCCAACCCAGGTTTTGGACGCATCCAGCCCCGCCTGGCGAGCAAATTCCTCGCGGCTGATACGCGGCGGATCTGACTCGGCCAGGGGATGACCGACAAATTCCGCCTCGACGCCATGGTCGTGATAGAAACGCTCCTCGAAAGGAAAGATGGTCAACATGCGATCGACGTAGCGCTGCACGCTGCGAATGCGGTACTTCTTCCACGCCCAAAGCTGCGGGCTCACAAAGTAGATCACCGGCACGCCCTGCTGCTTCAGGCGCCGAGCCAGCGACAGGTTGACGTCGGGAAAATCGATCAGAACGGCGGCATCCGGCTTTTCCGTAGCAATCGATCTGCGCAGCCGCCGGTATTCCCGGTAAATCCGGGGCATGTGACGCACCACTTCGGTGATGCCCAGGACCGCGACGTCTTCGGCACGCACCACGGGCCGGAAACCCAGGGCCTCCATGCGCCGCCCGCCCAGCCCGAAGAAATCGGCCCGCGGCTCCAGCTGCCGCAGTGCCTGGATGAGCAGCGTGCCATAGTGTTCGCCACTGGCCTCTCCGGTGGATAAGAAGATCTTTGGGCCGCCGCTATTCGTCATCGCTCGCGTGACCTGCGTGCTCTCGACCGGCTGCGCGAGACAAGGGACTCTCCATCCGATCCCGTATGCTGACCCTATGCTGACGCGCCCGGATCTGCTGTTGCGTGTGGAAGCGCTGCTGGTGCTCGCAGGCAGCCTGATCGCTTACTCGGTGCTGCTGCACGGCGCCTGGTTGTGGTTCGCGGTGTTTTTTCTCGCTCCCGACCTCTCGCTCGCCGGCTACATGTTGCCCGGACGCACGCGCTTGGCGGCGGCTCTCTACAACGTGGTGCACAGTTATTCCCTGCCGCTGATCCTCGCGCTGGTTGCGTGGAAATTCAGCGCCCCTCACTACGAACAAGCCGCGGTGATCTGGATCGCTCATATCGCCTTCGATCGGCTGCTGGGATTTGGATTGAAGTATGGCCAGGCGTTCAAACCCACCCATCTCCAAAGCGCCGCCGTCTTCCGCGCATCGTAGCCGTCGATCAGCGTGTAGAGAAGCCATCATTTCGAAATGCGCATCCTGGCAGCTCAATCCATGGCCAATGAGGGCGTGAGCCCCGCTGCCGGCTCGCCCACTTCCTGATCCTTGTACTGGAGCTGATACAGCTTCCAGTAGATTCCCCTGAGCGCCAGCAATTCCTGGTGCGAGCCCATCTCGCGCAGCTGGCCGCGATGCATCACCAGGATCGTGTCGGCACGCTGGACCGTCGACAGCCGGTGCGCGATCACCACCGAGGTCCGCCCTTCCACCATCCGCTCCAGCGCAGCGCGGACCAGGAACTCCGTATCGGTGTCGACGCTCGAGGTGGCTTCGTCGAGGATCAGAATACCCGGCCGGTGCGCCAGCGCCCGCGCAAAATTGATAAGCTGTTTCTGACCCGTCGAGAGCCCGGCTCCACGTTCGCGCAACGGCTCCGCATATTGTCCTGGCAAGGTACGGATAAAGTCGTCGAGGTTCACCTGCACCGCGGCCTCCTGCACGTCCTCGTCGGTGATGCTCTCGGTGCCCAGCCGGATATTGTCGGCCACCGTCCCGCTGAACAGGAATGGGTCCTGCAGCACCACGCCGAAACGCCGCCGCAGCCGCGTCAGATCCTGTTTCCGCACGTCGACGCCATCGACCCGCACCTGCCCGTGCTGCACATCGTAAAAGCGCATCATCAGGCTGGTGATGGTGGTTTTGCCTGCCCCGGTATGCCCCACAATGGCCGCGGTCTGGTTCGGCTCCACGGTGAAAGAGACGCCGCGCATGACCCACTCAATGCCTGCCATGGCCTGCAGCTCGGCTGCGCTCGCGGCGGCAATGCGCGCGATGGTCTCCGCATCCAGACGCTGATAGGTAAACCACACGTCGCGGAACTCGATCCGTCCTGAGCCGTCGCCCTGCTCCGGATTCGCCGGCGAGACGATCTCGGGCGGCGTGTCCAGCAGCTTGAAAACCCGCTCGCTGGCGGCCATGGCGGCCTGCAGGATGTTGTATTTCTCGCTCAGATCCTGAATGGGCCGGAAAAAACGCTGCGCATACTGCATGAAACCCACCAGCGTCCCCAGCAGGACCGTGCCGCGCAGCACGCCGCCTCCGCCCAACCAGATGATGATGGCGATGGCCAGCGAGCTCAACAGCTCCACGACGGGATAGTAGAGCGCATACGCCAGGATGTTGTCCTTGAACGCCTCCAGGTGGATGCGATTCACGGTCGAGAAGTCCTGGAACGCCCGCTCCTGGCGATTGAACAGCTGCACCAGCGACATGCCCGTGATGTACTCCTGGCTAAAGGCGTTGATGCGCGCAATCGCGGTGCGAATGCGCCGGTAGGATTCGCGCACGTATTTGCGGAAGACACGGGTCGCCAGCAAAATCAGCGGCAGCACGGAAAAGGCCATCAGGGCCAGCCACCAATTCATCCGCA
>PMAD01000013.1 GCA_003152415.1 Acidobacterium sp.
CCAGCGCCACCGCCAGCAGCAGCACAATCATCCCCACATACGTCGGCGGATCGGTCGCCTCGGTCCCAAACAGCAACGAAGCGATCGTCCGCGTCGCCACCAGCGACCCCAGCGTCCCCACCACCATCCCCACCAGCACCAAACCCAGCGTCTTTCCCAGCACGCCGCGCTGTACCCGCCCGCGGCTCGCCCCCAGCGNNGCGCCACCACCTGCGCCCGCCGTGCCCCCAGCGCCATCCGGATCCCAATCTCCTGCGTCCGCTGCGTCACCGAGTACGCAATCACCCCATAAATTCCCAGCGAAGCCAGCAGCAACCCGAGCGCGGCAAAAATCCCCACCAGCAGCATAAAAAATCTCCGCGGAGATACAGCGCGATCCACAATCGTCCGCAGCGGTCGAAACTCCGCCGCCGGCTGGTTCGGATTCAGCTCCCGCAGCGCCCGCAGCACGCTTCCCGCCAGCGCCGCTGGCTCCACTTTCGAGCGAATCACCAGCTGCGCATCGTTCGGCCCCTGCTGCATCGCGGAGTAGTAAATCTGCCAACCCTTTTCCGCTTCCACGCTCGATGCGTGGACATCGTCGACCACCGCAATCACGTGCAGCTCCGTTTTGCCGCTCATCAGCACCTTACCCACCGCATCTTCGCCCGGCCAGTACGTGCGCGCTGCCGCGGCGTTGATCATCACCACCGTCTGGCTCTTCGGCCCGTCCTCCCAGCTGAAGTCGCGCCCGTGCACGCGCATGCCCATCGCCCGCACGTACCCCGGCGTGCACACATACACCAGCGGTCCTGGCAACGCGCCCTCCGGAAACGTCTTCCCCTGCGGCACCGGCGTTCCCCATGCGCGGTTCGGCCCCAGCGGCAGGTAGTCCACGATCCCCGCCGCCTCCACGCCCGGCAGCGCGCTCGCCCGCGCAATCATCTGTTCGAAAATCGCTCCCCGCTTCAGCGCTCTCGCATCGTCATTCGCAGCGCTGTCGTCGTATTCCACCTTGATCGACGCCGCCCGATCCGGCTGGAACCCCAGATCGATCTCCAGCACCTTCAGGAAACTCCGCAGCAGCAACCCCGCTCCCACCAGCAGCAAACACGCCAGCGCCACTTCCGCGATCACCAGCGCCGAGCGCACGCTCTCATGCCTCCGTCCCGCGCTTGACCCGTGTCCGGAATCCTTCAGCGACTCCTGCAGATTCCCGCTCGCCATCCGCAGTCCCGGAAACAGCCCGAACAACAGCGCCGCGGCAATCGCGATCAGCACCGTCCACCCCAGCGCCTCGCCGTCGATGTGCAGCGTGCTCAACAACGGCAGCGCCAGCGATCCCTGATGCGCCAGCCACACCACCAGCCCCCACCCGAGGCCGAGCCCCAGCACCGCGCCCGCTCCCGAAAGAATCAGGCTCTCCGTCAGCAGCTGCCGCACCAGTCGCCCCCGGCTCGCGCCCAGCGCGCTCCGCATCGCGAACTCCTTGCCTCGCGCCGCCGCCCGCGCCAGCAGCAAGTTCGAAAGATTCACGCACGCGATCAACAAAATCATCCCCACCGCCGACCACAGCACGATCAGCGACCGCCGCAGCCGCCCGCTCACATAATCCTTCAGCGTCCGCAGCTCCATCGACACGCCATGCTTGTCCACATACGACCCGCACGACTGCGGATACTTGATGTTCCAGCACAGCTTCGGCACCACGATGTTCGCCTCCGCCTGCGCCTGCCCCAGCGTCACGCCCGGCTTCAGCCGCCCCATCAGCGTCGCAATGTTGCCGTAATTCCGCTCCCGATCCAGGCTCAGCGGCGCGATCATATCCACGCGCTCGCCCGGCGCAAACATCGCCCCGAAATCGAAGCTCTCCGGCAGCACCCCGATCACCGTCGTCGGCTGCCCGTTCACATCGATCTCCTTCCCGACGATCCCTTGGTCGCCGGCAAATTGCCGCTTCCAGTACGCGTACTCCAGCAGCGCCACCGGATGCGCGTTCTGCTGCGTTTCTTCCGGCCGGAACAGCCGCCCCATGTACGGCTGCACCCCCAGCACCGCGAAGAAGTTCCCGATCACCTCGATCCCCGTCGCCGGCACTGGCTCCCCGCGTCCCGTCAGCCGGTAATTGTCCGGGGCCGTGAACGCCTCATACCCCGTCACGCCCTGCCACGACTTCGTGTCCGCCACAAACTCCTCATATGCGTCCGACGAATATGTCGCGCACGATATCCCGCACTTCTGCGGCGGAGGCGCGATCCACACCAGTTGTTGCGACTCCGGAAACGGCAACGGCCGCAGCAAAATCGTGTTCACCACGCTGAACACCGCCACATTCGCCCCAATCCCCAGCGCCAGAATCAGCACCGCCACCACGGTGAATCCCGCGTCGCGCCCCAGCGTGCGGAGCGTGTACCGCAGATCCTGCCCCAGCACATCCACAAACGGCAATCCTCGCGCCGCCCGCTGCTTCTCCCGCGCCTGCTGCACCCCGCCAAATCGCGCCATCGCTCGCCTCCGCGCCTCTTCCACATCCATTCCGTGCCGCAAATTCTCCTCCACCGCCATCTCCAGATGCGAAGCCATCTCCGCATCCAGATCCGAATCCAGCGGCGCCTTATCAAAGAACGCCCGCACCCGATTCCACATTTGCCGCAAAGAATCCATCATCCCCCGCCTCTCACACGCAATTCCCTGGCAATTCCCTCGCTTTTTTCTCGCTTTTCACTCGCTTTTACTCTCGCCTTTCGCTCGTCTTTCGCTCGCCGTTTACCCGCTTCTCGCCGATTTTTCGCTAATCGCTTTTCGCTGGAAGTTTCTTGCTAAAAGCCTCTCTCTAACAGCTTGTCGCTCGCTCTTCTCTCGCCTCTCGCTCGCCCTTTTCTCGCCTTTGGTTTTTCTGATCGCTGATCGCTACTCCCTACTCCCTGCTCCCTGCCCTCAGCACTCTCCCCATCACCGCCGCCAGCCGATGCCAGTACTCCGCATCCTCCTGGAGTTGCTTCCGCCCCCGCTTCGTAATCGAGTAAAACTTCGCCTTCCGGTTGTTGTCTGACACACCCCACTCCGCGTCGATCCATCCCCGCTGCTGCAGCCGCACCAGCGACGCGTAAATCGTCCCCTGGTTCAGCAGCACCTCATCCCCGCTCACCTGCTCGATCCGCCGCGCAATCCCATACCCATGCTGCTCGCCCATCGCCGCCAGCGTCTGCAGAACCATCAGGTCCAGCGTCCCCTGCAGCAAATCCAGTTTTGAATCTCCCATTCGCCCTCCTGTGTTATGCCCACAGAAGCATGCCACCAAATCCTGTGGCATCGCCACAGGAGCCCATACGCACCCCCGCAACCCTTAGTTCCCCGCGCCCATCGATTTTTTTTTGAACAGCCCGGCCGAACGGCCGGCATCAGCGGCGCTTTGTTGTGCCCTGATCACTGTTCACTGTTCACTGATCACTATTTCTCAGCACCGCATCGTCTTCCGCTTCTTCCCCACCCTCCCCATCTTCTCGATCTTCGCGATATACGCCAAAGCCACCGGGACCTCGCACGCCGTCTCTCCCACATCCACGGATACATCCCCAATCTTCGCCGCCGCCGCCTTCGCCTCGCCCAGCAGCGGCTTCACATACCCTCCCACCGAAATAACAAAGATATTCATCGTGTACCGCGCCCGATTCTTCGCCCCATGAATCTCCCGCACCACCCGCCCCAGCAGCTTTTTGATCTCCGCCAGATCCAGATCCTCATCCGCCCGCGTCGCCACCAGACCCGCCCACGTCGACCAACCCGCCGCCGCCACATGCTCCTTCTTCGANNTTCGCAGCGCACTCGCGCGCGGCGGCATTCTCTATTGCTGCCCACGGCACCATGTATTCCGACACCATCGGCATCCCCGCCGCGCCCTCCGCCCACGTGTCCAGCTCCTTCCGCGTCATCTTCCGCCCATCGGCCACCATCCCCGCCAGATACCGCGCCTCGAAGATCCCCGTTGCATACAGTTCCATCGCCAGCGCCTGCTCTCCGCGCAGCTTCTTTGCGATCGCCTTCATATCCGCAACACTCACCCCCAGCGTCCGCTCATCCGCCGGCATCCCATGCCGCGCATAAATCGCGCGCGTCTTCTCCTTCCCTTTCGCCCGCAACTCACCCACAACCGATTTCACAGTAGCCATCGCATCCTCATTTTCAGGGGGAGCCAGTCTTGAGCACCATTCTGCCTCATCACCACTGCCAACCCGCGGGAACCGCCCCCGCTGACGGATGCCGCTCTCACTATCCGCTGTCCGCCATCCGCTGGCTCTATCCGCTACCCACCGCTGCGTCCCATCTTCTCCACCATGGACCACAGCATCTTGCCAACTTCGATCGCGAGTCCCTCAGTCAGCGCCAGTTTTCTGGTCTGTCCGTATCCCAGCCTTCCGGCGATCACCAGCTGCGTCTGCACTTCGAGCGCGGATCCACGGGAGACACACAGAAAGTTTCTGTAGTCCGCCCGCGTGCCTCTGCCCCAACCCTCGGCTATGTTGCTCGCCACGCTCACACCAGCTCTCCGCAGCTGACTTGTCAGGCCATAAATCTCTTCGCGTGGAAAACTACGGGTCAATTCATAAAGCGCCACCGATAACTCAACCGCTCGTTGCCAAACAATCAGTTCGCGATAAGATTTCGCCACAGCAGGCACCTCCGTAAGCCAAGCGTACGGCGACCCATTCTCCCTGTCCGCAGAATGCGAGCAGCTCGCAGTTACTATCCGCTATCCGCTGAACGCT
>PMAD01000061.1 GCA_003152415.1 Acidobacterium sp.
GCCGGTGGGCTGATTCTCGGCTTTGATGATGGGCCCGGTCCCGAGCGCGTGCTCGTAGCGGAGGTACGTTTCGGGGCGCAGGAGCGGGAGCGAGAGCGGCGCAAGCAGAAGGCCGTAGACGGCCAGCAGCACAGTGTAGGCGCCGCGCGACCGGGCACTCCTGAACCATTGGGTGAAGGCGACCGCGCCAGCGGCGAACATCATGGGGTAGACGGGCGAGGCGTAGTAGTTCTTGCCCTGGGTAACCAGAAGAACGCCGACGACGACGAGGAAAGTCCAGGCGAGGAGGCTGTAACGTGCGCCGGTGCGAGTGAAGAGGAGCCAGAGAAGTCCGAGGATCCACAAAACAGCGGAGACAGGATTGAGGATGTTGGCCTGATCGATCAGGAAGGCGAGCGGGCCGCGGCGAATGTCGCGCGAGGTCATGCGGACGTTGTGCTCGTATTCGAGGAAAGGGAAGTGGTTGTGGATGAGCCAAAGCAGGTGGGGCAGGAAGATGAAAAACGCCGCGAGGCAGGCGAGCCAGAACCATTTTGAGCGGAAGACGCGGCGGTGCGGGGTGAGCGCGAGACCGACGAGCAGGCCGGCGGCGAAAAGCACGATGGTGTACTTCATCTCGAGACCGATGCCGCAGAGGACGCCGATCCAGAGCCACCAGCGTGGGTTACCGCTCTCGATATAGTGCAGGACGCACCATGCGCAGGCCATCCAGAGCAGGGGCTCGAAGGCGTTCATAGTGAACCAGTGCTGCAGGAGCATGTAGATGGGAGCGGTGAGAACGGCGAGAGCGGCCAGGGCCTGGGCCATGCGGCCGCCGCCCATCCTGCGGGCCAGATCGCCGGTGATCCAGACGAGGGCGGCTCCGGCAAGGGCGGGTAGCAGGCGTATGGCGATGAGCGAAGTGCCGAGGGTGTGGCTGACCAGCCATGCGATGAAGGGCATGAGCGGAGGGTGGTCGACGTAGCCCCAGCCGAGATGTTGTCCGCAGGCCAGATAATACATCTCATCGCGAAAGATGCCGTAATGCGGAGCGGCGTGGAGCTCGAGCGCGAGCTTCAGGATCGCGATTCCGGCGACGATCGCAGGGCCGGAAACGAACCAGGGTTGGGAAGGTTTTGAGACGCCGGGTGGAGCGGCTGTGGGTGCGTTCACGAGGTAATCCTGTCAGGTTCCTGGCGTAACTACGCAGCCGCGGAAGGGCGGGTTCAGCCCTCGCGCGAGGCCGCAAACTCTTCTTTACTTCGAAAACACGCCCATGCTACGTTGCTATACCAATCCCCCCAGCTTAGAAGAAGTGGAGAACCCAGGTGTACTGCGTCCAATGTGGATCGGCCAACCCGCCAGAAGATAAGTTTTGCCGGAGCTGCGGAGCCCCAGTCTATCGGGCTGCCGGCAGCGCACAGGATGTTCAGCCTGGCTCGGCCGTTCCCGTCGCGCCAGTGGCTCCACAACCAGCGATCCAGGGCGCGCCAGGGGTTTATCCCGGGGTGCCACAGCCCGTCTACCAGGGTGCTCCGCAGCAGGTTTATTACGTGGTGCAGCAAGCGCCGGCGCACCACACGGCTCAGCAGCTGAATATCCTGCATAGCCTGCAGGCGAAAATCCAAAGCCTGGCCTCTACGGAACAGCTCGAGGGATTCAGCCTGGGGCAGATGTTCTCCGATGTGTTCAAGAAGCGCAGCGCGGAGCAGGTGGAAGACTACATGCTGGTCGGCAGCTCGAAGACGACGCCCGCGATCGATGTGGTGGAAACGGGTTGGCCGAAGCCATGGCTTTTCTTCCGCGTGCTGGCCACCATGATCGTCGCGTACCTGATCTGCACATTCATGCTCCTGCATCTGTCCGACGCTGGAAACATGATTCCCGCGGTGATGATTCTCGGCTCGTTCGCGTTTCCCCTGGCGACGCTGGTGCTTTTCTTCGAGCTGAACACGCCGCGCAATGTTTCCCTGCATATGGTGGCGAAGCTGTTTGTGTTTGGGGCAGTCGTTTCTCTGGGCGTGGCTCTGCTGGGCTACACCCTGCCGATTTTCCAGCTGGGAACGTGGGAAGCGGGCATCGTCGAGGAGGTCGCCAAGCTGCTGACGGTGGTCATCGTGATGCGCAGCACCCGGTACAAATACATCCTGAATGGGATCCTGTTTGGAGCGACGGTGGGCGCGGGGTTCGCGTGTTTTGAGACCGCGGGTTACGCGCTGAACAGTGCTCTGCTGCCCGGATTGCTTCAGGGCCTCGAACAGGGACAGACCATCCCGGCGGCAACGCATGCGGGCATCGTAGCGATGCTGCAGATCCTGCGGCTGCGCGGCATTCTGGCTCCGCTGGGGCACGTGGCGTGGACGGCAATCGCGGCGGGCGCGTTCTGGCGCGTGAAGCAGGATAAGCCTGCAAACCTCTCCATGTTTCTTGACGCGCGCTTTCTTAAAGCGTTCCTGATCCCGGTGTCGATGCACGCCATCTGGGACGCTCCGGCCTTCATGCAGCTGCCGTTTCTTGGGAACGACATCATTACGGGACTGGTTTCCTGGTATGTGGTTTTCGGTCTCGTACAGCAGGGCCTGCGCCAGGTGCAGGATGAACAAAGGAGTCATCTGCAGCACACGCTGCAGACCGTCGAGGCTTCGATGCAGCCGCCGGGCAGCTTCGCGGTTTCGTAGTACAGTCGCAGCGGGAGTACTTTATCGGTTTTCTGAGGAGACGGATCGGCTATGGCATTCTGCAATAACTGTGGCAACCAACTGAAGGGCGCGGAGCGCTTTTGCGCGCAATGCGGAGCCGATGTCTCCGCCAAGCCTACCTCCGGATCGACGCCGAGCGCCTCACCCGCGCCGCCGCCGGCAGCGGCGCCGAGCGGCTCGTTCGCAGCAGCCGCACCTCCTCCGCCGATGCACCCAGCGGCGAGCGCGCCCGTTGTCTATCCTCAGGGGGGACCGACGCCGATTCCTGTGGCCTATGTGCCTCCGCAAACCGGCGCAGCCGCCCAGAACAAGAATGGAATGCTGGGAACGGTGATCATTGTCCTGATCGCCGCCGCGATTGGGTACTACTTCTATAACAAGTCGCACACCACCACGACTCCACCGGTGACGACCACGCCTCCGGCCACTCAGCCGGGAGCGCCGACCAATCCTCCGCCGCCTGCGGGAGGGAATAGCGGCAACGCAGCGCTGGTGCAGCAGCAGCAGCTCGACGCTCAGTGGCAAGCAACCGGTGGGTTCATCATGGTAACCGCGAAATGGACCAACTCCTCGACCGTCAATCTGGCTACGGCAGTGATGGAATGCGATCAGTACGACGCCAACGGGACGGACCTGTCTCAATTCAGAGTGACGCTGAACGGGCCTACTCCAGCGAATACGTGGAGCAGTTACAGCAACGTGCAGATGGGGGCAGTGGCGAATGGCATGACCAAGCTGGCCTGCAAAATCGCCCACGTCACGCCGACCAGCTGACGGAGAAGGAATAGCAGGGGAGCGCCGGATGGCATTCTGCCCGAAATGCGGCAACCCGATCGTGAGCGAGGAGCGCTTCTGCGCTCAGTGTGGAAGCGATGTTTCCGGAGCGGCAGCGGCGACCGCCGGCCAATCTGCTGGTCAGTCTGCTAACCCCAGCGGAGTTCCGTCGCAGCCGGCAGCGTATCCGCCAGGTGCAACGGCACCGCCTCCGACTGCGCCGTTGCGTCAGAAGAAGGGGACCACGAGAGTCGTCGCAGCGGTGGCGATCGTTGTTCTGGCGGGCGCTTACTTCTACAACCGATTGCACGGCCGTGCGAGTCCGACGGGAACACAGCCGATACCTGGCGCGGCCAGCAACACGCCTTCGGGCCTGGCGGCGCAACAGTGGCTCAGTGTGCAGTGGCAGAACGAAGGTGGGACGGTCATGATCACCGGCGCCTGGACCAACAACTCAGCGTTCACGCTCGCTTCGGCCACAGCCGAGTGCGATCAGACCGACTCGGGCGGCAATCTCGTGACGAAGAATGACGTGACCCTGAAAGGCCCATTAGCGCCGAACGCCGTGGATAACTTCACGCGCGTGCGGGTTGGGGCTCTTTCTCCCGGAACCACTGCCATCAACTGCGTCATTGTGAACGTGACTCGGGAGTGACGCAGGCAAACGCCCACGACGCGCAGGAGCCGCTAATGCAGGAAGTTCATCAGGCTTCTCCCAACGAAGGGCTGGAGCGTAAAGGTCAGGATGAAGAGGACAAGGCCGACGACGGCCAGCTGAAATGATGGAGCGAGATGCGGTGACATCGTCCAATCCGAGGGCCAGGATTACCGGCGCCGTTTATTTGTTGTATTTCCTGACGGCAATATCGGGCGCGCTCATTGGCCGCCACCTTCCTGTTTATGGCAAGGCAGTCACCGTCCTCTCGATGGGGATTTACGCCGCTTTGGCGGTGCTGTTGTATTACTTGTTCAGGCCAGTGAATCGGATCCTCTCCATGCTCGCGGCGTTGCTGAGCCTCGTCGGATGCGTCGTTGCGACTCTCGGTCTCTTTCATATCGCTTCGCGCTACGTTAACCCGCTGCTGTTTTTTGCGATCTACTGCCTCCTGATCGGCTACCTCATTCTGCGGTCGACTTTCCTGCCACGAATTCTGGGTGTACCGATGGCCATTGCGGGAGTGGGCTGGCTGGTCTTTCTGCTCCCTTCGCTGCCGACGCCTCTGTCCATGGGGATTATGGGGCTGGGCATCCTCGCCGAAGCCGTGCTGATGCTGTGGCTGCTGGTGAAGGGCGTGAATGTTCAGCGATGGCAGGAGCAGGGTGGGTCGGTTCCCAGCTGAGACGCTGCCGGAGCTTCGTCGGCGCAGCTAATGCAGGAAGTTCATCAGGCTTCCGCCGGCGAAGGGCTGCAGCGTAAAGGTCAGGATGAAGAGGACAAGGCCGACAACGGCCAGCCAGACGCGCGACCGTGAGAGCGTGGGAACTTCCGGCACGGATGGATGACGAAGACTGGGCAGCAGGAAGCATCCCCAGACCAGCCAGCCGATCCAGAACATCGTTCCAGCGAAAAACAAGAGGAAGACGAGCGTGTTGGTCGCCCAGCGATGCAGCCGGGGCGAAACCGCGTAGAGGATGTGCCCGCCATCGAGCTGGCCGGCCGGCATGAGATTGACTGAGGTGATGAAGAGGCCAATCCACGCGGCGACCAGAACGGGATGGGGATTGAATGAGGCGTCAAGCGGCGGCAGCGCGGGATGGAAAAGACGGACGATGGCGTAAATGCCGGAGAGAGCGAGGGGAACGCCAACACTGATACTGGCGGAGGAGCGAAAGCCCGGCGCGGTCATGGGCTGCGACAGGAGAAGCCCGCTGATCAGCGCGGGCACAGCCACCAGCATTCCAGCTAAGGGTCCGGCAACGCCGATGTCGAGAAGAGCCATGCGCGAGGGAACGCGCGAGCGCAGGCGGATGAAGGCTCCGAAGGTTCCGATCAGGGTGGGAGCGGGCAACACCCAGGGCAGAGAAGAGCGAACGCCGTGGAAGCGGCAGGCCAGATAGTGGCCGAGCTCGTGCGCGGAGAGAATGCCGAGCAGGGTGAGCGCGAACGGCCAGCCGGCGGAGAGGAGCTCGGGATGGCGGACGATCCACGCGAAGGGAAAAAAGCCGGCGTTGACGGCAAACGGCGGCGCGCCGCGATGGAAGTTGTACATCAGCACGGCGCCGGTGCTGAGCGTGGTGAAGATGCTCAGGCCGAGAAGACAAAGGGCAACGCCAGCCTGCTCCAGATGGGAGGCGGGGCCAACGGGGACGATGCGCGGCGCGCTCTCAGGGAAGGGGCGAGGGACTTGAAAAGCAGGCTGACCCATACTCGGCGGTCCTGGCGGGAGGTGGCACCGGACGAGAGCAGTTTACCGAGCGAGGCCGGTGATACCAGTACTTTATTTAGTGTCGAGCAAATGGAGCTCTTTGCCGGGCTTGAAGCGTACCGCTTTGCCGGGAGCGATGCTGACCTCGGCGCCGGTACGGGGATTCCGGCCGATGCCCGTTTTGCGTGGGCGGACATTAAAGACGCCGAAGCCGCGCAGCTCGATACGCTGGCCTTCGGCGAGCGCGCGCTTGAGGGTCTCGAACACGGTGTCGACCGCGGCTTCGGCTTTGTTGCGCTGCAGGCCGGTGCGCTCAATCACCTGGTGAATGATGTCCTGTTTTATCAAGGTTTTCTCCCCTCAGCCGGACGGTCCATCTTCAAGGTGATCGTAGAAATGTTTGATGGCATTGTCAATGCGCCGCGCCTCCCGTAAGATGCAATTTTTACCCTGGTTGCAACGGGCGTCTCCAGGAGAGGCTGTTCCGGTCCGGCCGGGAGCCGCCGCTGGGGCACGCTGGAAGATCATTCACAGTCCCTCCAGGGCATAACAGCAGGGGGTTCATGGCAATCAAAAGCGATCGCTGGATTCGCGAGCACGCCCAGAAGGGCATGATCGAACCATTCAGCGAGAAGCAGGTGCGGGACGGGGTGGTCTCCTATGGGCTCTCCTCCTACGGCTACGATTTGCGGGTCTCCGACGAGTTTCGCATCTTCACCAACGTGAACAGCGCGATCGTCGACCCGAAACACTTCGACGAACGGTCGTTTGTCGAGGTGCACGCGGAGTCGGTGCTGGTTCCGCCCAACAGCTTCGCTTTGGCCCGATCAGTCGAGTATTTTCGGATTCCGCGTGACGTTTTGACCATTTGCGTGGGAAAATCCACCTACGCGCGGTGCGGGATTATCGTCAATGTCACCCCCTTCGAGCCTGAATGGGAAGGGTTTGTGACTCTGGAAATATCGAATACGACGCCGCTGCCGGCGCGAGTGTACGCGAACGAGGGGCTCTGCCAGATTCTCTTTTTCCAGTCGGACGAAGTTTGCGAGATCAGCTACGCCGACCGAAAAGGCAAGTACCAGAAGCAGCAGGGAATTGTTCTGCCGAAACTGTAAAGGTCTATGGAACCGATCACTCACTTCACGCGGCCTATGCGAGTCGGGTTGCTCGATTTCGAGCCCCTGCGCATTACGGGATTGCGTGAGATCTTTGCCGGGCATCCGGATTTTCAGGTGGTCGCAACCGATTGGGCAGTGGCCCTGAAGGAGCCCGCCTTCGATCTGGTGGTGGTGGTGCTCCGGGAGCAGGCGTTTTCGCTGGCGTTGCTGGCCAGGCTTCGGTCGCGTCAGCCGGGCCTCAAGCTTCTGGTCATCGGTTCGGGCTCGGAGCCGGAGAAGATTCTCGAAGCGATCACCGCGGGAGCCAAGGGCTGGCTGGAAGACACTGCCTCTCCTGCACAGGTGATGCAGGCGGCCTACGCCATCCTGAACGGATCGATTTGGGCGCCGAGACAGGTGCTGTCGACCTTCGTGGATCGCGCCCTCGACACCTCGTCTACGCAGCGCCGCCGGCGCAACCCCCGGTTTACGGAACGCGAAGAAGAGGTGTTGCAGCAGCTGGTGCTCGCGCGNNCTGATGCGGAAAGTGGGAGTGGGGAACCGCATCGCGCTCTCGGTGCAGGCAGCCAGCGGCGCCTGGGGCGAGAAGGACGAGTAGTTGGCCCGCCTGAGCTGCAGTAAACAGAATATCTGTTATCAGACGTAAGTGATCACCACTGAAGTCCTGCCGCCGCTTCCTCGGCGAAAACCGGACCATCCCCATGCTCTGAATTCGCGGAGTAGACTGACAACGCCTCCAACTAGGCTCTGCGTGCAGCGCGGAGGAACGAATGAGTATTGCCGTTTCCCTTAGGAAGTCGAGCATCTTCCTTCTGATCGCAGTCTCATTTCTGGGCGGCGCAATCATGGGTGGCGGTGTTGACGAACTCCGTCACCGCTCCGCTCAGGCGACGGACCGCGCGGCCTTCTCGGCAAAGCTGCGGTGCCAGCGCATTGGCCAAAAGTATTCCACAGACCATTCGACCGATGGCGCTCAAATCGGCCTTCCCACGCTGATGACCTCCGTTCTCAAGGTCGATTACAGCCTTGCTTCGCACTCCTGCATCGCCGAAACAGCGGTTCAGACGACAGGCCTCAATTCTGTCACGTATCAGATTCAAAACATCGTGACCGACGAACTGTATGGGGGAGAAATATGTAAGGACCTGAACGACTGCGACAAGCGAAGCGGCGAAATCAACGACAGGCTTGACGCCCTTTTCGCTGGTGCTATTGCGGGCAAAGCAAAACCGATTGGCCGTTAATGCATCCCGAGCCGCACGTTACTTACGTGTGGTAGCCTGCCCCAGAACCGTATACGTCCCGATGCCCATCGGGATCTTCCTTGCATCAGCCCCGACTTCCTCGCAACTCACGATCCTAATCGTTGATCGCGCCTTATCTAGCTTGCCACAGCGACGATCGCCGGTCTTCGGATCATCCCATTGCACGTAGTCGGGCTTGTCAGTCATGCCTCTGACCTCCAGTTGGAGAATACGCCCGTGGCGACTTCCCAGGCTGAAGGTGCTTCCGGGTCTGGTCAACTGCCGTCGGGATATCCGCCACGGTGCAGCACCATCGGATAATGCGGGAGCGTATCCGGCCTTCGCATCGTTGCGCGCCAGCCTTCGGGATACCGTTCGGATTGGAGCCGAGCTAATCGTCGCGCAAAAACAACGACGCCGCCCGAAGGCGGCGTCTGGATACTGCTCGTTTCACCGATCGGATCAGAGTGTCGATTCGATCTCGAAGCCCCAGGCTTCCAGCAGCGATTCCGGGATGTACTTCGAGTTGCGATTGCGGCGAGCCCACTCGCGCAGACGAGTGGAGCGGATGTACTGATCCGGGGTGAGCTTGAATTCCTTGACCACCTGCTCAAAGGAAGTCACGGTGGGCACGACCGGCCCAATCGGCTCCGGCTTGCCCCAGTTGGGATTACCACGACGCTTTGCCATGTATGTTTTACCCTCTACTATTGAAAGTGACGTACAGAAAATCCGGGAGCCCGTTCAGACATCACCGGGGAGTCACAAACCTTTACGATTATAGGGATATTTTCTATGAAAATCAAGAGGAAAGTGCCCAATCGCGTGGGCGCACCCAAAAACTAACTACCTCGCTATCAGTTAGATGTCAACCACCCCTGAAAGGACGCTTTGCTCCTTTGGTACTGTGCCCAATGGCTCGAGGATTCGCATCCTGGGTGCGAAAAACCCAATGATTTCCACACGTCCCCTCTGGGAATTTGATCAGAGAATCAGCATTTGTGGACAAATTTTGATCGACTGGACGCTGGATTTCCAGAGCCCACGACCTCTCGGCGCTCAACCCGAGAGGCTCTCCAGCAATTCGGCGGAAGTCACCACCGTACCCCGGCGCGGAAAGAGCTTCTCCAACAGAACGCTCTGCACATCCTCATCCTGATCCGCGCAGCAGTCTTTGATCACAATCGCGCGATAATCGGCATCGATTGCATCGAGCAGCGTGGAGAGAACCACGCCGCTGGTCGCGATTCCAAACAGGACGAGTGTGTCGATTTCCTTCGCGCGCAGAATCATGTCGAGATCCGTTCCCACGAACGCACTGATGCGGTGCTTGACGATGACGATGTCTTCGCCGACCGGGGCGACCGCGGGGTGAATCTTGCCCGCGTCGCCTTTGAAGAGCTGCTGGTGCCGCTCCGACGTCCGAATGGCGGAGAAGAGCGCATTGCGCGGGCTGATCTCCGGCATTCCGGGCCGAAAGCCGACCTGCGCGTGGATGATCGTCATGCCGCGATCGCGGCATCGACCCAGGACGCCGGCAGCGCGAGCTGTAAACGCGTCCTGCTGGTCTCCGGCATAAATCGACACGATCCCGGCCTGCATGTCCATGCTGAGCACGGCAGTGCGCGCCGGGTCCAGCGCAGGTTCTATGGGCATTGGCCTGCCTTTCTCTGCGTCTATTTGTCGAGCGAAAACTGGTACTCGATGATGGTCTTCAACTGCTCGTAGGCGATGGCCATCATGGGCACCGCCCGCCCATCGATGAAAAGCGTCGGCGTCTCATTGATATTCAGCTCCTGTCCCAGGCGCATCGAGGCATCGACCGCGCTCTTCCCTGCCGGTGAATCGGCGCAGGCCGCGATCTTGTCCGGATCCGCGCCGGCCGCGGTGGCCGCGTTCCTTAGCGCCTGCGCCGCACCCTGGCCCGCCAGGTCATTTTGCGCGGCAAAGACCGAATCCGCATATTTGAAAAATGCGTCGCTGTTGCCTTGCTGCGCCACGCAAGCTCCCCAGGCAGCCGCGGTGTACGCCTCCGGATGGATATTCACGAGCGGAAGGTTCTCGAAGACAAAGTGCGCCTGCGGGAAATCCTGCAGCAGCCTTTCCGCGATCGGCTGCGCGTCTTTGCAATGCGGGCACTGGAAATCGGCGAACTCGACGAGCTCAAACTGCTTGCCGGCTGCGCCTCGCGAGGGACCGTCTGCTCGCCCCTGCAGCGTGCGGTAATTGTTCTCGAAGGGTTTGGCTCCGAAATCGAGTATCGCGTCCTGGGTAACGAGGTGATGGCCGTCGGGCGTGACAAAGAAGGTCAGGGTCGCGATCTGCTGACCGGCTTGTTTTTCGGCGACGTAGATCGTGACTTTGCTGACGCCGGGAGCCGGGGTCTTCTGGATGCCATAGACCTCCCACAAACGGTTCGTATCGTAGCCCCACGACGTNNCGGTCGCGCTCGGCGGCGCCGGAGCGGAAGGCGCCTCCTGCGGCGTGGGCGCGGAAGGTGCCGCTTGGGGCGTAGGCGCGGAAGGCGGGTCGGCCTGCGCGAGGCACAGAGCAGGAGCGAGGAAGAGAGCAAGCATTGCGCAGGCGATGGAACGAATCTGCATAGAGTCCTTTCGGCGTAATTCCTAAACCTGTACTTTAGCTGCGATGGGGAAGCGGCGACCCATCCCGAAGGCCTTCGGCGTGACCTTGAGCACCAGCGCCGCCTGCTGCCGCTTGTATTCGCTGCGCTCGACCATTTTGACGACGGCGCGCACCATTTCGAGATCGAGCCCGCGCTCGGCCGCGATATCTTCCGGCGACTCATAATGTTCGACGTACGCTTCAAGGATCGGGTCGAGCACTTCGTAGGGAGGCAGCGAGTCCGTGTCCTTCTGCCCAGGCCGCAACTCCGCCGACGGTGGCTTCTCCAGGATCGCCCGAGGGATCACTTCCCTTTCGCGATTCACGCATCGGCACAAATCGTAGACACGCGTCTTAAAGACGTCGCCGATCACCGCCAGCGCGCCCACCATGTCGCCGTAGAGCGTGCAGTAACCAGTGGACATCTCGCTCTTGTTGCCCGTGGTCAGGACCAGCGCATTGAACTTGTTCGAGAAAGCCATCAGCAGCGCGCCGCGGATGCGCGACTGAACGTTTTCCTCGGTGATGTCCGGTTGGCGGCCCGCGAACACCGGCGCGAGAGCGTGGTTGAATCCACCGAAGATTTCGTCGATGGGGACGACTTCGTAGCGAATGCCGAGATTCTTTGCCAGCTGCAGGCTGTCGTCAATGGACCCGGGAGATGAATAAGGGCTGGGCATGCCGAGTGTAGTGACGTATTCCGCTCCCAGAGCCCGTACGGCGATCACCGCGACCAGCGCGGAATCGATGCCGCCGCTCAGCGCAATCACGACCTTCGAGAAGCCGCATTTGCGCACGTAATCGCGCGTGCCCAGGGTGAGGGCCTCGAGCATAGCCTCGTCTTCGTCGCCGGGCTGCTCGCGCATGTCTCCGGTAAGCGCGTCGAGATCAGCGAAGATCAGGTCCTCTTCGAAGCTTTTCGCCTGTGCGATCACCTCACCACTGGGCGCAATCACCAGGCTCGATCCATCGAAGACCAGGCTGTCGTCGCCGCCCACCTGATTCACCATCACCACCGGCACGCGGTGCCGCTTCGCGATGGCCGCCAGCATTTCTTTGCGCAGCGCGCGCTTGTCACGCCACCAGGGCGAGGCGGAGATGTTGAGGATGAGCGACGCGCCCTGCTTCATCAGCTCTTCCACGGGATCGACGGTGTAGAGACGGTTCTCCCAGAAGCTTTTGTCATTCCAGGCATCTTCGCAAATGGTGAGTGCGACCGGCTGTCCATCGATATCGCAGAGGCGTTGCCGCGCGGCGGGCGCGAAGTAGCGCTGCTCGTCGAACACATCGTAGTAGGGGAGGAGCATCTTCGACTGCACGAACTCGATGTTCCCATGCCGGACCAGCGCGGCAGAATTCCTCACGTGCTTCCCTGCCCCCGGTTCAGCCGCGGTCACGTACCCCGCGATTACAGCGATGGGATCGCTCGCCGTGGCGCGAGCAATCTCGCACAGAGCTTCGCCGCAGCGCGCAACGAAGGCGGGTTTCTCCAGCAGATCGGCGGGCGGATAGCCGCTGATAGCCAGCTCGGGAAACAGCACCAGGTCGGCGCCCCCCTGCTGCGCTCTGCGTGTAAATTCGAGGATTTTTGCGGTATTTCCGCTGAAATCGCCGATGGTGGGATCGATCTGGGCGAGCGCGACCTTCACTCTTTTAGTGTAGCAACGCCGCAGGATTAGCCCTTCGACGCCGCCGTTGACCTGCGCGCCATTTCAACATAGCATTCTCGTCGAAACCCGGAGGGGCGCTGTGCCCGCTCGCAAGTTCTGGCTGATTGCCGTCCTGTGTGCAGCTTCGACCGCTTGTGCGCAGCAGTGGCCGACTCCGAACCGGCCTGTGCTGCCCGCGCAGCAGGCGCCCACACCCGAGCCGTCGACCGTCCCCACACGGGGTGTCGTTCCCGCGCAGGATGGCGGCGTGCGCGAGGTGCTGGAAAGCATCGTCGTCCCGCCGATCCCCCACGAGCCGTTCACCGCCACCCTGATTACCGAATGGGTCCGCTATACGCCCGATGGCGCTTCGATCACTCTGCTCAATCAGCGCCGGATCGCGCGCGACGCTCAGGGCCGGTTATATGAGGAGCGCTGGGCCCTGGTTCCCAAAAACGGCGACATTGCATCGCGCCTGCAGTGGATTCAGATCGCCGACGCGCACACGCGCACACTTTACAACTGCAACATGATCGCCCGCGTCTGCGCTCTGCTGCGCTACGATCCGTCGCGCGATCTCGCGGCCGCTGCGGCTCCGCCGCCTTCCAGTGGACCGCTCCCCGGCGACCGCGGCTTTTTGCAGGCCGAGAGCCTCGGGAACCGCGTGATCGCCGGAGTCGACACGATCGGGACCCGCGTGACCACCACTCTGAACCCCGGAGCCGTGGGCAACGACCGGCCGGTGGTCAAAACCAGCGAGACCTGGCGGTCGGAGCAGCTCGCGATCAACCTGCTCTCGATCCGCACCGATCCCCTCTTCGGGACGCAGACGTTTACGATCAGCGACCTCGATGCAGGCCCGCCAGATCCGCAGCTCTTCGAGTTGCCAGTGAATTTCCCGGTGCGCGACCAGCGCGCGGCGCGGCCACCGTCTCCCTAGGCCGGGTCAGAACCTGTCAGAGATCCGGCAGGACCAGCGCGTCGAGATCGAGGAACTGGCGCAGCACCTCATCGCTGGAGAGCTTCATTTCCTCCATGGTGCCGAAGAACTCCGCCCGGCCCTGATGCAGGAAAAGGACGCGATCCGCGAGCCGCTCCGCGAACCGCATATCGTGCGTCACCACGATGCTGGTCAGGCGCAGCTGATTCCTGAGCTTCTGGATGAGGTTGCCAAGCAGGCGGGCGATCAGCGGATCGACCATGGTGGTGGGCTCGTCGTACAGAACCGCCTCCGGTTCGGCAGCCAGAGCCCGCGCAATCGCTACGGATCGCTTGGTGCCGGTGGAAAGGTCTGAGGGCAGCAGGTCGATCATCTCGGCGACGCTCACCATCTCCAGCAGCCCGCGGACGATCTGCTGGATCTGATCCTCGGATAGGCCGCGGCCTTCGCGCAGCGGGAACGCGACATTCTCGCCGACGGTGAGCGAATCGAACAGCGCGCCATTCTGGAAAACCATGGTGACTTTGTGGCGCACCGCCTGCATCTGCTCTTCGGTGAACCCCGTGATGTCCTCGCCGGCGACGAGGATGCGTCCGGAGTCGGGGCGCAGAAATCCCATGATCAGCTGCAGCGAGACCGACTTGCCCACCCCGGAGCGGCCCAGGATGCATAGCGTCTCGCCCGGCATCACGTGAAAATTGATGTCCTTGAGCACGTGCAGACTGCCGAAGGACTTCGAGACATTCTCGAAGGCGATATAGGGCTGGCGGTCCGCGTGACCGTTGGATTCGGCTATGACTTCAATGGGAGGGTCGGAGGAGCTGCCCACGCGGTTCGGTTGCCTCGCCTGTTGTCAGCTTACCTGTTCTCAGTGTTCTGGATGACGGCTTTTTGCTCCAGCGCCAAGCGCAGCGATTCGTAATCCGCCGGCGTATTCACGTTGCGGAACCAGTCCGTCAGGGGTGGATGGGACGGCCATTCGCCCTCGGGCAACGCGGAGGCGACGGACTCCACGTCGAACTCATCGACCGCCTCTCCCAGCCACGCAACCGCCGCTTGCAGGGCAACCCTCACCTTGAAGTCGCCTGCTGCCAGGGAGCGGCGCAGCCCATCGATCAGGCGCCGACTGTAAACCGCGCAAAGCGGCTGCGGCCGGCCGCCGTAGCGCGGGATCGTGGCAACCGCCTGGCTCCTCTCCGCACGCGTCATCATCCATCGCAGAAATCCACCCGGCAGACCGGGCAGATCGACAGGAACGAAGAGATTCAGCTCGCTGTCTGAAACCGCGAGGGCCGCTTCGATCCCGGCAAGGGGTCCGGATTGCGGGAAGTTATCCGGCACAACCTCGGCAAAGCGGGCCAGATCGGGACGGGAGCCGCAGATGCGGGGGCTCAAATCCAAACTGCGAAGCAGGTCCAGCACGTGCTCCACCAGCGGGCGGCCGGTTATTTCCAGGAGGGCTTTGTCGCGGCCCATGCGGCTGCTCTGCCCCCCGGCGAGAACGAAGGCGTTCACCCGTTACTTCCCCTGGCAATACGGCTGGATGAGCTGCACGGCGGCGTCAGGGTCGGCCACTTCGACGACCAGCTGCCCGTAGCGCTCGTCGCGGAGGTCGATCACGATGGTGTTGTCGGGATGGTGAACATCCCAGAAGATGATCTTGCCTTGCTGGTAGAAGGTTCCCGCGTGCAGAACGCCCGGAATGTCGGATCCGATCAGCTTCAAGCCGTGCCACCAGCCATGCGCGATGTTGGGGTCGGCGCGAACTCCTGCGATGTGTTGCAGAGGAATTTCAAGGGTGCTCCTGAGCGCCCAGAGCTGATCGATTCCGCGCACATGAAGCACCAGCTTGCCCTCTGCCACCGACAAGTCCACCATGATTCACCTCGCCTCTGACGGTTCGATTCTAAATGGCCACTCGTGACGCTTTCGCGCCCGCAACAGATAGAGAATGCTGCCGGCGATCGCAATCGCAGCGGCGTAGAGCAGGTCCCCCATCCCCCGCGTTCGTGAGAAGAGAATAAAGAGGAATCCCGCGAGCGCCGCCAAAGGCGGCAGCGGATAAAGCCACATCCGAAACGGACGCGGCATCTCCGGGCGCCGCACGCGCAGCACGATGACTCCCACCTGCTGCAGCAGGTACTGCAGCACGATGCGGATCACCACCAGCGCGGCAATCACCTGGGCCAGGCGCAGGAAACAGAAAAGCATCGCCACTCCCCCCAGGGCCAGCAGCGAAAAATCCGGGAAATTCCTTTTGGGATGCAGGTGCGCGAAAACACGGAAGTAGTTGCCGTCGAGCGCCGCGGCATAGGGCACGCGCGAATATCCCATCAGCAACGCGAAGACGGACGAGAAAGCCGTCCACATGATCAGGCATGCGATGAGAACGGCGGCGCGCGGACCCAGCGTGCGCGCCACCATCTCCGCGACCACGGTGCGGCTCATCTGGTGCGCCGGGATCACGCCGAGCACGCTGATGTTCATGGCGATGTAGAGAACGGCAACGACCGCAATCGAAATCAGGATGGCGCGCGGGATGGTCTTGCCGGGATTGCGGATTTCGCCGCCGAGAAAGCAGACGTTGTAGTAGCCCCAGTAGTCGTAGGTGGCGATCAGCGTTGCCGAGCCCAGCCCCGCGAAGAAGGCGGGGGAAAAGCTGAAGGCTTGAGGCGACACCTGTAGGAGCGCCGGATGAAGATGCGTCAATCCGGCGAACAATACGATGGCCATGGCCGCCATCACGCCCGCCCAAAGCACCCACGCGGTGCGCAGAATGGCGCGAATGTCGCGGTACAGCAAGCCGACGATGACCGCGCAGGTGCCCGCCGCAAGCACGCTGGTCCAGTGAACGCCGTTGGGCCACGCGGCGATGAGCGGAGCACGGAGTCCGGGAAACAAATAGGAGGCGAACTCCGCAAATCCAATGCAGCCGGAGGCGATCGACAGGGGCGCGCTGAACCCGAGCTGAAAGATGTAGAGGAAAGAGACGAAGCGGCCGGCGCTCTCGCGTCCGTAAATCTCCCGCAGAAAAGCATACGACCCGCCCGCTTCCGGCATGGCCGCGCCTAGTTCCGCCCACACCAGTCCGTCGCAGGCCGCGATCGCCGCGCCTAACAGCCAACCCAGCAGCGCCTGCGATCCGCCCATGGCAACCACGATCAGGGGCAAGGTGATGAACGGCCCCACCCCGATCATGTACATCATGTTCAGCGTGACGGCGCTGGCCAGCCCGATGCGGCGCTCAAGGTGAGGCTGGCCTGGCGGGCCAGATGCGGCGGCAGTGGGATCCGGTCTGGTGGAGTCAGCAGGTCCTAAGGCCATGTTCTGCCTTTGTATCAAATCGCGTGACGATTACACTGGCAATTCAGGACTCATGTCTCTCCAGCCCCCATTCCAGCCCCGCTCCCTCCGCAGCGCTTCTGCGCTGGCGCTTGCGTCCGCGATCGCTTTGACCGCCTCCGCCCAGGCCGTTCCGTGGCGCACCCAGATTGCCGCCTCGCCCGATGCCCAGACCCTCCCGGAGGACCGCGGGGCGGATGGCCTGGCGCAAACGCTGCGCAAGCTCGATACCTGGGGCAGCCTCATGTTCATCGTCGCCCATCCCGACGATGAGGACGGCGGCATGCTGGCCTATGAATCGCGCGGCGCCGGCGCGCGCACCGCCATCGTGACCTTGACGCGCGGCGAGGGCGGCCAGAACGCCATGTCCGGCGAAAGCTACGACGAGCTGGGGCTGATCCGCACCAACGAGCTGCTGCTGGCCGATCAGTATTCCGGCTCCGAGCAGTTCTTCGCCACCGTCGCCGACTACGGCTTTTCGAAGACCATTGACGAAGCGCACCAGCAATGGGGACACGATCGCGTGCTCTGCGACGTGGTGCGCGCGGTTCGGGATTATCACCCGCTGGTTTTGGCGTCGACCTTTACCGGGAACATCACCGACGGTCACGGGCACCATCAGGTTTCCGGAGAGGTGAACGAGGAAGCCTTCACCGCTGCCGGCGATCCCGCTGTGTGCCCGGATCAGATCGCCGCCGGACTGCGTCCGTGGTCGCCGCTGAAGGTCTACGCCCGTGTCCCGTTCTTCGCACCCAGCAGCAAGGGCATCTTCGACTACGCGACAAATAAATGGTCGCCGGCGCGCTTCTACGACTATGTGGCGAAGCAGTGGAGCGACACCTTTCCCGCCGCCACGCTGGAAATCCCCGAAGGCACCTGGGATTCGGTCCTCGGCGAGTCGTATTCGCAGATCGCCCGCACCGGATGGAGCCAGCAGAAGTCGCAGAATGGCGGCGGCACGCTGCCCCTGCCCGGGCCGTTCAGCGTTGGCTACCACCGCTATGGATCGTCGGTGAAAACGGCGGACAAGGAAGAGTCTTTCTTCGACGGCATCGACACCACGCTCCCCGGCATCGCGTCGCTGGTTCATTCCGGAAACACCGCGCCTCTGGTCGCGGCGCTGAATGACATCCATCATCACGTCGCCACGGCGCTGCACAGCGACTGGCCTGCTCATCCGGAAAAGATTGCGCCGGAGCTGGCCACCGGCTACAAGGTGACGCAGCAGCTCATCGAGTGGGTCACCGCCAGCGGCCTGAACGCCGACGACAAAGCCAACGTGGTGCACGAGCTCAACATCAAGCTGGCGCAGTTCAACACCGCGCTGGCGGAATCGCTGGGGCTCGAGGTGAACGCGCTGGTGATGCCGCGCACCGCCACCGGAGCTAATTTTGGGCCGCCCACGGTGCCCGAAGATACGATCACCGCCGTCACGCCCGGATCGGAAATCGATGTACGCGTGCACGTCACTGCGGCGCCCTTCTGGGGACCCTCGCCGGAGGGTCTGCAGCTCGTCCGTACCTGGCTCGATCAACCCGACGGCAGCTCCTGGGAGATCACCCGCATCGGCGCGCCCGGTCTTGACGCCGTGTCCAGCAACTCCGGCGACGCCGTTTTCCGCGTGTATGTTCCGCGCAATGCCGCGTTCACACGACCGTACTTCACTCGCCCCAATACCGAGCAGCCGTACTACGACATCAACGATCCGCGCTGGCTCACTCTGCCCTTCGCTCCTTATCCGCTGGCCGGGTGGGCGGAATTCAAATACATGGGTGTTCCCATTCGCCTGGCCCAGGTGGTGCAGACGGTCCATCGCGTCCACGGCATCGGCGGCGTCTACCAGCCGCTGGCGGTCGTGCCCCAGGTGTCAGTGAATCTCACCGCCCAGGCGGGCGTCGTCCCGCTCGGCACCGCGACGGTCCCCTTCGCTGTCACTGTTAGCAATCAACAACAAGGCAATGCTGACGGCACTGTGAAACTGGCGCTGCCCGACGGCTGGACTGCCGACCCCGCCGAAGTGCCGTTTCACCTTGCGGCTGACAGCAGCCAGGCGATCCGNNGCCGCGGAAATCGGGAGCTCCCGCTTCACCGAAGGCTTAACCGTCGTCGGATATCCAGGGCTGCGTCCTTATTATCTGTATCGCCCCGCCACCTACCGCCTGCGCGCTGTCGACGTAAAGGTGCCTGCAGATCTGAAGATCGGCTACATCATGGGCACGGGCGACGACGTCCCCGAGGCGCTCGCGGAAATCGGCGTGCAGCCGCATCTGCTCACGGCGACCGATCTGGCCGAGGGCGATCTGTCGGCGTACGACGCTATCCTTGTCGGCATCCGCGCTTATTCCTCGCGCCCCGACCTGACCGCGGCCACGCAGCGGCTGTTTGCTTACGTCCGCAACGGTGGCACTCTTCTGGTCCAGTACCAGAGCGTCCAGTTCCCTGCTCCGTATCCGCTGACGCTGGGACGCAACCCAGAGAAGGTCGTCGACGAGCATGCCCCCGTGACTCTTCTCGATCCCAACAACAGCGTGTTCACGTGGCCGAACCACATCACTTCCGCCGATTTCGACGGCTGGGTGGAGGAGCGCGGCCACTCGTTTCTGGAATCCTGGTCCTCGCAGTACACGCCCCTCACTCAGGTTCACGACTCCGGCCAGGATCCGCAGCAGGGCGGCCTGCTCTACACGCACTACGGCAAGGGAAACTACTTTTATATGGCGTACGCCGTCTACCGGCAGCTTCCGGAAGCCGTTCCCGGAGCCTACCGCCTGCTGGCTAATTTGATCGCTGCTGGGAAACACGCGACGCAACCGTAATAACTTCGGACTGGCGAGCATCAACGCTCTTGTTCCGCCGAAAGGTTGTGTATACTACCCAACATGTCAATGCTGCTCACGACTCTCGTAAGCTGTTGACCCCTCACTAAGTTCCCCGCGCCTCCGCGGGGCTTTTCCCCGAACATTCACCGCAAATTCTCTGAACGTTCACATTTGCCTGCGACCATGCGCAGTGGGTAGCTGTGGGCCTGTTCGGAAGGGAGCGCGCGATTCCCGCCGCTTCAACTTCCGGCCACGCTCAGGACCCAGGCGTTTCCCCTCGCTGCAATGCACCACTTACGCATTTCCAACTTCCTGAGAGGCTGAATGACTAACAAATTGAAGGCGCTTGCCATCCTGGCGCTGATCATGGCGGTTGCCGCCGGTTACGCGCAGACCACGGCCAGCTCGCCCAAGCCGGTCCATCACAAGAAACCTGCCGCGCCGAAGGGACCGAGCGTGGAAGCGCAAATCGAGGAACTGCGGCAGCAGGAGCAATCCGATCGCGGCCAGATCGACTCGCTGAAGCAGCAGCTCTCCGATCGCGACGCGCAGCTGCAGTCGGCGCAGCAAGCTGCGGCTCAGGCCCAGGCGTCCGCGCAGGCGGCCCAGGCTGCAGCCACCGCCGAGCAGCAGACGCTCTCCGCCAACGCCGACGCGGTCTCCAGCCTGCAGACCTCGGTCACCGATCTGAAAGCTAACGCCGTCTCCATCGCCAGCACCATCCAGCAGCAGCAGGCCGACACGAAGAAGGCGATCGAGAACCCGGAAGTCATTCACTTCAAGGGCATCTCGCTTTCGCCGACCGGCAGCTTCATCGCGGCCGAAACCGTGTGGCGTCAGGGGGCGACGGGCAGCGATATCAATACTCCGTTTACCAGTGTTCCGTTGCAGAATTCCGACAACGCGCAGTTGAGTGAGTTCTTCGGAACCGGCCGTCAGTCGCGCCTGGCTTTGAAGGCTACTGGCAAGCTCGACGGCTCGACGATCAGCGGCTACTACGAGATGGACTGGCTGGGCGCCGGCATCACCTCCAACAACAACCAGTCCAACAGCTACGTGCTTCGCCAGCGTCAGTTGTGGACCGATGCGCTATTCAGCAACGGCTGGGATGTTTCCGGTGGCCAGGGCTGGTCGCTGGCGACTGAGACCACGCAGGGCGAGACCCGTGGCAGCGAAATTCTGCCCGCCACCATCGACTCCCAGTACACGACCGGCTTCGTGTGGACGCGCCAGTACAGCTTCCGCGTCACCAAAAACTTCGCCAACCACTTCTGGCTCGGTGCATCGGCGGAAAATGCTGAGACCCTGAACCCGGCCGGCAGCAGCCTTCCTTTGAACCTTCTCATCGGCTCCGCAGGCGTCGGCGGCGGGCTCTATAACGCCACCGCGAATTACTCCTACAACTACACCCCGGACTTCGTCGGCAAGATAGCCTTCGAGCCGGGCTGGGGACATTGGGAAATCTTCGGGATCGAGCGCAATTTCCGTGACCGCGTCTATCCCAATGAAGTTTGCGCCAACACAACCGTTACCGGAACCAGCATCACCGGGACGGCCTGCACCGGCAACACGACGGGCGCTTATAACGATGTGGCGCCTGGCGCAGGTATCGGCGGCGGTTTCCGCGTTCCCCTCGGCACGAAGAAGTTCACCGTTGGCCTGAAGGGCCTCTACGGCAAGGGTATGGGACGCTACGGCTCCTCCACCATAGCCGACATCACTCTGCGCCCGGACGGCGAGATTGATCCTCTGAAGGCCTTCTCCGCGCTGAGCACGATCGAACTCAACCCGACGTCGCGGTTGATGCTGTACTTCAACTACGGTGGCGATTACGTCTATCGCGACTACGTCGGCAAAGAGGGCTACGGCTCGCCGCTGACCTCCATGACCGGCTGCAATACGGAGCCCGCGCCTGGTGGCACAAACAACACCTATGGCGGCAATGGAACCGGCTTCGACCCCTCCACTCCCGGCAGCTGCGGCAACCAGAACAAAGACGTGCAGGAGTTCACCTTTGGCGATTGGTACAACTTCTACAACGGTCCGAAGGGCAGAATGCGCTTCGGTCTCCAGTACGCCCGCTTCGAGCGCGATATCTGGTCCGGCGCGGGCGGCACGACGAACCCCGGCGGCGGCGCCAAGGGCATCGACAGCATGTTCTGGACGTCGTTCCGCTACTACATGCCGTAGGGAGACCGACAACTAAAACACAAAGGACCCGCTTCGGTGGGTCCTTTCTTTTGAGCGGAGCTTGGAGAACCGGATTAAGCCCGGCAGGCCCCTTCCACGGTGCGGGCTGCTTTGCGCTCCCAGCTCCCAGCTCCAGGCTCCCAGCTACCCTCACCCGACCGGCTGCTCTTCTTCGACCACCGGCCCATGCGTCGCCGCGGTCGGAACCGGCGCAGGCACGGGAGCATCCCCAATCCGCTCGGAGAAGCCGCACTCGACAGCATTTTCCAAATCGGCCGCGGTCTCACCCTTCCTGGGACGACGCCTCGGCATCATCTCCTTATTGTTGGGGCAAACCAGGTAGAGGCCCCCATCGACAACTCGCTCGACCAGATACGGCGATTTGCATTGCGGACAACTCTGCGCGGCCGGCTTCAGATTCGAGGTGAAATTGCACTTCGGATAGCGCGTGCAGCCCCAGAATATGTTCCCCGTACGTGCCTTGCGCTCGGCGATGTCTCCCTCGCCGCACTTCGGGCACTTGAGGCCCTCGATCAGGTTCTGCTTGATGTATTTGCATTTCGGGTAGCCGGAGCAGGAGACAAATTCGCCGTAGGTTCCGCTGCGCAGCACCAGCTGCTTGCCGCACTTCGGACAGTTCTCATCCAGCGGCACCGGCGGTTTCTGCTGCTGTTTCTGGCTCAACCGTCGCACCGTCTTGCACGGCGGATCGGCGTTGTAGTCCGGGCAGGCCATATAGGCGCCGAAAGGCCCGCGCCGCAGCACCATCACCTTGCCGCAGTTCTCGCAATACTCCTCGGCGGGCCCATTCTGCGTGTCGCCGGACTGCAGATCGGGCTTGGCCTCGAAGTGCTCTTTGGTGAAGCCGCAGCTTACCTGCTCCACCGTCACCTTGCGCCCCGTGCCCACGACGTTTTCAAGCGCCGTCTTCAACTCGACTTTGTCCTTTACTTCGACCGTGGTCGATTCGTCGTTCTCGGTGGTCTTCACCAGCATCGGATATTTGAGCCTGGCCTCCACCCTCGACAGGACCTTTTTCGGTTCCTTCTTCCAGCTGGTGGCCGCAATCGGCACCGGCTTTTCTTTCGCATACGCACTGCACGCATAAAAGGAGCCGAATTTCCCCCACTTGAGCACCAGCGGCGAACCGCACAGATCGCACTTCTCGTCGGTCGCCTTCTCCATCCGCTTCACATTTTCCATGTGCTTCTCGGCGCTCTTCAGCTCTTCCTCAAAGTGCCCGTAGAAGCCCTTCAGCAGATCCGTCCACTTCTCCCTGCCCTCTTCGATCTCGTCCAGCTCCTCTTCGAGCTTCGCCGTGTACTGGGTATCGAAGATGTAGGGGAAATTCGCCACCAGCAGATTCGTCACCACCGTGCCGATCTCTGTCGGGAAGAAGCGGCCGCTCCGCCCCGTTGGCGGAACCTTCGTGACATATTCGCGGTCCTGAATGGTGGTGATGATGGAGGCGTACGTCGACGGCCGGCCGATGCCCCGTTCCTCCAGCTCCTTCACCAGCGACGCTTCGTTGTAGCGCGGGGGCGGCTCGGTGAACTTCTGGACGCCATGCACCGCGGAAGGCCGCGACGCGACCTCGATCTGCGGTTCCACGAACGGAGGGATCTCATCAATCTTGTCGCCCGGACCCGCTTCTTCATTCCGGGCCTCGATCTTGGCCACGTCGACGTTGTATTTTCTCCGCGCCTGGGCGACTTTTGCCGCTCGCTCCTGCGCCGCAATGCCCGACAAATGCTCCTGCGTGGCCAGAGTCAGCCGCGCGCCGGTCGGAATCTCGGGCAGAACTTCCTCGTCGTCCTCGTCGCTCTCGTAGATCTTCAGGTACCCGTCAAATTTCAGCACCGACCCGGAAACGCGGAAGTTGTAGGTCTTCTTGTTTTTCGCATCGATCTCGATGGTGGTGACGTCATAAATCGCG
>PMAD01000069.1 GCA_003152415.1 Acidobacterium sp.
TTTCGCGATCCGCGCTGGGGACGCGGGCAGGAGACGTATGGCGAGGATCCATTTCTGACGGGGCGGATGGCGGTGGCGTTTGTGACGGGGATGCAGGGCGACGATCCGAAATACTACCGGGTGATTTCGACTCCGAAGCATTTCGCAGTGCATAGCGGGCCGGAGCCGACGCGGCACATGGCCGATGTGGATGTGAGCAAGCACGATGAGATCGATACTTATTTGCCGGCGTTTCGCGCTGCTGTAACGGAAGGCCACGCAGGATCGGTGATGTGCTCTTACAACGCGATCAACGGCCAGCCGGGCTGCGCGAACGAGTTTCTGCTGCAGGATCAACTGCGCGGCAAATGGGGCTTCCAGGGCTATGTGGTTTCCGATTGCGGTGCAGTGATCGACATTTTCGCCGGGCACCATTACCGCACAACGCAGGCGCAGGCCTCCGGGATTTCGCTGGAGCGCGGGATGGACAACGAGTGCGCGGACTTCTTTGCGAAGGTGAAAGACAACCACGACTACAAGCCGTACATCGACGCCGTGCAGCAGGGCTACCTGAGCGAAGGTGCGATCGACACTGCACTGATCCGGTTGTTCACCGCGCGCGTGAAGCTGGGGATGTTCGATCCGCCGGAGATGGTTCCGTATTCGAAGATCGACGAGAAGGAGCTGGACAGCGCGGAGCACCGCGCGCTGGCGCGCAGGCTGGCCAACGAGTCGATGGTCCTGCTGAAAAATGATGGCGTGCTTCCCCTGAAGCCGTCGGTGACGAAGATTACGGTCGTGGGGCCGCTCGCGGATCAGACCAAAGTGCTGATGGGGAACTACAGCGGAACGCCGACGCGCTCGGTGAGCGTGCTCGATGGGCTGAAGGCCGAGTTTCCCAATGCACGAATCAGATTTGTGCCGGGCACGCAGTTTCTGCGAAACGACGGCGATCCGGTACCGGACAAACTGCTGACCACGCCGGATGGAAAACCAGGACTGAAAGCGGACTACGCGCTGGGGCGCGGCATGGAACTGGGACCCGGCGCCAGGCCAACTCCGCTGACCAGCCGGGTGGAACCGAACCTTGACCTGACGGACAGTAATTTGCCGGCGGAGGCGCAGGGCAAGCCCTCCTTGTCGGTCGAGTGGTCGGGATTTCTGACGCCGCCGGAAACCGGCGATTATCTGCTGGGCGTTTCTGCGGGCGGGTTTGCGCGTGTCGTGGTAGACGGCAAGGAGATCGCGCAGGTGTTCAGTATGGAGGGCGCGCAGGCCAAGCTGGGCAGGGTGCATCTGGAGCGGGGACAGAAAGTATCCATCACTGCGACGTATGGAAACTTTGGCGGCGGCAAGCCGCGAGCGCAACTGCTGTGGGCGCGGTACAGTGCGGCGCCCTCGCCGGAAGCCGTGGCAGCAGCCCGGGATGCCGATGTTGTGATTGCGGTGGTAGGAATTACGAGCGAGCTGGAGGGTGAGGAGATGCCGGTCAGCGAGCCTGGATTTCTGGGCGGCGACCGCACCAGTCTCGATCTGCCGGAGCCGGAAGAAGCGCTGCTGGAAGCGGTCGGGAGCACGGGAAAGCCGCTGGTGGTGGTGCTGATGAACGGCAGCGCGCTGGGCGTGAACTGGGCGCAGGCCCACGCGAACGCCATCGTGGATAGCTGGTACTCGGGCGAAGAGGGCGGTGCAGCGGTGGCCGAAACTCTGAGCGGAAAAAACAATCCCGCGGGACGGCTGCCGGTGACGTTCTATAAGGATGTTAACCAGCTACCTAACTTCGAAAATTACTCGATGGAAGGGCGCACTTATCGGTATTTCAAAGGTACTCCGCTTTATCCGTTTGGATACGGGCTGAGTTACTCGACGTTCAGTTACAGCGGACTGACGTTGCCGACAGAGGAAGTGGCCGCGGGGGATCCGGTAAGAGCCGAGGTGACGGTAACGAACACGGGGAGTCGAGCCGGCGACGAGGTCGTCGAACTATACCTCACTTTCCCGGACGTCGCAGGGGCGCCGATCCGAGCGCTGCGCGGATTCAAGCGAGTGCATCTGGAGACGGGAGCGAGCCAGAAGGTGGAGTTTCAGCTGAAAAATCGAGACCTGAGCATGGTGACCGAGGCCGGCGACCCGATCATCGCAGAAGGCTCATACACGATCACCATCGGTGGCGGGCAGCCCGATACGGGTGCTCCGGGGGTCACGGGAAAGTTCAGCATCAAGGGCCGGCTTATGTTGCCCGAGTGAGAGCTATCAGCCACATGCGCGGGAGGCTCATTGCCGGATTTTTGCTGGTTGCCGCCGCCAGCGGCTTCGGCCAGTCGACGACCGACGTGCAGGTTGATTTGACACGCGACCAGGGAGTGATCACACCGATTTATCGGTGGTTCGGCTACGACGAGTCGAATTACACGACGACGCAGAATGGTGAGGCACTTCTGCATGAATTACATGACCAGACGCCGGAGCCGGTGTATCTGCGCGCGCATTTCCTGCTGACGACCGGCAATGGGAGGCCCGAGCTGAAATGGAGCTCGAGCAACGTCTACAACGAAGACGCGAACGGCAAACCCGTCTACGACTGGACGATCCTCGACGGCATCTTCGATGGGTGGGTCGGTGCGCACGTACGGCCTTTCGTGGAACTCGGCTTTATGCCGAAGGCGCTGTCGAGCCATCCGGATCCGTATCACATCTCATGGCCGACGAAACCGGGGGATGTGGAGGGTTGGTCGTTTCCTCCGAAGGATTACACGAAATGGCGGGAGTTAGTCCACCAGGTCGCGGCGCACATGGTCGCGCGCTACGGTATGGCGGAGGTCTCGACCTGGTATTGGGAAGTGTGGAACGAGCCGGACATTTTCTACTGGCACGGGACTGAAGAACAGTACAACCGGCTCTACGACTATGCTGTCGCTGGCGTGAGGGCGGCGATTCCCGGCGCCAGAGTTGGTGGTCCGGCGACAACTGGACCTTCGCCGGGGAGTAAGAGCGCCGCGTTTCTCGAGGCGTTTCTGCGGCACTGCTCGCAGGATCGCAGCGCCGCGACGGGCGGGCCGGTCCCGCTGGACTTCATTTCGTTTCACGCTAAGGGCAGCCCGCATTTTGTGGACGGGCATGTGCAGATGGGTTTGGGCCGCGAGTTGCTGAATGCAGAGACTGGTTTCGCGATTGTTCATGCCTCCGCGAAATTCCGAGGGTTGCCAATCATCCTGAGCGAGGCCGATCCAGAGGGTTGCGGAGCGTGCTCGCCGGAGCAGCACCCGGAGGACGCTTATCGCAACGGAACGGTGTATCCGGCGTATACGGCGGCCGAGATGCAGGGGCTCCTGAAGTTGGCCCAAAGCGAGCATGTGAACCTGATCGGATTTGTGACATGGGCATTTGAGTTTGAGGGTCAGCCCATGTTTGCGGGCCAACGTGCGCTCGCAACTCATGGCGTGGACAAGCCGGAGCTAAATTTCTTTCGCATGGCGGGAATGCTCGGCGGCGAGCGCGTGGCGGCGACCAGCAGCGGCGCTATCCCGGCGGAGAGTGTCGTCGCATCGGGAGTCCGGCAGCGGCCGGAGATTGACGCGATGGCGACGCGATCGGGTGGCGGCACCTCGATCCTGCTGTGGAATTACCAGGACGACGACACTCCAGGGCCAGCGGCCCCGGTTCGCGTCGCGATCCACGGCATCCCGCAGGCAGTTCACCGCGTCCTAATCGAGGAGTATCGCATCGATGAGAACCACAGCAACGCGTTCGCGTTTTGGAAGCAGATGGGTTCGCCGCAGAACCCGAGCGACGAACAATACGGGCAGCTGAAGGCTGCCGGGCAGCTGGAGACGGTAGCCTCGCCGCGGTGGGTGACGGTCGAGCGTGGTGATGTACCGGTGGAGATCGAGCTGCCCCGGGAGAGCGTGGATCTGCTGCGTGTTACGTGGTCCGTGAAGTGACCGAAACCCGCGTCTGGAGCGGGTTTCAGGCGATATTTCTCTGATTGGTGTGGATCGAAAAGGAGGCGGCGCGAGGAAAGAGTGACAAAGCGGCCAGCGTTTGTGGTATACGTTTTCTCGGCTGTCCGCCGCCTGCAAAACGAGGTCCTTCATGAGAACGAAAAGGTTCGGCATTCCAGTCGTTTTGGCTTTTTGCTTTTTCGCCGCCACGCTTCTTCGGGCACAGTCGTCTGGGCCGACGATTCTGACTATCCATCCCGATCAGAACGCCTCGAAGGTGAGCCCTACACTGTACGGCCTGATGACGGAGGAGATCAACCATTCCTACGACGGCGGCCTCTACGCGGAGCTGATTCGCAATGGAACGTTCCGCGCGGACTGGTCGGGCGTGAATGACTGGATTCTCGTCGAAGATGGGAACTCCTCGGCGAAGATCAGTCTCGACAAGACCACTGGGCCCAGCCAGGCGTTGCCTTACAGTATGCACGTCGAGGTCAGTCAGGCCAGCGCGTCCGGCCCTGCCGGCGTGCTGAACGGCGGCTACTGGGGTATCCCCGTGCGCGCGAACACGAGCTATCAGGGTTCGTTCTACGCGAAGGACGATTCGGCGGAGGTCGGCCCCGTCACCGCGAGCCTGGTTGCTAACCAGAGCGGCAAAGTACTGGCGAGTGCGGTTGTTTCCGGCATCGGCACGGACTGGAGCCAGCATAAGTTCACGCTGAAGACGGGCGCGATCGAACCCTCAATGGAGAATCATCTGGTCCTAACGGTCGCGCATCCAGGCAGTTTATGGCTGAACCTGGTTTCGCTGTTTCCGCCCACCTATCACGATCGCGCCAACGGCAACCGCATCGATCTGATGGAGAAGCTTGCGGCGATGCATCCGCAGTTCCTGCGTTTCCCTGGGGGCAACTATCTCGAGGGCGATCATCTTGCCGACTGGTACGACTGGAAGAAAATGATCGGCCCGCGCGTGGATCGGCCGGGGCATCCGAGCCCGTGGAATTACTGGTCGACCGACGGTCTGGGTCTGCTGGAATTCTTCGAGTGGTGCGAAGACCTGCACATGCAGCCGGTGCTTGCCGTATACGCCGGATACTCGCTGATGCATGAGCACATCAAACCCGGCGCTGACCTTGAGCCGTACGTGCAGTCGGCGCTCGAGGAGATTGAATACGCGACCGGCGGCCCGGACACGAAGTGGGGCGCACAGCGCGCCGCCGATGGTCATCCGCAGCCGTTCCACATCACCTATGTGGAGATCGGCAACGAAGACTGGTTCGACACGTCGGGGAGTTACGACGCGCGCTACGCCCAGTTCTACAAGGCGATCAAGGCGAAGTATCCGGATTTGCAGCAGATTGCCACGGCGCCCATCAAGAGTATGACTCCCGACGTGCTCGACGAGCACTACTACCTGCGCGCGACGGATTTCTTCCACGACGCGACGCACTACGACAAAACCGACCGGAACGGGCCGAAGATTTTCGTTGGCGAGTGGGCCACGCGCGAAGGTACGCCCACCCCGAACATGGGCGCCGCACTGGGCGACGCTGCGTGGATGACCGGCCTTGAGCGCAACAGCGACATCATTGTGATGGCGAGTTATGCACCGTTGCTGGTGAATGTGAGCCCCAACGCCATGCAATGGGATACTGACCTGATCGGTTATGACGCGCAGCGCAGCTACGGGTCGCCGAGTTACTACGCGCAGGTCATGTTCGGCAGCCACATCGGCGATGAGACGCCCACATCGTCGGCGGAAAATGCGGGGCCGCGGTTCTTTTATTCCGTGACGGAGGATTCAGCGAAGAAGCGGCTGTATCTTAAGCTGGTGAACGCCACCTCCGACTCGCAGGCGGTCGAGATCAAAATGCCGGGCGCCAGTTTGGCGGCGGAAGGCAAGCTGATCAGCCTGACCGGGCACGACCCGGAGGCGACGAACACCCTCGATCGACCCACGGCGATCATTCCGGTGGAGAGTGCTCTGCATGGCGTGAGCGGTTCGCTCCATCACCGCATTCCTCCGTACACGATCGAAGTGATGGAGCTGGATGTGCGCTGACGCGTACCGGGAGAATGCGTCCAATGAAGAAGGGCGAGCCGACCAATCCAACCTCGCGAGGAGCGATGACGTTACGGGCCCCATTTTTCCTCCTGCTCTTTGTCGGGTTGGGCTTAGGGCAAATTCTGCGCGGGCAGGAGCCGCAGGCGTTCCAACTCAGCGGGGATTTCTGGGGCACGCACGATCCATCGGTGGTCAAGGCGGGCGACACGTGGTACGTGTTTGCCACGGGGAAGGCGCAGGACGGCGGGCAATTTCAGATCCGATGCTCCACGGACCTGCATGCGTGGAAGCTGTGTGGCCACGTATTCGACCAGATTCCCGACTGGATCCGCCGCGACAGTCCGGGGACCCAGGAGTTGTGGGCGCCGGATATTTCGTTTGAGAATGGCGAATTTCGTCTCTACTACGCTTATTCGTTGTTCGGGAAAAACACGTCAGGGATCGCGCTGGCCACGAATAAGACGCTCGATCGCTCCAGTCCTGATTACAAATGGGAGGACCACGGCCTGGTTCTTCGCTCCACGGCGACCGACGACTTCAACGCAATCGATCCCAACTTTGTTCTCGATGCGCAGCATCGTGCCTGGCTCGTCTGCGGCAGTTTCTGGAGTGGGATCAAAATGCGCCGGCTCGACGACCGCACCGGGATGTTGTCCACGTCCGACGAGAAAATTTATTCGCTAGCGACAAGACGGCGCCCCGACAACGCGCCCCCCGCTCCCCCGGGGCTTCCTCCGGACTGGGAAGCGATTGAAGCGCCCTTCATTGTTCGTCACGGCGGCTACTATTATCTGTTTGTTTCCTGGGATCTCTGTTGTCGCGGAACGAGAAGCAATTATCGGACGATGGTCGGGCGCTCCACGCAGGTCACCGGCCCTTACGCGGACGATCATGGCGTGCCGATGATGCAGGGCGGCGGCACTCCGCTGCTCAGCGGCAACGTGCGCTGGCTTGGTCCTGGAGGCGAATCGGTACTGATGCAGACGCCGGGGCCGGACATCCTCGTCTTTCATGCTTATGACGCGCACACCGGCAAACCGGCGCTGCAAATTTCCACCATCGCATGGCGCGATGGCTGGCCGCACGTCGCTCTCCAACAGTAGGGGCCAGTCGCAACAAGAGGAGAACAGCTATGCATCGGTTATCCCGCCGCACCTTCCTCACTACGTCGATCGCCGCCGCCGGCGCTGCTGCGGTCAGCCGCCATGCCCACGCTGCACCTCTGCCTACGCTTGCCGGGTCGACGCGGCTCGAGCAGTTCGACTACAGCGATGTGCGCCTGCTCGACGGTCCTATGCTGGAGCAGTTCCGCGCCAACCACGCCTACTTTCTCGCGCTGAACGACGATTCGCTGCTGCAGCCATTTCGACAGAAGGCCGGCCTGCCCGCGCCCGGTGAGCCGATGGGCGGATGGTATAGCTGGTCGAAGGATTTCGATCCTCCGAAGAACATGACCGGCTATGTTCCCGGCCACACCTTCGGGCAATATATGTCGGGCCTGGCGCGCGCATACGCGGCGACGAGGGACGAGGCTACTCGAGAGAAGATCGCCGGCCTCGTCCGTGGCTATGCCGCGGCCATCACGCCGAAGTTTTACGAAGCCTACCCGCTGCCGGCGTACACCTCGGACAAAACCGCGTGCGGCCTGATCGATGCGCATCGGTTCGCGCGAGATCCCCAAGCGCTCGCTGTGCTCGCCCATGCTACTGACGCTGTACTGCCATTTCTTCCCGCCAAGGCGCTGAACCGCCAGGAAATGGCGGCTCGCCCGCATCCCAACATTTCCTATACGTGGGACGAGAGCTACACGCTGCCGGAGAACTTCTTTCTCGCATACCAAATCAGCGGAGACCCGCGCTATCTCGCGCTCGCGAAGCGGTTCCTGCAGGACGACACTTACTTTAATCCGCTGTCTGAAGGACAGAATGTTCTGCCCGGCCAGCATGCTTACAGTCATGTGAATGCGCTCAGCTCCGCGTCTCAGGCGTATCTGGTTCTCGGGAGCGAGAAGCATCTGCGCGCGGCGCGCAACGGTTTCGGCTTTGTCGTCGACACGCAATCGTTCGCGACCGGAGGATGGGGTCCGGACGAAACCTTTCGCGCGCCCGGCAGCGGCGAAATGGGCGCGAGCCTCGACAAGACGCACTCCAGCTTTGAGACGCCTTGTGGCGCGTACGGCCATTTCAAGATCACGCGCTATCTGATCCGCATCACGGGCGACAGCCGCTATGGCGACAGCATGGAGAAGGTGCTCTACAACACGATCCTGGGCGCAAGGCCGATGAAGCCCGGTGGCTGGACTTTTTACTACTCCGACTACAACAACTCCGGCTCGAAGTTTTATTACGAGCAGCAGTGGCCCTGCTGCTCCGGGACTTTCCCGCAGATCACGGCGGATTACGGGATCAGTTCGTATTTCCGCTCGCCCGATGGGGTGTACGTGAACCTCTTCGTTCCGTCACGCGTCACTTGGCGGCGCGGCGGCGGGCAGATTGCGCTCGAGCAGGAAACACAGTATCCCTATTCGCCTGATGTCACCCTGCGCGTACGGGCGGAGCGGCCGCAGACTTTTGCGGTCGCGCTGCGGGTCCCTGCATGGGCAGGACCGGGAACGAGGATTGCCGTCAATGGCCGCGCATTTTCAGCGGATCTGCGTCCGGGGACCTTCGCCTCGATTCGCCGCGAGTGGAAAAGCGGCGACCGCATCGAGTATCACATCGACATGCCACTGCGCCTTGAGGCCATCGACCCGCAGCACCCGCAGGTTCAGGCGCTGCTTGCGGGACCGCTGGCGCTATTCGCAGTGGATTCGTCCGACAGCCGATTCACACGGGCGCAGTTGCTGGCGGCGCAGCAACGGGGCGCGGGGTCGACGGACTGGCTGGTGCAATCTGCAACAGGCACCGTAGCATTTCGGTCGTTCGCGGCCATCGGGGGGGAGAAATACCGGCTTTATCACGACGTTGCGGTCTGAAGTGAGACGAGATCGGGACCGTTATTGCGCCGAGGAGTTGACCTGGCTGGCGATCCTGCGTAGTTCGGGAAGGACATCTCCCAGAGCGCTAGGCTCGGCGGAGCGTGTTCCCAGCGCAAAGTAGACCTTGCGGTACAGCGGATACAGCTTTTCGCTGACGGCGACTGCGTCGGGATTTGGCGCGAAGACGGCGAACCTGGGGCAGAGCTTCGCTTGCGCCGCTTCAATCGTCGGAAAAGCGCCTGCCGCGAGCATCGCGAAGATGCCCGAGCCAAGACTGGTTGGGATTTCCGCAGGCACCAGCACTGGCTTGCCCAGCACATTGGCATAGACCTGGTTCAGCACCGGGTTATTCTGCGGGACGCCGCCGGCATTGATTACCCGCTGCACGGGCGTTCGATACTCCGCCAATCGCTCCAAAATGATGCGCGTGTGAAACGCCGTGCCCTCGATTGCCGCGAACAGCTCATCCTGCGCGGTGTGGAGCAGGTTCCAGCCCAGTGTCACTCCGCCGAGCTCCGAATTCACCAGCACGGTGCGATCGCCGTTATCCCACGACAGGCGCAACAAGCCCGTTTGCCCTGCGCGATATTTCTGGAGGCCCTTCGACAACTCGGCGACCTTTGTGCCTGCGCGTGTTGCGATGGCTTCGAAGATGTCGCCCGTTGCCGACAAACCCGCTTCGATGCCGGTGTATTGCGGGTGCACGCTGCCGGGCACGACTCCGCAAACGCCGGGGATGAGCCGCGTTTCTTTGGCCATGGCGATGATGCAGGTGGAAGTGCCGACGACATTGACGACATCCCCTTCGCGGCAGCCGGCGCCGAGTGCGTCCCAGTGCGCGTCAAAGGCGCCGACGGGGATGGGGAGGCCTGCGCGCAGGCCGAGCTTTTCGGCCCATTCGGGCGCCAGGTGACCAGCGAGACGATCGGAGGTGAGATAGTCGCCAGCGAGCTTGTCGCGGATGCCGTCGAGCAGCGGATCGACTTTCGACAGAAACGACTGCGGCGGGAGCCCGCCCCACTTCGGATTCCACATCCACTTGTGGCCCATGGCGCAGACGCTGCGCGTGGCCTTCCGGGGATCGGTGATTCCAGACAGCGTGGCAGCCACCATGTCGCAGTGCTCGAATGCGGACGCAAGCTGGCCGCGCTTCTCAGGATTGTGCCGCAGCCAGTGCAGCAGCTTCGCAAATCCCCACTCGTGCGAGTAGACGCCGCCGCACCACTCGATGGCTTCGAGGTTTTCTTTGTGCGCCAGCGCCGTGATTTCCTGTGCCTCGGCGGTGGCGCGATGGTCGCACCAGAGGTAGTACTCATTCAGCGGCTGCATTTGCGCATCAACCGGCACCACGCTCGATCCCGTCGTGTCCAGCGCAATGGCGGCCACTTCGTCGGCCCTGATTCCCGCTGCCTTCACCGCCTCGCGGGTTGCTTCCGCCAGCGCGCGCATGTGATCGGCGTGGGACTGAGTCGCGTAATCAGGATCCTCGCGCTTTCGATGCAGGGGGTACTGGGCCACGGCTGAGCCCAGACGGCCACGCTCGCTATCGAGGATCGACACGCGCACGCTCAGGGTTCCGAAATCCACGCCCGCAACGATGGTCATTATCTTTTCCTGCTCAGCCTGTGGGTCCTCATCGTTCGTGCCAATACATCTCCCATCCAAGGTAGCGGATCGCGGCCTCGTACACGGGGCTGGAGACCTGCGAGAAGTTCGCCGCCA
>PMAD01000331.1:0-6273 GCA_003152415.1 Acidobacterium sp.
GCCTGCAATTATCTCTGCGCCGGAATGATCTACCTCTACGACAATCCCCTGCTGCGCGAGCCGCTCAAACCGGAGCACATCAAGCAGCGCCTGCTGGGCCACTGGGGCTCCGATCCTGGTCAGACGTTCCTTTGGGTGCATCTCAACCGCCTTATCCGCAAATATGACCTGAACATGATTTACATCTGCGGTCCCGGCCATGGCGCTCCGTCGATGCTGTCGCATGCCTGGATGGAAGGCACCTACTCCGAAATCTATCCGGACAAAAGCCAGGACCTCGAAGGAATGCGCAAGTTCTTCCGGGAATTTTCCTTCCCCGGTGGCATTGGCAGTCACTGCACGCCGGAAACACCCGGGTCGATCCACGAAGGTGGCGAGCTCGGCTACAGTCTCTCCCACGCTTTCGGCGCGGCCTTCAACAATCCCGATCTGATCGTCAACTGCGTCGTCGGCGACGGCGAGGCAGAAACCGGCCCCCTCGCGACCTCCTGGCACAGCAACAAATTCCTCAACCCCGTGCGCGACGGCGCCGTTCTGCCCATCCTGCATCTGAACGGCTACAAGATCGCCAATCCCACAATCCTCGCGCGCATTCCGCACGAGGAACTGGAGTGGCTCCTCCGCGGCTATGGCTGGGATCCGCACTTCGTCGAAGGCGACGACCCACACGTCATGCACCAGACCATGGCCACCATGCTCGAGCACTGCGTCGACCACATTCGCGCCATCCAGCGCGACGCTCGCGAACACGGCAAGCTCACCGGGGGCAACGCCGGCTGGCCCCGCTGGCCGATGATCGTGTTGCGAACCCCCAAAGGCTGGACCTGCCCGAAAGAAGTCGACGGCCACAAGCTCGAAGGCTTCTGGCGCGCCCACCAGGTCCCGATCCTCGAGGTCCGTGAGAATCCGAAACACCTGCAGTTGCTGGAAACCTGGCTGCGCAGCTATCACCCGGAAGAATTGTTCGACGCGAGCGGCAGGCCGATTGCCGAGCTGCGCGCTCTTGCTCCCGAAGGCGCTCACCGCATGACCGCCAATCCGCACGCCAACGGCGGCTTACTACGTAAGCCGCTTCACATGCCGGATTTCCGCGACTACGCCTTTCCAGTGAAGAAACCCGGCGCCGAATACGCCGGCCCGACGGAAATTCTCGCCCAATTCCTGCGCGATGTGATGCGGAATAATCCGGACAACTTCCGCGTCTTCGGCCCAGACGAAACGGCTTCGAACCGCCTCGAGGCCATCTACGAAGCCAGCCCGAAAACCTGGATGGAACCCATCCTCCCCGAAGACGCCGACGGTACCGAGATCGCTCCCGACGGCCGCGTGATGGAGATGCTCAGCGAGCACACGCTGGAAGGCTGGTTCGAAGGCTACGTGCTCACCGGTCGCCACGGCTTGTTCAACAGCTACGAGGCCTTCGTTCACGTCATCGATTCCATGTTTAACCAGCACGCGAAATGGCTGGAGAAATCGAAGAAGGAACTCCGCTGGCGCGCCGCCATTTCCTCCATCAATCTGCTCATCACCTCGGTCGTCTGGCGTCAGGATCACAACGGCTTCTCGCATCAGGATCCCGGCTTCCTCGACGTGGTCGCCAACAAGAGCGCCGACGTCACGCGCATCTATCTGCCGCCTGACGCCAACTGCCTGCTCAGCGTCGCCGACCATTGCCTGCGCTCGAGCGACTACGTCAACGTCATCGTCGCCGACAAGCAGCAGCACCTGCAGTATCTGAACATGGATGCTGCGATCCTCCACTGCACGAAAGGCATTGGCATCTGGGACTGGGCAAGCACCGACAGCGGCGTCGAGCCCGACGCAGTTCTCGCCTGCGCCGGCGACATCGCCACGATGGAAGCGCTGGCTGCCGCAGCGATCCTTCGTGAGCATTGCCCTGACATCAAGCTTCGCTTTGTGAATGTCGTCGACCTCTTCCGTCTGCAACCGGCAACGGAGCATCCCCACGGCCTGACCGATGCGGAGTTCGATTCCCTCTTCCCGACCAATAAACCAGTCATCTTCAACTTCCACGGCTATCCTCTGCTGATCCACCGGCTCACCTATCGACGGCACAATCACGACGACATTCACGTGCGCGGCTACAAAGAAAAGGGCAACATCAACACGCCGCTGGAGCTGGCGATCCTGAACAACGTCGATCGCTTTAACCTGGCCATCGACATCATCGACCGCGTGCCGCGACTGCGGAACATTGGTTCGCACACGCAGGACTGGCTGCGCGATCAGATCACCGAGAGCATCCAGTATGCCCACACCAACGGCATCGACAAGCCGGAAATCCGCAACTGGACCTGGCCGCAGTGAGCACCGACGATAAGCTGATCCTCGCGGTGAACAGCGGATCGTCGTCGCTGAAGTTCGGCCTCTACCGCCAACCTCCAGGCGACTGCAATCCAGTACCGCTCCTTGCAGGCGGAGCCAGCGGCATCGGCCATCCGAACGGTCGCCTGCAAATCACTGACGCCAGCGGCGCTTCGAAACTCGACGAGCCCTATCAGCTTTCCTCGCAGGGCCATGCCCTGAAAGAGATCCTCGACGTCATCGAGCGTCTCGGTCACGGCCGCCCGCGCAGCGTCGGGCATCGCGTGGTTCACGGCGGACCGCATCTGCGCGAGCACCAGCTCATCGACGAAGCGTTGATGAAGAAGCTCGAGGCCGCCACGCAGTTCGCGCCCATCCACATCCCCGCAGCCCTCAAACTCATTCGCGAAACCGAAAAGCTCCTGCCCGACGCACAGCAATACGCATGCTTCGATACCGCCTTCCACAGCACCATGCCGGAAAAGGCCCGCCACTTTCCGCTGCCGGAGCGCCTCTACGACCTTGGCATCCAGCGCTTCGGCTTCCACGGCCTCTCCTACGAGTCGGTCGTCGTCCGACTCGCCCCCAACATCCCCGAGCGCACCGTCTGTGCCCATCTCGGCTCCGGCGCCAGCCTCGTCGCGCTCCGCAACGGCAAATCCATCGACACCAGCATGGGCATGACGCCCGTCGGCGGCATTCCCATGGCCACGCGCAGCGGCGATTTCGATCCCGGCGTCGTCCTCTACCTCATGCGCACCGAACAGTTGTCCGCCGACCAGCTCGAGTCGCTGCTCAATCACGATTCCGGACTGGGCGCGCTCTCCGGCGGCGAATCGGACATGCGCCTGTTGGAGCAATGTGCAGCCAAAGGCGACCAGAAAGCCATTCTGGCCATCGACGTCTTCGCAACCGCCGTTCGCAAATGGATTGGCGCTTATGCAGCCGAACTCGGCGGCCTCGATCTGCTCGTCTTTACGGGCGGCATCGGCGAACACAGCGCATCCGTGCGCAACTGGATCTGCGATGGACTCGAGTTCATCGGCGTCACCAGCGGCGATCCGGCGCTCTGCGCGAAGGTGCGGGTCCTCATCAGCGAAGAAGAGCTGCAGATCGCCCGAATCGTCTGCCGCCTGCGCCAGTAGACCGCAACTTCCCCTATCAGGGGACCGCTACCGGCTGCTGGCTGCCGCCTGCCGGTTGCTGGCTGCTGGCTGCTGGCTGCTTCTCAAAGTTGACGCTGCTTCCACCGGGCACCAATAATAAAGATTCGCCCTAAAGAGCCCAGCATCCTTATAGAGAAGGAACCCTCCGACGTGATCCAAACCAACAGAAGCAGGCAGCCACGATGAGCACTGCGGTCGCTGACCCGCGCGAGAACCGCGCGCCGAGTTTCTGGCAGTCCACGAATGGCAAAAAAGCCGTGATGGCCGTAACCGGGGCGATCCTGTTCCTTTTCGTGGTCGGGCATTTGGCCGGAAATCTCCAGGTATTCGAGGGCCCCGCAAAGATCAATGCCTACGGGCACTTTCTTCGCACCATTGGCGAAATCCTCTGGGCGGTCCGCATCATCCTCATCGTCTGCGTGGTGCTGCACATCGTGGCAACGGTACAGCTCGCGCTGCTCAACTGGAAGTCGCGCCCCGTGGGCTACTCGAGGAAAAAGGCGATCAACTCCTCCTACGCCGACCGCACCATGTACTGGAGCGGGCCCATCGTGCTGGCCTTCGTCATTTTCCATCTGCTGGAGTTCACCGCCGGCTACATCCACCCGGAATCGCAGTTCATTGAGGGCGACATCTACCACAACATCGTGGCGGGCTTCAGCGTGTGGTGGGTTTCCGCCTGGTACATCTTTTCCCTGCTCCTTCTCGGTTTCCATCTGCGCCATGGCCTGTGGAGCATGTTTCAGTCCCTTGGCCTCAACCATCCGCAGTACACGCCGGTGCTCAAACAGGCCGCTCTGTGGATCACCATCGTGATCATCGCCGGGTATATTTCGATTCCGATCGGCGTGCTCGCAGGATGGGTAAGGTGACGGCCACCATGAACCTCGACGCAAGAATCCCAACCGGCCGTATCGAAGATGCCTGGGACAACGCCCGCTTCGAGATGAAGCTCGTGAATCCCGCCAACAAGCGCCGGCACTCGCTCATCGTGGTCGGCTCAGGCCTGGCCGGCGCTTCGGCATCGGCGACCCTCGGCGAGCTGGGCTACAACGTAAAGTGCTTCTGCTTTCAGGATTCTCCGCGGCGCGCCCATTCCATCGCCGCCCAGGGCGGCATCAACGCAGCCAAGAATTATCAGAACGATGGCGACAGCATTTACCGCCTGTTCTACGACACGGTGAAGGGTGGCGATTTTCGCTCGCGCGAAGGCAATGTCTACCGCCTGGCGCAAAACAGCGTGCACATCATCGATCAGTGCGTGGCCCAGGGCGTCCCGTTTGCGCGCGAGTACGGAGGGTCGCTGGAAAACCGGTCCTTCGGCGGCGCCCAGGTCTCGCGAACCTTCTACGCACGCGGGCAAACCGGACAGCAATTGCTGCTGGGCGCATATCAGGCGCTGGAGCGGCAGGTGGACGCGGGCCAGGTGACGATGATTCCCCGCACTGAGATGCTGGACCTGGTCGTCATCGACGGACAGGCGCGCGGCATCGTGGCGCGCAACCTGATCACCGGCAAGCTGACGGTGCACATCGCCGAGGCGGTGATTCTGGCAACCGGCGGATACGGCAATGTCTACTACCTGTCGACGAACGCCAAAGGATCGAACGCGACGGCCATCTGGCGAGCGCACAGACGAGGCGCCCTGTTCGCCAATCCCTGCTTCACCCAGATTCACCCCACCTGCATTCCCGTTTCCGGCGACTACCAGTCCAAGCTCACATTAATGTCCGAGTCGCTGCGCAACGACGGCCGTATCTGGGTTCCGAAGAAGAAGGGCGACAAGCGGCCTCCGAATGAGATTCCCGAAGAAGAGCGCGATTACTACCTCGAGCGGCGCTATCCGAGTTTCGGCAACCTGGTGCCGCGCGATGTTGCTTCACGCAACGCGAAAGCGATTTGCGACGAGGGCCGCGGCGTCGGCGAAACAGGCCTGGGTGTTTATCTGGATTTATCCGATGCGATCGCGCGTCTCGGCGTGGAGACCATCCGCGAACGCTACGGCAATCTGTTCGACATGTATCAGCGCATCACCGATGAGGATCCGTACAAGGTCCCGATGCGCATCTACCCGGCGATCCATTACACAATGGGCGGCCTGTGGGTCGATTACCAGTTGCAGAGCACGATTCCGGGATTGTTCGTCCTGGGCGAGGCGAATTTCTCCGACCACGGCGCGAATCGGCTGGGCGCCAGCGCGCTGATGCAGGGCTTGTCCGACGGCTACTTCATCATTCCCTACACGGTCGGCAGCTATCTCGCATCAACGAAGCTGAGCAAAGTAACTGCGGCGCATCCCGAAGCGCAAGCCGCTCTCAACTCCACGCAGCGAGGCGTTGCGAAGCTGCTCGCGATCAGGGGCAAGCGAACCGTCGACTCCTTCCATCGCGAACTGGGCAAGATCATGTGGGACGACTGCGGCATGTCGCGCAACGCCGCAGGCCTGAAGGATGCCATCGGCAAAATCCGAGCCCTCCGCGAGGAGTTCTGGCAGAACCTGAATGTCACAGGCTCGGGCGACGATCTGAATCAGAGCCTCGAGAGGGCAGGGCGCGTCGCGGATTTTCTCGAACTGGGCGAGCTGCTGTGCATCGACGCCCTGGAGCGCAACGAATCGTGCGGCGGGCACTTTCGCGAGGAGTACCAAACGCCGGACGGCGAGGCGCAGCGCGACGACGACCACTTCAGTTATGTGGCTGCGTGGGGCTACACGGGCGCGGGCAAACCCTGGGATCTGACCAAAGAGCCGCTGGAGTTTACCTACGTTCATCCCAGCCAGAGG
>PMAD01000331.1:6361-6554 GCA_003152415.1 Acidobacterium sp.
ATTGCCGCGAAGGCATCTGCGGATCGTGTGGCTTCATGATCAACGGTGTCGCGCACGGACCGATGCCGGCAACCACGGTGTGCCAACTCACCATGCGTCACTTCAAAGATGGCGACGAGTTGGTGCTGGAGCCGTGGCGCTCGCGCTCGTTTCCCTTCGTGAAAGATCTGGTGGTCGACCGGCGATCCTTCGA
>PMAD01000331.1:6647-7318 GCA_003152415.1 Acidobacterium sp.
AGCCGGAGCAGGATCGGCGCGCCGTGCGCATGGTGGCGCAGATGAACGTCGAAGGCTTCGGCAGCTGCACCAACATCGGCGAATGCACCGGCGTGTGCCCCAAGGAAATTCCGCTGGAATCGATCGCGCAGATGAACCGCGACTACCTGCTCGGCGCCTGGCGCGAACGGCACCAGGTAGTTACCGCGATTGCTCCCGTGACGGACTGGAATTTCGGCGAGAAGTAAGGCGAGCTCCGCCGCCACGCCGGAACAGCTCGGNNCCGCAGTTTTCTGTTTGCTCGCTCTCCTCAGCCCAGCCCGTTGCTACAATCCGTCTACAGGATCGAGTCCACTCCATGAGATCTGTGTACGCTGCCCTGCTTCTCCTGGCGGCCACTTCGCCGCTTGTCGCTCAAAGCAGTTCAACCGCCGCGCGAAAGCCTGTGACTCACAAAACTGCTCCCGCCAATTCTGCCGCCGTGCACCACTCGGCCATCGTCATCGACACCCACGCCGACACGCCGCAGCGCATGCTCGACGACCACTACGACCTCACCGAGCCGCTNNCGGAGTTCTTCTCCATCTGGGTCGAACCGAAGCTCTACGAAGGCCACTACGCACGCCGAACCCTCGATCTGATCGATACGGTCCTGCAACAGGCCGCGAAGCATCCGGACCAGATGATGATGG
>PMAD01000102.1:0-12371 GCA_003152415.1 Acidobacterium sp.
GGACTATTAGTGAAAGGCGATTTGCGAAATGCGGGTTCCCGAGCACGAGGCTTTCGTATGATGGGCAGATGATGAAGTTGCTGTTCTGTACGGTTCTGCTGAGCTGGGGCGTTGGTGGGCTGGCGCAGAACCTGCCTTCCGCACCGAGTGCGCCTGCTGCGCAGAGTTTGCCTCCCGGGGGAGACAATCAGCCCTGCGATCTGAGTGCGCTGATGGTGTGCGTGAAGCATGTGGCTGAAGACGAAAAAGGGATTGTGCTGAGCCCGCTGCATGCGCCGGCGGAGGATCTGTGGTGGACTGTGCCGTTTGGGGCCGCGACGGGCGTGGCGATTCATTACGATACGGAGGCGATCCAGGACCTCGGCGTGCACACGACGCGGGAGGATCATTTCAACAAGCTGTCGGATTATGCGGGACTCTACGGTCCGTTTGCGGCGGCGGGAGTTGGGTATGGAGCTGGTTCGCTGCGGCATGACGATTATCTGAAGGAGACGGCGGTGCTCTCGGCGGAGGCGATGGCGGACGCGGGGATTCTGGATGAAGGGCTGAAATACGCGCTGGACCGGGAGTATCCGATGGCGGACAACGCGAAGGGCGGGTTCTGGCCGGGAGGGCCGAAGAGCTGGCCGAATAATCCGTCGATGCCGTCGGAGCACGCGATGAATGTTTGGGCCTTCGCGCACGTGGTGGCGGGCCAGTATGACGGGATCGCGACCAAGGCGGTGGTCTACGGCGTGGCGAGCACGGTGTCGATGTCGCGGGTGCTGGCGCGGCAGCACTTTCCATCGGATGTGGTGGTGGGGAGCACGTTTGGGTACTTGATCGGCGGGTACGTGCTGCATCACCGGTCGCGGGAGCATGGCAGTCTGGTGGATGTGTCGGCGGTGCAGACGCCGATGGGGCGGGGGATGGAGCTGCGGCTGAATTTATCGCGCGGGGAGTAGAACAGGGGACAGGTTACAGGGTACAGGTTACAGCGTGTTGTGCGAGTCAGGCGGCGGAATGGTCGAGTCCGTCGGGCAGGGTGGTGAGGGCTCGATATTGAAAGAACATGTTCATGCGCCAGCGCAGGATCATGCCGAAGGCGAGGATGAAGAAGAGGCCGCCGGTCTGTTCGATGGACATGATGGTGTTGAAGTAGCCGCGGGCGGCGAAGCGGACGGCGGCGAGGACAACGATGACGAGGAGAAAGGCCTGGGAGCGCTTCATCATAATAACGTCGCCATCGCGGTGGAGGCGCGAGGTACGCAGGAGCGGCCAGGCCAGGACGATGGCGCCTATGAGGAAAGCGGCGAGGGCCCATGTCCAGGGAATGCGAAAAACCGGCACGATAAACATGGAGAAGCCTGTTGCCATGCCCGCCGGGGGGATCAGGATTTTTTTGAGGGTCACGGGAGTTTGACCTTCGCGGACCCGCCAGATGAGAACGGCGACAGCACCGAAAACGGATGTGATTACCGAAGTGAGGGGGGATATGTGCATGTGTATCTCAACAACGACGCCGCAGCGGGAGGAAACGATCTTTCGGCGATGGGCGGGGCTGCCTGGAGAAGCCTCTCCTTCAAGGATACCGCAATGGGGAAGGGCTGACGGGGGCGGCCTGTCCCGCGGGGCTTGCCGGCCGGGGCCTGGGTCAGCGCGGGAGAAGGGGGGAGGGTGGCGGGAAGACACAAATGTTGTATGGAAATATTGCAGTGCAGCATGTATTCTTGCTGCGATGCACAATGCTTCCCTGCCGGAAGCAGGAGACTGGAATGGAATCGAGTGTTTTGCAGGAACAGCCGAAGGTGATGACCGAGCCCCCGTTTACGCTGGAAGGCCGGGCCGCGCTGGTGACCGGAGCGGGGCGCGGAATCGGGAGAGCTATCGCGAAGCGGCTGGCCGCGGCGGGCGCCCGGGTGATGATCAACGACCTGGACGAAACGATGCTGCGGGAATCGGAAGCCGAGTTCGCCGATGCGGAACACGTGCGACACGTCCGTGGCGACCTGACGGATCCGGCCACGCCGGACGCGGTGGTGCAGGCGACGCTGGACGCCTTTGGAGCGATCGACATCATCGTGAACAACGCGGGCTACAGCTGGGATAACGTGATCCAGAAAACCACGGACGAGCAGTTCATGGCGATGCTGGAGATTCATCTGGTGACGCCGTTCCGGTTGCTGCGGGCAGCGTCTACGTTTATTCGGGAATCAGCAAAGCGGGAGATCGCCGCGGGCCAGCGCGTGATGCGCAAGGTGGTGAACATCACGTCGATTGCGGGGACGGACGGGAATCCGGGACAGGCGGGCTATTCGTCGGGCAAAGCCGGGGTGATCGGACTGACCAAGACGCTGGCGAAGGAGTGGGGCCGTTATAACGTGAACGTGAATGCGGTGGGATTTGGACTAATTCAAACCCGGCTGGTGCAGGACCTCAACGCACCGGGCGCGAGCATGGAGATGCACGGACATCAGATTCGGCTGGGAGTGCAGCCAAATCTGCTGGAATCGGTAAAGATCGCCTGTCCTCTGGGGCGACTAGGGACACCGGAAGAGGCAGCGGGGGCAGTGCTGTTTTTTTGTTCGCCGCTGTCGGATTACGTCACCGGTGAGGTGCTGATTTGTGGTGGCGGCCTGCACTTTTAGCGGGGTGTTTTGGGGCATGCGTCGCGACGGTGTGCGGCTCGGGATCGACATCCTTGGCGAAGAGGTAATCTTCTTCGACCAGCCAGTACACCTCGAGCCAGTGGTCGAGACTGTGTTCGTGGCCGGAATCATGCGAGCCGGGGTGGGGTCTTTCCTGGATGTGGGGAACGTGTTCTAAAAGGGCTGACATGGTCGCCTCCGAAGCGGGTGCTTGCCGGGAACAATAAGAAGTGGCCACAGAACAGCACAAACGGCGGGGCGGCGCTGTGACGGGGGTCACAAGAGTTGCGGGCGGCCGCAGAACGCGGGCCGCGCGCACTTGTTTTGATCCCATCAATAAGTGAACTTCCGTGTGATGGCGAGCAGCCCGGACTCTCTTGCCGGGGGTATAGATTTGTGGGCGATCTTCGCAGACGCCGATCGCTCGATTTTCGCTCTCTTCTAACTTCCTCTCCCACGGTGCCGGCGGAATTCAAAGGCCAATGATTCGGGGTGCTGGACGACGCGGCCTCCCGATGTTTGCTTTGTCCGGTGGTGCCGCCATGTGCGTGCATGTTCACCTCGCGAGCCGGAGTCGCAGAGTTGCGCATACCGCCCGACTGCACCCAATCGTCAGGCCAGGTTGCGGAACCGCGACTGCGCGGAATCCGGGTTGGTTTCGTCATTTTGCACCGTCTTTCCCGATCGAACTTCAGCGACAAGCGGGAGGCGGGCTCCCCAGACCAGCGGGTCCCGCGCTTACGGCTGCAGCGAACTCGGGCAGGTTTAGTCGGAAACAGGCATCTTCGGATGCGGAGGGAGTCGGCCCATGACCAATCGAGAAGTCGTCGTCCTGAGCGCAGTGCGCACAGCCATCGGGAAATTCGGGGGAGCATTGAAGGACGTTCCACCGACTGAGCTCGCAGCGAAGGTTGTATGCCAGAGCGTGCAACGCTCTGGCCTTGCGCCGACCGATATCGGCCATGTCGTATTCGGCAATGTTATCCACACCGAACAGAAGGACATGTACCTTGCGCGCGTGGCCGCGGTGCGCGGCGGCATCCCGGTGGAAGCAGCGGCGCTGACGCTGAATCGCCTGTGCGGGAGCGGTCTGCAGGCGATCCTGACCGCAGCCAGCGCCATTGTGCACGGGGACACCGATGCCGCCATCGGGGGCGGAGCGGAGTCCATGAGCCGAGCGCCGTACTGGCTGCCGTCGATGCGGTGGGGAGCGCGACTGAACGACGCCACCGCGGTGGATGTTCTGGTTGCGGCGCTGACCGATCCGTTCGACGAAGTGCACATGGGGATTACAGCCGAGAATGTCGCTCGGGAATGGGGGGTCTCCAGAAACGACCAGGATGAGCTGGCGGTGGAGAGCCATCGCCGCGCCACGGAAGCAATTAACAGCGGGAAATTCAAAGCGCAGATCGTTCCGATTGAACAGAAGACAAAAAGCGGCCCGGTGTTCTTCATGACGGACGAGCAGCCGCGAGCGGACGCCACGAAAGAAAACCTGGCCAAGCTGAAGCCCGCGTTCGATCCAGAGGGCACGGTGACGGCCGGGAATGCGTCGAGCATCAATGATGGGGCCGCGGCAGTGGTCCTGATGGAAAGGAAAGCGGCCGAAGAACGGGGGCTGCAACCTCTGGCCACGCTGGTGGACTACGCGGTGGTGGGAGTAGAGCCGGCGATGATGGGCATCGGGCCGGTTTCCGCGGTCCGCAAGCTGTTCCAGCGGACGGGACTAAGCACCGCACAGATGGACGTGATCGAACTGAACGAGGCGTTCGCGGCGCAGTTGCTCGCAGTGCGGCGCGAACTTGAGTTCCCGCCTGAGAAGACCAACCCCAATGGCAGCGGAATTTCCCTGGGCCATCCGCTGGGAGCAACCGGAGCCATCGTCACGGTGAAAGCGCTGCACGAACTACGCAGAATCGGCGGAAGGTATGCGCTGGTCACCATGTGCATCGGCGGCGGGCAAGGGATCGCCGCCATTTTCGAGAGCGTGAACTAACGGAGGAAGGAAACGGACATGGAAACCGCAGTTTTGATTGAACAGAAGATCCCATTTACCCGGCCTCTGGAAGGCAGAGTGGCTCTGGTGACGGGTGCGTCCCGCGGAATTGGGCGCGCGATCGCCAAAGAACTGTCCGACCGAGGGGCGGTGGTCGTCATTAATTTCTTCAACAGCATCGGCCGCGCACAGGAGCTGAGAGACGACATTGTCAGCTGCGGCGGAGAAACATGCCTGATGCAGGGCGATGTGTCGAACCGGCAGGATGCGCGGAGGGTGATTAAGAAAATCCTCGATGTTTATGGACGGCTGGACATTCTGGTGAACAACGCGGGCATCACCCGCGACCGATCGATCCGAAAGATGACCGACAGCGACTGGCTGGAAGTGATCGAAACGAACCTGAACAGCATTTTTTACTGCACCAGTACCGCGGTACCCGCGATGATCGAGCAGAAGTACGGGAGGATCGTGAACATCGCTTCATTCTCCGGGCAGGCCGGCAACTTCGGCCAGGCGAATTATGCGGCGAGCAAAGGCGGGATCATCGCCTTCACCAAGGTGCTGGCACTGGAACTGGCGAAATACAACATCACCGCGAACGTGGTAGCACCTGGTTTTACCGCAACGGATATGCTCGCCGCCGTGCCGGACGATATCCAAGACCAGATCAGGAACCGGATACCGCTCGGGCGTTTCGCGCAACCGCAGGAAATTGCGAAGGCCGTCGCCTTCCTGATTTGCGACGGCGACTACGTAACCGGGCAGCAAATCAACATCAACGGAGGAATCTATATGTAACACTGGCTGTGCTTTTTAGCGGGAGCGGGCGCTCAGCCACTGGTCGATATGTGGCCAGGTGGTCCTGGGCGCCGCGCTCCCGGCCATTATCCCGATGTGACCACCGGGAATCCGGTAGAGTTCCTTATCGTCGCTTCCGGCTTTCGTCAGGATTGCTTCGGACTGACATGGGGGCGTAATGTGATCGCCTTCCGCGATCACGGTGAGCAGATTCGCCCGTATCCTTCCTAAATCGACTCGTTCTCCACGCACGATGAGTTCATTTTTCATCAGGAGATTGTTGCGGTAGAGATCGACAATAAGCTGGCGGTAAGCGCCGCCTGCCATGGGAATGTTGTCGGTCACCCATGTATTCATGGCGTGCCAGGCCTCTACGACCCGCGGATCGTCGAGGTTATCCCACAGCTTGCAGTAGTTGGCGATGTAGTTCTCGACAGGCTTGAGAGCCTTTGCGCCGTAATCGATCATCTCACCGGGCACGTTGCCGAAGGCTTCGAGGATCCGGTCAACGTTGAAATACTTTTCATCGGTCCAGCGGGCAAAGGTGATGCCGTTGCGGTCGGAGAAATCGAGGGGCGCGGTGAGGAGCAACAGATTGCGCAGTCCGTCATCGGGGCGCATCGCGGCATAGATGGTGGTGAGGATGGCCCCGATGCACCAGCCCAGCATGCTGAACTCCTCGCAACCGGAGATGGCTTTGACTTTGCGAATCGCGCGGGGCAAATATTCGAGGGCGTAGTCGTCGAGCTTGAGATGCCGGTCTTCGAAGCCGGGCACGCCCCAATCCAAGAGGTACAGGTCATAGCCCTGGCCGACCATGAATTCGACGAAACTGTGCCCGGGGCGCAGATCGAGAATCGAGGGGCGGTTCATAATGGCGAAGATCAGCAGGAGAGGGGTGCGATGCCGGCGCTCGGCGGCAACCACCGGCGTGTAGCGGTAGAGCTTCGCCTTGTTCAGGGCCCACACCAGTTCTTTGGGCGTCTGCGCAATGGGCGCTTTGGTGGTGAGCACCTGGGTAAAGGTCCACAGTCTCTGCTGCAGCGCAACGAAAGCATCCGATGCAATGACTGCTTGCTCCATGGCTTACCTCGGAGTGTTTCTGCCCCGGGCGATTCTGCGGCGCGGCCGCCGGGCAGACGCGACGGGTGCGGCATTCCGCGGCTGCGCCGCGTCCTTCACGACGCCGGGTCTTGAGTTTTTTCCAGCTGGTGGTTCGGGCGCGTGGGGTCCGCCGCGCAGGATCTTTGCAATGGTATCCAGCTTGGCGTCCATGTCGTCAAGTCGCATTTCGACATTGGTGAAGCGCTCCGCCAGAGCGGCGACTTCCTGGCGTGAGGGCAGGGAAAGCTGCTGGAGCGCCTTAATCATGGATTTATCGAGGGCTTCGCGCATGGGCGCCGAGGCGGCCAGATATCCCTCCAGCATGGCACCGCTGGCCTGGGCGTAGGCTTCGGTGTTGACGGCCTCGACCATGGTCTTCGCCATGGCATCGAGGTAGGCGTCACGCATGGCGCGGAAGGGCTCCAGCGGATCGACGGGTTTCGCGGTCTTCTCCTGGGTTTCGCTCATGAATGGCGTCTCCTTCCCGGCCACACGAAGCATATACCCGCGGGGTCCGGCGAGCTACGCATGGTGGCGCGCAATGCGCCGTCCCACCCCAGCACGCCAACCGCAGGCGTAATGGGGTGGGGCTGCCGTTGTTCAGCGGACGGCCATGTCGAGGAGTTCTTTCTGGGCGTCGACGATGGCGTCGACTCCGCGCTGGATGGAGTCAGCCGCGGCTTCGACGGGGCTGCCCTCAACGCCGAACTGGCGGCTCGAGGATTCGAAGACCGTTTTTGCCTGGGCGGCGGAATGCTCCAACGCTTTCTTCTGCATTGCAACAGCGCGCTCCACCGATTTCTTCGCGAAGCTGTCGGCGTCTTCGACAACTTTTTCGGCAGTCGCGGTACGCACCTTCAGCAGGTCAGCGAATGCGCGGCTCTGCTCGACGAAGAAGTCGATGGCTACTTTCTGGATTTCGGCGCAATGGTCAAATCCGGTGTTCTGCAAATCGAGCATAAAGAGGCCAGGCGCTCCGGGCAGCTTCTGAACGGCATTCCTGCACAGCTCGACGGCTTCGGCATTGTGCTGGGCGGCCATCTCAATGCTCTTCTTCTGGATTTCGGCAATGCGTCCGACGCCGGTGGTGAAAAGCCTGGCGACAGACTCGCCGACATCGATTGTGGCCGGCGGCTCGGGTGCCGCCGGATCCCGATGAACTCTCTGTGTGGTGCTCATATGGCTCCCTGCCTTTTCCATGCTGCGTATATTGCTGCAATGCAGCATGAAGTGATACTACTCCGTCACGGGCGGATGTCAAGGGGTAAAATGAAAGCCCGACATGCCGCCCAAAGCCATTCTGATCAAGAAGTACGAGAACCGGCGCCTGTACGACGCCACCAACAGCAGGTACGTGAACCTGGAGGATGTGGCCGAGATGCTGAAAAAGGGCCACGATGTGCGGGTGGTCGACGCCGCTTCGGGCAAGGATATTACCCGGCTCATCCTCACGCAGATCATCATCGAGGACGCGAAGACCCCTGATTCCACGTTTCCGCTGGATCTGCTTCGCCAAATGATCATCACATCGGGACGGGCGAGCCAGGAGACAGCGCTGCGCTACATGAAGACGATGCTGGACATTTACCAGGATAGCTACCGGGCGATGTCGCCAGCCGTGAATCCATTTGGAATGTTTCGGGGGGCGGGTGGAGAGGGAGGGCCGAATCGGGGGGAGCCGTTTCAGCCGGCAAGCCAAGGCGGCGAGGAGGCTGAGCAGGAAACCGAGGAAGTGGGTGAGTTGAAGCGGCGAGTCGCCGATCTGGAGAAGCTGGTGGGTTCGCTGGCTCCCGGAAAGCCAGGTCCCCGGAAGCGTACGAGCAGGAAGTAGGGGCTGATTTCGCTTTTGAATTCCGCCGCTAGCCGGCAGCCGCTTTGAGGATCGAGGCTGGAAGGGTGATGGAGCCGATGCGGCCGGAGTTTTCATCCACAACAATGATGCGCAGAGTCCCGGTACCTTGTTCCTCGCCGACAAACTGGTCGAAGGGGATTCCGTCGTTCAGGAGCTCCTGGTAGGTAGCCGGCTTTAGCCGGAGCACCAGCGATTGCCCGTTCACCCGTGCATGGATGCCGGTGTCATCACGCTGCACGAGGAAGATATCGAGTTTTCCGATCCAACGATCGCCTTGCTGCGTAAGGCTGACATCGGTCGCCGCGATCCGGAGGGCGAGAGCAGCTCCGCTGGATGCCGCACCCAGATGCGCGCTGATGGCAATTTCGGTTGCGTCGAGAGGCTGCCAGATCGCAAGCTCAAATCGGTCCTTCAGCGTGGCGGGTTCTTTGGCGTAGAGATAGCCGGTGCGGTAGCGCAGCGTGACTCCGCGGGGCGCGGCGACCCTGACGGTCAGGCGATGGTACTGATCGTCGGGCGGGGAATCGGGCGCAAAGCTGAGCAGGTAAGCGGCTCGGCCATCTTCGATGACGCTGTTGAGAGCGGCGACCATGTTGCCGGAGCGGCGAAAGATTCGTCCTCCCGTGGCCTGGGCCATTTGCTGGACGGCGATCTGAATCGGGTGCAAGTCCTGTTGCATTTCCGCGGTGATGCGACCGGGTCTGGCGCCGGGCGCGGCGTCACCCAGAGAGGCGGTGGGGGTGACGTCTTTGACGGGCGCTTCCAGCTCGACGTTAGGATTCTGCAGACTGGGATCAATGGTGTTGGTTTCCAGCTGCGAGGCGTCGAGTGGATAGACGCTCACGTGCGCGTCGTTGAGCGCCTCCTGCGCTCGTAGGGCGAAGGCGTCGACGCTGGTGCGGCCCTGATCGCTGCCGGCGGCGTGGTCGGTCCAGTCGGCCAGCACGTTGTCGCTAGCGATCCATACAAGATTCTTGTGCCCGGGAGTCTGGGCAAGGTGCGCGGCAACACCCACCAGCAGGGTGAGCGCGTCGCGGCCGGGGTGGTCGCCCTGGTTCATCAGTTTGGGATCGACCATGTTAGGTGGCGGAGTTGCGCCTCCACCCGCCGCGTTTCCGTTCACGTACTGCATGTCGGAGGGGTTGTGGACGTCGTCGAACTGCTGACGGTTGCGTTGTTCTTCATCCTGCGCGCGGGCCAGGTCTGTGGCTTCGGGCATCCACTGACGCAATGCGGAGGCGAGGGCGGCGTGATCGCGGGTCTCCTCCACCACGACTTTGAATCCCTGGCTGACTCGCACGTAGAAGCCGACGCGCTCGTTGGGCGGCAGTTCTGCGACAAACTTCAACATCTGCCGGCGAGCGAGAGTGAGATCGGAAAAGGCCAGGCTTCTGGCGTCGAGAAGAAGAATCGTGGAGCTGCCGCCCGGTGCTGCGGTTTCCGGAGAATGCGCGTTATCCGGCGCGCCGAGGCGATTCGAATAGACCGGTTCTTCAGGAAGGACGCCTGACGGCCCTGGAGAGTTGGCGGGCGTCTCGCTCGAGGAGGCGGCCTCGCTGAAGAAGCGAACGGTCTGCTTCCGTCCGTTGTCGTCGATTTCGAAGTCTTCCGGCCGAAGGCCTGTGATGGGATGGCCGCTCTTGTCATAAGCTGCGACGCCGACATCGACGAGACGTGTGCTGACGCGCAGGGTGAAGTTCGATCCTGGCGGCGGGGGCGCGGGAGCCACTGGAACGTCGGGCAAAGTGGTTGTCTTCGCGATGGTCATCTCGGGAACCGTGGGCGCAACGGTTGGCGCGGAGAGAACCGCAGTGTTCGGAGCGGGTTGAGCAGCGGCGGGGGTCTCCACGGGTGCTGCGGCGGCATGATTTTCTTCGGCCAGAGTCTTTGGTTGAGGCACCGAAACTGGCGATGCGGAAGGGGTGGTTCGCTCAGGGGGCTGGCTGGCGGTCGAAGCCGCATTGTCGGCGGTGAGGATGTGGGCGTCGGCGCGGAACAGGTGGTATTCGTCGAAGACGACCTCGTTGAGCATGGTTTGCAGCGGGGCGGAGTGGAGATCCTGATGCTCGACGTCGGTGGGGCGCTGGGATATGCCGCCGGCTCTGCCGGTGATGCGGGTAACTCCCGGAAGCGGTTCGGGAGCGAGGAAGATGGAGACACTTTTAATCGGACATATATATGTTCGATCTCCGAGCTCGACGGAGCCGTACTCGACCATGATGTCGGCTTTAACGACAGGGTCGGATTTGGCGAGGTCGGCGATGAGGGTGAGACGGAGGATGGTTCCGGCGGCGGGATCGAGGGTGAGTTCGCCGTGATAGCCGGAGAAACGGCGGAAGGTGCTGCCATCAATGCAGCAGAATTCCACCTGATAGTGTGAGTTGCTCCGGGGCACGGCGAAGCGGAAGACCGCCAGCAGGCCGGTGGGGCCCTGCTCCCAATGGCTCCATGTGAGGTTGCCCTGAGGCGCGTCTCCGAGGACCGTGGCGAGGATAGGACCAAATTCGCCCTTCGAGGTGAGGCTGGAGGAATCGGTTTGCGCGCTGTTTGCGTCGACCACTTCCTGTCCGTCGCGGTACTGCACCGCGAGCGTGGATCGGCTGACAGGATGGAGTGGCTGGTAGGGAGTGAACGTGCCGCTGACATTCTCCTCGCCAGTGTCTTTTTGGACGGCGGGTGAATCCTCAAAGTGGATGGTGTCGCGTGTGGCGAAGAGATTGGGAAGCTGATGCATGGTCTTCGCCGCGTAGTCGACGGCTGCGGCCATCATGCGGCGCTGCGTGTCGGGATCGGGGGCAGCGGCCGTGGGAATTTCGGCGGGAGGCGGATCGAGGAAGGCCGCCTGATCGGCGAGCGCGACCAGGGAACGGCGGGACTCGGGGCCCGGCAAAGCTGCTTCGAGCGCGGCGAGTTTGGCTGCGCTCAGTCGCTCGGTCAGTTCCAGGTCGAAGAAGTGCGGAGCGATTTTGACGTCCGATTTTGCGTGGTTCTCCGCGACGAACCGCTCCAGCTGAGCTACGGTGATACGCTTCGCGGCAATGGCGGACGGCGCAACCTGGACGAGGAGGAAAAACAGCAGCAGCTTTCGCATCATCCACTTCGCAATCACGGGTTGGGCCGCTGCGTGTTTGACGAAGCGGCGGTTGGGTTGGCGGACGCGTCCTGGGAATGGCTGGCGCGGAGTTTTTCCATGACGGTCTTGTCGGCAGCCTGGGTGAGGCTCTTCGTCTTCGCGAACTCCGCCTGCGCCTGGGCGTGATCGCCCATGGACTGATAGAGACGAGCGAGGCGCCAGTGAGGCTGAACCTCGGCCGGGGCGAGGCGCACGGCTGTTTTGAATTCGCGGAGAGCATCGTCGTTGTGCCCGGCGGTGGCGTCGATGATGCCGAGGTCGAGCCAGGGCAGTTCCTGGCGGGAATTCAGCTTGAGAGCCGTCTCGACGATCGGCCGGGCGACGGCGAAATTATTCAGGCGCACCTCCGAGTCGGCCCAGTAGGCCAGCGATTCGGCATCGTTGGGGGCGTTTTGGCTTTCAAGCTGAAACTGCTGGGCGGCCTCGTCGAACTGGCTCTGGCACCACAAGAGGTAGCCGAGGCCGAAGTGGACGCCGGGCTCTTTAGGGTCGGCCTTGACCGCATTGCGGAACTGCTGGATGGCGTCTGCGTGATCCAGCATCGAGTCGTAGGCCTCGCCGGCGAGCATGTCCGCCTCGGCGGACTCAGCGTTGAGGGTGAGGATCTGGTGGTAGACATCAAGCACGCATTGATATTGCTTCGACCACAGGCAGCTATGCGCCAGGACGAGGCGGTAGGGAAGGTTCTGTGGGTCGCGGGCCATGGCATCGCGCAGGTAAGGAACAGCCGCAGCGTATTCGGCCGCGCCGTAGTACGCCATGCCGAGAAGGAGGCGGAGGCGCTGCGCGTCGTTCGAGTCAGGAGCGGCTTTACGGTAAAGCGGCTCGAATACGTGCGCAGCCTGTTTCAGATCGCCG
>PMAD01000102.1:12393-16973 GCA_003152415.1 Acidobacterium sp.
TTGCCAGGCGGCCTCAGCGTCGGCGGTCCTGCCTTGCTGCTCCAGGGAGAAGGCGGTGTCACGCTGGGTTGAGGACGCAGCCGAGGTTTGTGCCGGGCAGCGGACACCGGCGAGGATCACCACCACCGCGAGCACGATTCCTGTTTCGGCGACCCGACTCACACGCATCCCAAACCATTCTCGCCCGTCGGAATCGTGCGGTGCAATCCGGAGGGCATCGTGCAGGAAAAAAGAAGAAGGCGCGGCAGATGTCTCCGCCGCGCCCAAGGGAGGCCAAAATGGGAGGTTCAGAAGACGAACTTACCGCCTAACTCCANNGTGTTGAACGACTCGAAGCGAAGCTCCACCCTCGTCCCCCTCTCATTGAGCGGAATGGCTTTGAACAGGGAGAGGTTCCAGTTGACGATGCCCGGCCCGAGGGCGGAGTCCTTGCCCGCGCTGCCGAAGCCCTGATTCGGGCCACCGTTCCACGGAGCGACCGGGTCGGTATAGGAGGCGGGAGTGAACCATTCGCCGACTTTCTTTGGGTAGGAGGGTTTGGAGGCGAGGTTCGGTCGATTGTCTGTGCCGCCGCCCAGACCGAGGGTATCGGGCCCGGTATAAGTGATGTAGAGAGGCACACCGCTTTCTGCCGTTGTGATGCCGGAAATCGTCCAGCCCCCGATCGTATCGCGCGCCAGCATGCTGCCATTTTGGCCGAACGGCAGCTTATAGACGTAGCTGGCGTTGAAGATATGACGGCGGTCGAAGCCGGTATCCGACCCCTTGTCATAGCCGGGGTTGAATGGATCCGACAGCCCGTTGAGGTCGTTGGAGACGATGGAGACGTTATGCGACCAGGTGTAGGACAACTGGGTGGTCAGGCCGTGTTTATTCTCAAAGCGAATGCCGGCCTGCAGCGAGTTGTAGTTGAAGTTGGTCTCGTTCTCTTCCTGCTCAATCCCGGAGAAGCCGGGGAAGATGCGGTACAGGTTCGCATTCAAACTGCCGTTGGCTACGCCCTCGCGAAGGTCGTAGGGGTTTGCAGAGTTGGTGGGATCGGTGAGAGGCAGCGTGTTGATGGCGCGGTCGTCGTCCTGAGACCAGCCATCGGAGCCGACATACTGAACCACCGCGACCACCGAGGGAGCCAGCTCGCGCTGGATTCCCAAACTATAGAGTTCCGTGCCTGGACTCGGAAAGTGGTAGTTGATGTTGGTCAGCACCGACGGGAAGGACTGTGTCGTGGTTGCTCCGGTCAAAGCGCTGGTGTGGGGGTTCGAGAAGTAGACGTTGGTCGCGGATGGCTGATAGGCGAAGGGCGGGTTCAGAGCGGCGTTGTAAACATCATTGCCCTGGACGCGTTCGTAGAAGACGCCGTAGCCGCCGCGCAGGACGGTCTTGCCGTTGCCGTTGATGTTATAGGCGAAGCCAACACGCGGCTCCCACGTTTTGTAGTCGTTCTGGACGACGCCACGCGGGAAGCCGCCCACGTCGGCTTGCTTGATGCCGTTGAGGTAGAACTGCTGGTTGTCAAATGTGGTCAGGGAAGCGGGGTTCAACGTACCAGCGGCGGTGACCGGATTGCCGAGCGAGGAATCGTAGTCCGCGGCGACGAAGTTGGCAAACTGGTTGTAGCGCTCAAAGGCGTGCGGCATGCCGTCGTAGCGCAGACCCAGATTCAGGGTAAGTCGCGGACCGACGTGCCAGTTGTCGTTGCCGTAGAATCCATAATTGTTGTTGACCCAATGCTTATCGGCCAGATACTGGAGCTGAGTAAAGCTGGATGCATCGCCCAGCAGGAAATTGATGTAGGAATCGTGGGAGAATGCGCTGACGTTGAAGACCGCAGTGCCCTGGGTATTGGCCTGCAAATCCTGGTTCTTGTAATCGTGCAGCAAGCTAAAGCCGAATTTCAGCTGGTGACGTCCTTTGGTCCAGGACAGATCGTCGCGGTACTCGAAGCCTTCGTAGCCGTTCTTCCAGGGGTAGTAGGACTCGCTCCAGTTGGTATTCAGCGGCGCGCCCTGCAGGTCGATTTCCGGCATGTCGTCGCCAACGTTGTCGGAGACGGGGAAGAAGCTCTGAGCGGACCAGCCGGAAGGTATCTTGTAAGTGCCGCCAAACCCGGCCTGCGGCGTGAGGGTGATTTTGTTGCCGCTATAGAGGAAAGCTGTCTCGTTGAGCAAAGTCGGCGTATAGGTCTGAGTCAGCTTGATGACCGCCGTATAGGAAGGATTGGTCATGGCTGTTCCAACCGTCGGATAGGAGCTGTCGTTCCAAAGCGGAGGATAGAACGACTTTGCCATGGAGTCGTGGAGATAGTGACCCATCAGCTGAAACTTGCTGTTGATGGTGTGATCGATGCGGCCGGCTTCTTCACGGATGTAGTCGGTGGTGGGAACCGAGGCGGTGTACTGACCAGTGCCCAGGTTCGGCTTGGGGAATGTTCCGGCGTTCACCTCCAGCAAAGCGTTCGGATCCATCAGGTTCGCTGGGATCACATTGCCGGGGAAGGGGCTGCCGGGGGTTAATCCGTCGGTCGTATAAAGGGCCAGCTTGGCGGGATCGGTGGTCTGGGGAACGATGGGAGCCGATCCGCCGCCGAAGAGAGTGTAATTGAGGTTTGCGCCCGCGGTCGGAAAGTCGTTGGCGGGGATGGTATTGGCAACCAGTGGGGTGCTGCCCTCGATCAGGCGGCGCCACTCCTCATTCCAGAAGAAGAATGTTCGGTTGCGATTGTTGTTGTAGACGCCAGGAATAAAGAGCGGGCCGCCGATGTTGCCACCGGGCTCGTTCAGCTGGAAGGACGGGCGCGGCTGGCCAGCGTTCTTCGTGAAGTAGTCGTTGGCGTCATAGTCGGTGTTGCGGTTGAACTCGTAGACTTCGCCGTGGAAGTCGTGCGTGCCGGACTTGAGCACCAGGAGAATCGTGCCGCCGGAGCCGATGCCGTAGTCGGGCGAGTAGTTGCTGTCGAGGGTCTGGAACTCGGCGATGGACTCCTGGGAGGGAAGATTCATGAAGCAGCCGCCGCATCCGCGGTCGTTTTGCTCAGCGCCGTCGAGCAGGTAGATATTGTGCGTCGTGCGGGTTCCGTTGAAGCTGATGCCGTTGGCNNGCGGTGACGTTATTGCCGTTGGTGGAGAGCTCCTCGACCTGCTGGCCGCTGATGAGGGTGCTCACTTCGCTGGTCTCCGTCTGGGTTTGCAGGGCCTCGGCCTGAACGGAGACGGTCTGCGTAGCGCTGCCGACCTTGAAGGAGATGTCTTCCTCAAGGGTCGCAGCTACGTTCACCACGATGCCGGTCTTGGTGTACTTCTGGAATCCAGACGCCGTGGCATCGAGGGTGTAGGTGCCGATGCCGACGTTGCCGAAGCGGTAAGCGCCGACGGAGTTGGAAGCCTCGGTTCTTACCTGGCCGGTGGCAGAGTTGTTGAGGGTGAGCTGCGCATTGGCGACAACCGCACCCGAGGCATCGGTGACCGTCCCGTTGATGGTGGCGTTTTCCTGAGCGCGCAGGACGGGTGTGAGCGCCAGAAGGAGACCGAGCACGGCGAACCAGCCTGGAAGGCCTTTAAGAAGCGCCCTTCCTGCCCGGAGGGGGCGGCGGTAAGGAGATGGATTAGCGAGTGAAATCATAATGCCTCCGTGAGCAAACGTTTTCTGGTGCGAATGAACAGCTCTTATACTGGAAACTCTGGAAGAACAGGGAGCTTCGTAAACCGCGCGAGAAAACAATTACTCTTTCGAAAAAGGCTTGTCAAGAGTGAAGTGACCGGGGGCAGCTATCGCTCGTGAAACCGTTTACCCTGGGTAGTCCCCTGGCGGGGGCGAGCATACCCGATGGTTCCGACGGGCTAAAACGATTCTCTACGGTTAATGAGCCGTCGTCGATCCTGGCGCCGCGGATCCGACCACCCCAGCTCCCTGCCGCACCGTGTAAAAGCGATCAGCCGCGAGATTTTTCAGGGTCTCCGTTGTGCCATCGGGCCAGAGAATCGTGGCTGCATCCACGCGCTCATGGTCCGCGAGACCGAAATGGAGGCGGAGGTCGCTTTGCGACAAGTAGCTGCCGCCACTGATGACTTCACCGAGCTGNNAAAGCTGATCCAGTGGTTGAGAGGGCCGCCTTCCGGACGCAGGATCATGGGCTGGCCAGAAAGGTTTTCCACGACTGCCTCAAGATGACCGTCGTTGAAGAGATCGCCGATCGCCATACCGCGGCTGACCTGCGGAATCCGGATCGCGTCGCCGGCCGATTGGCTGATGTCTTTGAAGGCGCCGTTGCGCTGGTTGAGGAAAAGCAGTTTCGGCTGGTGATAGCTGGCCCGTTCCGGAATCTGGTCCACCTGCGGATAGACATGCCCGTTGACCAGAAAGATGTCCTGCCAGCCGTTGTTCGCAAAATCGACAAAAGCATCGCCCCACCCGACTTGCCCGCTGGTGGAGCGCGCGATGCCCGAAACGGCCGAGGCCTCGGTAAAATTCATGTCGCCGTCGTTGCGGTAGAGAGCGGCATATTCGTCGTCGAAATGGGAAATGAAGATCGAAATGCGGCCCGTGTGCAGATAATCGCCTATGGCGATGCCCATGTTGGCCTG
>PMAD01000102.1:16995-18530 GCA_003152415.1 Acidobacterium sp.
CGCTTCGAGACGTCGGTGAACGTCCCGTCATGGTTGTTGTGGTAGAGATTGTCGGGCGAACCTTTCAGGCCGCGCGGCCCGCACTGAACGTCGATGCCCATATACCTGCAGGTATCGCGGGAACCGAAAGCGTCGAGGCGGGCGAGGTCGACGTCGACATAGTGGGAGACGAACAGGTCATCCCAGCCGTCGGCATCGTAGTCGCCGAAGGCCGCACCGGTTGCCCACAGAGAGTCGCCGCCCAGGCCGGCGCTTTTTGTCACATCGGTGAAGGTGCCGTCGCCATTGTTGCGATAGAGCACCACGCCGGAGAGGCAGGTGACCAGCAGGTCGGGCCATCCATCGTTGTTGAAGTCTCCGACGGACGCGCCCATGGCCCAGCAGGGGGTGCCGACGCCGGCCTTGTCAGTCACGTTGGTGAAAGTGCCGTCGTGATTGTTGTGGAAGAGCGCACCGCGAGCCTTGACGCCGGTGCGCGCCATCTCGACGGTTTGCGCGTTGGTGAAATAAATGTCGGGCCAGCCGTCGCGATCGTAGTCGATGAGCGCCACGCCTCCGCTCATCGACTCGACGATGAACTTCTGCTCGGGGCTGGAGTGATGATCGAAATGGATTCCGGTGGAGGCTGTAATGTCGACGAGCTTCGGATAGTCAATGGCCGGCGCTTCTTCCTGCGCGGAGGAGGGCAGCGTTCGCGCGATACACAGGCCGAGCATGGGTACGACGAAAAGAGCGGCAGTCAACCGCAAAAGAGCGCGGTTCGGGGATGGAGATGTTCGATCCGCATTTTGCGCGCGATTCATCCTGCCGTTCGTCTTTGACTCCTCAGGCGAGGGGTGGTGAGAATGCGTTTACAGGATAGAAGATGCAGCGTTGCCTCTATGGCGTACACAGCACGGGAGCAACTGTATCTCTGCGGGATCCGAAGAAGTACGCGAGTTGCGAAATCGGTAAAGCGTTTCCCGGAATTGACGCCCCATCCCGAACGCATTAGGTTGGGTTGTCGCCACGAAGGACCGAAACCATGCGGCTGACTGGCGAAAGCATGGCCTTCAATCTGAGTTCATGGGGGAAGCATATGACAAATTCCACGATGCGCACATGGGCTGCGGCCTTGATTGGCATCAGCGCGATCGCAATTACCGCAGGAGCGCAGGAGACGTCGACGCTGCCGTACATGAACCCGAGTTTGCCGGCGGAGGAGCGGGCTGCGGACCTGGTGCAGCGGATGACGCTGGAGGAGAAGGCTTCGCAGCTGGTGAATCAGGCGCGCGCCATTCCTCGTTTGAACGTACCGGCCTACGACTGGTGGAGCGAGGCGCTGCATGGGGTCGCGGTGAACGGGACGACGGAGTTCCCGGAGCCGATCGGTTTGGCGGCGACGTTCGATGCACCGGGCATTCATGAGATGGCGACGGCGATCGGCATCGAGGGGCGCATCAAGCACGTGCAGGCCGAGCGCGCGGGGCACAGCAACATCTTCGAAGGCCTTGATTTCTGGGCTCCCAACGTGAACATCTTTCGCGATCCGCGCT
>PMAD01000236.1:0-2771 GCA_003152415.1 Acidobacterium sp.
AGCACATCTTCCAGCGCGACGGAAATTTCTATCAGCCAGGCGAAGTTTTCCGCCAGCCCGAACTCGCCGAGACCCTGCGCCGCATCGCGAGTCATCCTGACGACTTCTACCACGGCGCCATGGCCGAACAAATCGCCGACGCCGTCCAGCAGGGCGGCGGCCTCATCACCGCCGAAGACATGGCCCGCTACACCGTGAAAGAGCGCGAGCCCATCACGGGCACGTATCGCGGATACACCATCGTCAGCGCGCCTCCGCCCTCGTCCGGAGGCGTGGCCCTCATCGAGATGCTCAACATTCTCGACGGCTACAACCTCCGCCCCCTCGGCGACCGCACCCCGCCGGAGATGCACTTCGTCGTCGAAGCCTTTCGCCGCTCCTACATGGACCGCTCCGACTACCTCGGCGACCCGGACTACGTGAAGATTCCCATCGACCAGCTGATCAGCAAAAACTACGGCGCCGCCTGGCGCGGCTCCATCGTCGCCGATCACGCCAGCACGTCGGCCGGCCTCCAGCGCCCCGCGGGATTCCTCCCCGCAGCACCCACCATGGCCGACGTCCGCCAGGAGGCCGCCGACACCACGCACTACTCCGTCGTCGACGCGCAGGGTGATGCGGTCTCCGTGACGACCACGCTCAACGGCTACTACGGCTCCGGCGTCACCGTGCCGGGACTGGGCTTCCTCCTCAACGACGAGATGGATGACTTCGCCTCGAAGCAGGGTGTGCCCAACATGTTCGGCCTCATCCAGGGCCCCGCCAACGCCATCGCTCCAGGCAAGCGCCCACTCTCCAGCATGACGCCAACCATCGTCCTCAAAGACGGCAAGGTCAGCATGGTCCTCGGATCGCCGGGCGGAGGCCGCATCATCACCGTGGTCGCGAACATCTTTCTCAGCGTGGCCGACGAAGGACTGAACATCCAGCAGGCGGTCGACGCGCCCCGATTCCACCATCAATATCTGCCGGACATCCTGTTCCTCGAGCCGGGCTTCTCCGCGGCCACGCTCGAGGGGCTGAAGGCGATGGGCTACAACCTGCGCGTCGGCGGCCACTGGAGCGATGGCGAATGCATCGCCGTCGATCCTAAAACCGGCGAGCTCTCCGGCGGCCAGGACCACCGCCACCACTACGGCAAAGCCGCGGGCTACTAGCCCGAGGCGCTCATTACGAAAGTGGAAATCCTACCCCCCTCCCCCTGGGGTCCAGGGGCTGACGGTGCGTACGCATTTGATTCCATTGGGACGTCGATTTTCGGTTCGCGGCTACGCATTTGATTCTGCAATTGTTTGCGGGCAAGTATTTTGTTTTGTGATTCATAAGTAGTGGCTCGCGAACGGGTGACGTGTATCTATTTCACAGCAAAGTACAAGTTGTCGACGCATTTGTTTCAACAATACTTAGCCGGCAGGCTGCAGCTGGTGGCTGGTAGCCGGCTGGAACCGGAGCGCAGAGCAAAAAGGAAAGCCTCGCCCGTGTGGGTGAGGCTTTTTCTTTGCCTAATTTGAGAAAAACGAAAAAGCTTTCTTCTTTGACCCTATAAGTTCAGAATATCATACCAGCGATGTAAACACGCCAAATATGATTTGGTGTAAGTTGCCTGTTATCACTGAAAGTTACTTTGGGTAAGTGGTGGAAACTTGACAAGAAAAGCAAAGAAGCGTTTAGCGAAGAGCTTTTAGCGAGAAGCGTCCAGCTAAAGGCGAGAGAAAGCCGAGAGAGAAGCGGGTAAAACAGCGGGTGACAACCGAGCGGAAGCGAGCGTTCGGCGATCGCTGCCCAGCTACGGGCCACTGGCAACTGGCTCCCGGCTGCCTTCGGGTTTATCCTGATCGAAAAGCGCAGAATTCTGAGGGAATTCCCTCAGCGGGAGTTGATATGCCAGACGCCACGTGTGACATCGGCCTGATCGGCCTTGCCGTGATGGGTCAGAACCTCGTTCTCAACATGAATGACCACGGCTTCAAAGTGGCCGTCTTCAACCGCACCGTTTCCAAAGTCGACGATTTCCTCGCCAACGAAGCCAAAGGCACCAACGTCGTCGGCGCTCACTCGATCCAGGAGCTGGTCAGCCTGCTGAAAAGCCCACGCCGCGTGATGCTGATGGTGAAAGCCGGCGACACCGTCGATCAGATGATCGATCAACTGCTGCCCTTCCTGTCGAAGGGAGACATCGTCATCGACGGCGGCAATTCCCTGTTCACCGATTCGAACCGGCGCACAAAGGACCTTGCCGCTAAAGGGATTCTCTTCATCGGCACCGGCGTTTCCGGCGGCGAAGAAGGCGCTCGCTTCGGTCCGTCGATCATGCCAGGGGGCAATCCCGAGGCATGGCCGCACGTGAAGGAGATTTTCCAGTCGATCGCCGCCAAGGTCGACGAGGGCGCTGGTTCGAACGGCAAAGGGGGAACGCCCTGCTGCGACTGGGTGGGCGATGCCGGCGCAGGGCATTTCGTGAAGATGGTGCACAACGGCATCGAGTACGGCGACATGCAGCTGATCTGCGAGGCCTACGACCTGCTGAAGCACGCGCTGGGCCTCACTCCTGATGAGTTGTCCGCTGTCTTCGCCGAGTGGAACAAGGGCGAGCTGGACAGCTACCTGATTGAAATCTCTTCGATCATCTTCGCCAAAAAAGACGAAGACGGCACGCCCATCGTCGACAAGATTCTCGACACCGCAGGCCAAAAAGGCACCGGCAAGTGGACGGTGATGAGCGCGCTCGACCTCGGTATGCCGGTCACGCTGATCGGCGAGTCGGTTTTTGC
>PMAD01000236.1:2787-3971 GCA_003152415.1 Acidobacterium sp.
GTGAATATGGGCGGCATCGCGCTTATGTGGCGCGGTGGCTGCATCATTCGCAGCCGCTTCCTCGGCAAGATCAAAGAGGCCTACGACAAGCAGCCGGACCTGCACAACCTGCTCTTCGACAGCTTCTTTGCCGGCGTGTTGAACAACTACCAGGCATCGTGGCGGAAAGCCATCGTCAAAGCCATCGCGCTCGGCGTGCCGGCACCGGCTTTTTCAACGGCGCTCGCTTTCTACGATGGCTACCGCACGGCGCGTTTGCCCGCGAATCTGCTGCAGGCGCAGCGCGACTTCTTCGGCGCGCACACCTACGAGCGTGTCGATCAGCCGCGTGGCCAGTTCTTCCACACCAACTGGACGGGACGCGGCGGACGCGTCTCGTCGACAACGTACAACGCCTAGAGGGATCGGATCTCGCGCTCACTTCGGCACGATCTGGTTCGCCTCCACGTCGATCTCGAGATCGACGTCAGCGCCAGGCGCAGGAGGAACGCCGAGTTCCATCACGTTGTCGCGCGTCATGCCGAAGTCGCCGCGCCTCATTGCCGCCGTTCCATGGAACGATGCACGCGGCGGCTTGCCGGCAGGAGTGTCGGGAAAGAGTCCTTTGAAGGTGAATGTCAGCGGGACGGTTTTGGTGATGCCGCGAATGGTCAAAGCACCATCCATCGTCCACGTATCGCCGGAACGCCGAATGCCACGTCCTTGATAGGTCGCTGTTGGGAATGCCTTCACGTTGAAGAAATCCGGACCGCGCAGATCGTCATCGCGTTCCGTGTTCTGCGTGCTGATCGTGGCGGTGTCAATCGTGATATCGACAGCGCAGTCGGCGAGATTCGGTGCCACAGTGGTCGTGCCCGTAACCTTGTCGAACCTGCCGCGCACGATTCCGACCACGTGATGCCATGCGCTGAAGTAGACAAAACTGTGGTCTGGGTCGACCTTATAGTTTCCAGGAGCTGGCAGATCCAGCTTACTGTGGGAATCCGGTGCAGCGGCTCGTGCGGAAAGCGCCGCACTCACTGCCAAAAGCAATGCACCGAGCTGGAAAAGACAGAGCAACCTCCCAAATACAGCGCTTCCCTTGTTGCTGCGATCCATAGACGAGCACCTCTGATGTGCAAGCTGTACGACAGCCCGTTGCAGGAAGTCCTGATTCGCGCCTGAAGAACTCTGAATCGTTCTGA
>PMAD01000305.1 GCA_003152415.1 Acidobacterium sp.
ATCCCACGCCGTCCTCGCCGAAAATCGCACGCACTCATCTTTGCACAGCGCGTCCCCGCTCCGGCGCTCCCAGCTCCCAGCTCCCAGCTCCCAGCTGAACGTATACCCTGTTTCTAATGATCCGCGCCGTCATCTTCGACTACGGCGAAGTCCTCTGCACCCAGGACCGCGCCGCCCACCAGCGCCTCATCGCGCTCACCGGCCTCGATCGCGACGCCTTCGAGCGCCTCTACTGGCGCGACCGCCGCGACTACGACCTCGGCCACCTCGACGGCCCCGCGTACTGGGCTAAATTCGCGCGCGACGCCGGCCGTACCTTCACCCCCACGCAGATCAGCGACCTCATCGCCACCGACGTTCTCATGTGGATCACTCTCAACCCGCCCATGCTCGACTGGGCCGCCTCCCTGCAGGATGCCGGCTTCTTCACCGCCATCCTCTCCAACATGGTTCCCGAGGTCCTCCGCACCATGCTTCAGGAATTCGCCTGGCTCGCCACCTTCAACCAGCTCACCTGGTCCTGCGAGCTCGGCATCGCCAAGCCCGACCCGGCCATCTACGCCTTCACCTGCGATCGGCTCGGCGTCCGACCCGACGAAGCCCTCTTCCTCGACGATAAACTTGAGAACATCCGTGGCGCCGAAGCCTTCGGCCTCCAGGCCCTGCAGTTCTCCAACATCACACAACTCCGCCACGACCTCGCCGCGCACGGCCTGCTTGCGCAGCTGCCGGAGCCCGTCGTGGTCTGAAATTTTCCAGGGTTTGCGCCGAAGTGCTCGTCTGAACGAGCCGTCAGGCGCGTCGAATGGGCACGTCAGCCCCGCACCACTTCTCCCATGGGGATCTTCACCTGCTCCACAATCTGCACGCTGAATCCCTCCAGCGCCGGCACATGCGTCGGCGTGTTGCTCAAGAGGCGTATCCGATGAATCCCCAGGTCCGCCAGAATCTGTCCGCCCAAGCCCACCTCGCGCAAAATCCGCTGGTGCCGATCCTCATGCCGNNCCTCCGCAATCATTTTCAGCGATTGCTCCATCGTCCGCTGGCAATCGCACAGCGTCGTCCCAAACACGTCGCCGGCCAGGCAATGCGAATGCACGCGCACTAAAACCGGCTCCGCCGACCCGCTCCCATCCTGGCTCACATCGCCCATCACCAGCGCCACATGGCTCTCCCCGCCATGCACCTCGCTCTCGTAGGCGATCATCCGGAACTCGCCCCACGCCGTCGGCATCGGGCTCTCCGCCACCCGCACAATGTACCGCTCGTGCTGCAGCCGGTGCCGGATCAGCTCCGCCACCGTCAGCATTTTGAGACCATGCTTGTTACAAAATTCGATCAGGTCCGGCACCCGCGCCATGGTGCCGTCATCCTTCATCACCTCACAGATCACCCCGGCGGGAATCAGCCCGGCCAGCCGCGCCAGATCCACGGATGCCTCGGTCTGCCCGGCCCGCACCAGGACGCCACCCTTCCGTGCCCGCAGCGGAAACACGTGTCCCGGCCGCGCCAAATCCTGCGCCGTCGACTGCGGATCGATCGCAACCTTAATAGTGTGAGCCCGGTCGTACGCGGAAATTCCCGTCGTCACGCCCTCCCGCGCCTCAATCGTCTCGGTAAACGCGGTCCCGAACCGCGACGAATTCTCCGCCGTCATCGGTCCCAGCCGCAGATAATCCGCGCGCTCCTCGGTCAGCGCCAAGCAGATCAGCCCCCGCCCATACTTCGCCATAAAGTTGATCGCTTCGGGAGTCACGTGCTCCGCGGCCAGCGTCAGGTCGCCTTCATTCTCGCGGTCCTCGTCGTCGACCACCACAATCATCCGCCCCGCGTGGATCTCCTCCACCGCCCCCGCCACATCCGTCATGACCCGCGCATCGTGCATAGCCCTATTCTCCGCCATTCCGACCATCCCGGCCATGCCACGGAAGTAGATCGCATCACGAATGTCATTGATCTCTCCTGACCTTTTTTGAAAAGCGGCGGTTAGCAAGACAACGGTGTGGTGGTACAAAAGTGCGGGCACTATACCCCCCACCCCCTCCCCCTCTGCGGGGTAGCGACGCGCATGCATTTGATTCCACTGGGGCGGCGATTTTTGGATGGCACGCATGTATTTGAATCAGCAATTGTTTGTGGGCAAGTATTTTGTTTTGTGATGCGTGCGTTGTGGGTCGGCCATGAGTGGCAGCTATCTATTTGCATACAAAGTGGAAGTTGTCGATGCATTTGGTTCCAAAATACTTAGCATCTGGTTGCACAGGGCGTCGAGTTGCTCGGGAGAGAGCTGCCCGGAGCGGACGGCTTCGACGGTGGCTGCGGCGCGCGGCGTTAACGGATGGCCTGGCGAGGCGGTCTGGCCGGCTGCCGGAGATGGAGCGCGCAGGCCGGGCTCGGTTTCGTCGAGGCGGTCGATGGCCACGGTGACGGCAATGGTGGCGCGCGTATAGGCGGCGCGGTCCCGACGAGAGAGCCTGCGGTTGATGATGGGCTGCAGGTCGCTGAGGGCTGCCTGGGTTTGACTGAGGAAGGTAACGAGTTCCATGGCCCGGAGGCGCTCGACCCAGGAGCTCATTTGCTGGCCAAAGGCGGCGTCTTCCTCAAGGGAACGGAGCCGGCGGCGGGAGGGGCGGTGAGCGGGGCAGAGCGCCTGTCCGCGCTTGGGGATGCGACGGCATTTGCGACCGTTTGCACAGATATGGGTGCATTCTTCGACCATGGGAGGCTCCTTCGGGCAAAAGAAAAAGACCCGCCGATGGCAGGTCTTTTTTCTTTTACTATCTTAAGTTCAGAATACCAGATTGAGAGAATAAAACCGCCAAAATAGATTGAGGGTATAAGGATGTAAGTGGTGTGTTATGAG
>PMAD01000132.1 GCA_003152415.1 Acidobacterium sp.
AGCGGTCGATGACGGCGGAGAGCTGGATGTCGCCGACGCCGCCGGGGTGGTAGCCGGCATCGACGACGACGGCGCCATTGCGGATCCAGTCGGCGCGGATGAATTCGGGCTTGCCGACTGCGCCGATGACGATNNGGGCGGCCGAGGATGGGGCTGCGGCCGACGACGACGGCTTCGCGGCCTTCGATGGGGATTTGATAACGGCGGAGGAGACGCATGATGCCGGCGGGTGTGGCGGAGCCGTAGGCGGGCTCGTCCATAGCCATGCGGCCGAAACCGTGGGCGGTGACGCCGTCGACGTCTTTGTCGAGGGCAATGCGATCGAAGCAGGCGCGCTCGTCGATTTGTTTGGGGACGGGATGCTGCAGGAGAATGCCGCGGACGCGGGGGTTGGCGTTGAGGTCATCGATGGCGGCGAGGAGTTCTGCGGTGGTGGTGGCGGCGGGGAGAGCGATGCTGAGGGACTCCATGCCGACGCGGCGGCAGGCGTTGCCTTTCATGCGGACGTAAGTAGCGGAGGCGGGATCGTCGCCGACAAGGATGGTGGCGAGAATGGGGGGGGCCTGCAGGTTGAGACGCGCGACGCGGGCGGTGAGTTCGGCTTCGAGTTCTTTGGAGCAGGCTTTGCCGTCGAGGACGATCGCGGGCATGGATTTAGTTTAGCGATTCGGATGGCCGCTCAGGGCAGTGGTTGCTAAATGGCGCGAATGACGCGGACGGGCAGGGAGATGACGGCGCCGACGAGCTCGAGGACTCCGCCGACGGCGATGCCCAGGATGCGGAAGGGAATGAGGAGGAGCCACACGATCGGATAGGCGACGAGCGCCAGGAGAGCCAGGGGCCAGCAGAGAATGAAGAGGATGNNTTTTGCCATGGGGGGCCTCGATTCGTGCCCGAGCGCCGGGGCTGGTTTGCGGCGAGGCGTTCGAGGCGAACTCCTGATAGTACGCCGGGAGACGGCTGGGGGTTCCGTCGCAGGGGCTAAACGTCCTGCTGCGCTTGCGGCGTTTTTGGGGCGAATGCAACTTGCGGAAAGAGGGGGTTCGATGGAGGGTTGAGGTTTTTCTTGCCCAAAATGGTTCAAGGGCGGCTAATGGGTTACGTCGGGACTGAAGTCCATCGTCAATTTGATTGAAATTGAGAGGGAAAAAGCGCTCGCTACTTGCTATGGGGTGAACCTGGCCGGGGCCACCGGGGGTGGGGGTTGCTTTTTCATGGCGGTGGGTGGCGGTTCGTTATTCACGCTTGGCAGGCTTCATTGGTCTTGCAGGTCTTGCGCGCTCCCAACGGGCCGAAGGCGCGCTCATTGCGGCAGGTGGAGGCCGAGGGCATTGACGATGTCGGGGTCGGGGGTGGTGACGCCGTTGGCTTTGGTGACTACGCCAAAGTCGGTTTGATAATCCCACATGGCCCAGCCGATGTGGTTTTTCTCGAGCGCCACGCGCATATCGTGCAGCCACTGGGCGCGGTCCGCGGGCGGGGCGTACAGGCGGAGGACGCCGAACTCGCCGCAGTAAACGGGTACGTGGTGCAGGGCTGACCACTTCGCTGCGAAGTCGATCATGTTCTCGACGCGGGCGGCATCCCAGCGACCCTCGCCGTATTCATCTAGAAAAAACTGGCCGGCCAGGGTCGGCTCTTCGGCTAATTTCGACGCGACGGCCTCGGGCGTTGAGGGGTAGGGAATTCCGCGCTCGGGGCGGACTTCGTTGCTGGTCCAGGTGGCTCCCTGATGGGTAAAGGGGAAAGGCTCGTAATCGTGGAAGGTGTAAATGACGTTAGGATCGGCGAGCGGCTGGAGAACGAGAAGGTCGGGCAGGCTGGACCAGTGCGCTCCGGAGGCGATGATGGTGTTATTCGGGGCGGCCTGGCGGATGGCGTCGACGACCGAGGCCTGAATGCCCTGCCAGCGGTATGGGTCGTTTTGTTCCGGCTCGTTCATGATTTCGAAGAAGACGTGCTCGGGATCGGCCGCGGCGAAGTGGGTGGCGAGGGCGCGCCACAGGGAAACAAAGTTGCTCACGCCGGTTGAACCCTGGAAGAGTTCGGCTTTGTATTCGCTGCTGGGGTGGATGTCGAGGATGACGGAGAGATGGTCGTCGAGCATGACCTTTACGACGCGATCAAGCTCCGTCATGAAGGGCGTCTCCGCCCCCGCGTGTTGCCACGCGACCAGAGGGGTGGCATCGATGGAGAGGCGGCAGTGATCGAAGCCCAGCTTCGCGATGAGCTCGATGTCGTCGGCGGTGGTGAAGGTTTCGAGGCGATGGACGGAGTAGTCATTGGCCTGGGCGAACCAGATGCTGGTGTTGATGCCGTGCTGCAGATGCTGGGCGCGGGCGAAGGCGAGGGTGTTCTGGGCGGTATCGTCCTGAGCGATGACGGGAAGAGCAGCAAAGAGGGAAGTGAGAAGCAGAACAGCGAAGCAGCGATGAGAGGACCGCATACGGGCAGTTTAGTCCCGCGCGCCGCGAAATTGAGAGCGTGACGGTGAGATATGCTGACGTTTGCGAAACTCAGGTCATGACGCAGGGTCGCGGCCCGCGGGTGCGAGCGATGAGGAGAGTTCGGCGCAGGCGGTGCGGGCGATGTTCGACCGCATCGCGCCGCGCTACGACCTGCTGAACCACGTACTGTCATGCAATGTGGATCGGACGTGGTGGTGGCGAACGGCGCGTCGGTTCCGGCACATTCTAGCGCGGCCCGAAGCGAGGGTGCTGGACATTTGCTGCGGCACCGGCGATATGACGATGGCGCTGCTGCGGCGGCGTCCGGCAAACGGGCAGCCGGTGATCGCCGCGGATTTTTCGCAGGAGATGCTGGCGCGGGCAAGAAAGAAGCTGGCCGGGCGGAGAGTTGAGGTTGTCGAGGCCGACGCGCTGCGGCTGCCGATGGCGGATGGGTCGCTGAACCTGATCACTACGGCATTTGGATTTCGGAATCTGGCGAATTACCAGGCGGGGCTCAAGGAGTTTTATCGGGTGCTGGCGCCGGGCGGGGAACTGGGGATTCTGGATTGCAGCAAGCCGGATGGGCTGGTGGGGAAGCTGTTTGGTTTTTATTTTCGGTATTTGCTGCCGGCCATCGGGTCGCGCATCTCGGGCGACGCTGTCGCGTACGGATATTTGCCCAGTTCGGTGGAGAAATTTCCGTCGCCTCCGGCGATGCTGGAGCTGATGCGGAGGGCGGGGTTTGTGGATGTGTCGTGGACGGCGTACAGCTTTGGAATTGCGGGGTTGTGGCGGGGGATGAAGCCGGGGAGGTGAGGATTCGCCAGCGAAGGAAGCGCACCACAGAGGACACCGAGGGCGCGAAGGGGCAAAAGGGGGCAAAACACCTCTGGGGCACAGGTGCAGTGCCGTATNNGCAGCAAACGGTGTGAGCTTACGCTGCTTGCTGTGGGGTGAACCTGGCCGGGCCAGCGTTTTTGGGGTTCGGGGCGTGGTGAAGCCGGGGCCGTGAGGGTTCGCCGACGAAGGAAGCCCACCACAGAGGACACAGAGGACACAGAGGGCGCGGAGGGGCGCATTTTACGGGGTTTTCAGCCAGGGCTGGCGCCCTGCGGAAGCGACGGGGGCGCGGCCGGAAAAGCGGTAGGCTGGAACTGAGGATGTCGAGCGCCACCATTCCGGGATCGTCACAGGCCAGGGCGGAGAAGCGATCCGTGACACTGGTGTCGGTCGCGTCGGCTCTGGCGATGACCGCGCTCAAGGCGACGGTTGGCCTGCTCACAGGCAGCCTGGGGGTTCTTTCGGATGCGGCGCATTCGGCACTGGACCTGATCGGCGCGACGCTGACGTTCCTTTCGGTGCGCGTGTCGGATCGGCCGGCGGACTGGGACCATCCTTACGGCCACGCCAAGGTCGAGAACATTTCCGCGTTCGTGGAAACGGGGCTGATGGCGGCGTCGGCGGTGTGGATTGCGGGCGAAGCGATCAGCCGCATCTTCTTTCATCCCGTCGCGCTGCGGTATTCGATATGGCCGTTTGTGGTGATGGGAGCTTCTATCGTAGTGGACCTGTGGCGTTCGCGGCGGCTGAGCAAAGTCGCGCGCCGTTACAGGAGCGAGGCGCTGGAGGCGGATGCGCTGCACTTCGCGTCCGACATATGGACGAGCGTCGCCGTGATCGTCGGCCTGTGCGCTTCATGGCTGGGCACGGTGGAGCGCGTGGCGTGGTTGCGCTACGCCGATCCTGCCGCGGCGCTGGTGGTTTCGGCCATGATTCTGATCCTGGGGTGGAGGCTGGCGTGGCGGGCGGTGGCAGCGCTCACCGACGCAGTTTCTCCGGAACTGCACACGAAGATGCTCGAAGAGGTGCGGCGAACGCATGGCGTGCTGAACATCGATCAGGCGCGGGTGCGGCGCTCAGGCAGCGCGTATTTCGCCGACGTGACGCTCTCGCTGCCGAGGCAGCTGACGTTTCAGCGGACGGAGGAGCTGGTACGCGAGGCGACGGCGGCGGTACAACGCGTGCTGCCGGACGCCGACGTGGTGATTCACACCGTGCCGCGATCGACTGTCGCAGAGAGTCTCTTTGACAAGGTGCGGGCGGTGGCCGCGCGCAACAACGTGTTGCTGCACGATGTGAGCATCGAGTCCTTCGCCGACGGGCTGCATGTGGAGCAGCACATCGAGGTGAAGGAGACGATGCCGCTGCTGGAGGCGCATCGTTTTGTTCATGGACTGGAGGAGCAGATTCGCCGCGAGTTGCCGCAGGTGGGTTCGGTGCTGACGCATATCGAAAGCGAGCCGGGGACGATTGAAGCGCCGGTGCGTATCGAGCAGGATCGGCGCATCGAGGAGCGATTGCGCGATGCCGCGGCGAATGTGGCGGATGTGGTGGACATTCACGAGGTCAACGTGGATCGCGTGGGCGAGCGGCTGCATGTGACCTGCCACTGCACGCTGCCGGACAGCATGGAGATGCGGCGCGTACATGAATCGATTACGGAACTGGAGCAACGCTTTAAGCTGGATTGTCCGGAGGTGGATCGGGTGCTGATCCATCCGGAGCCAGCGTCGGATAATCAGCATCGGCAGTGAGGAGAAACAGGTGATCGCCAGTGCAGAGTGGAAGCAGGGGATGTTGTTCGACGGAAAGCCGGAGAGCGGGCACGTCGTTCATTTCGACGCGACACCGGAGCATGCTAAAGGGCTGAGTCCGATGGAGGCGGTGCTGACGGCGTTGTGCGGGTGCACGTCGGTAGACGTGGTGAGCATTCTGCAGAAGAAACGCGAGGCTCTGGAAGGGCTGACGGTGACAGCGAAGGCAGAGCAGGCGACCGAGCCGCCGCGGGTGTTCACACACATTCATCTCACGTACCGGATCCGCGGGAAGGTGTCGCAGAAAGCGGCTGAGGACGCGGTGGCGCTCTCGAAGAACAAGTACTGCTCGGTTTCAAAGATGCTGGAGAAGACGGCCAAAATCGAGTACTCGATCGAATACGAATCATGATCGGATTTTTCCGCTTCGTGCTGGTGATTTTGCTGCTGACGGTGGTGGCGATGACGTCGGCGCTGATGACCATGCACTTTGCGATTCACGGCGGGGAAGTCTCGATCCCGGATCTGAAGGGCATGAGCGTTGCGGATGCGGGGCAGCGGGCTGCTTCGCTGGGGCTCACGATGCAGGTGGAGAATCGCCTGTACTCGGCGGATGTGCCGGCGGGGCGAGTTGCGAATCAGTCGCCTGCGGGGGGGGCGATTGTGCGGCGCGGCTGGCGCGTGTGGCTAACGGAAAGCCTGGGGCCACAGAAGCTGGCGATTCCGGATGTGAAGGGCAGGGATCAGCGCTTCGCCACGATCGAGATTCGGCGGGCGGGATTCCAGACGGGAAGCGTGGCGGAGTTGCCGTGGCCGGGCGCGCAGCCGGGCGCGGTGATCGCGCAAAGCCCGGAGCCGAATGCGTCGGGAGTCGAAAGCCCGGTGATGAATCTGCTCGTGGCTTCGGAGGAAAGCGGATCGCAGGCGGCGGGCGGACTGGTGCTGCCGAATCTGGAGGGTCAGGTATTCACATCGGCGGCGCTGATGCTCGCGCGGATGGGTTTGCGTCTTGCTCCGGTGAAGGAGCAGGACATGCACATTGGGTCGCCGGTTGCTGCGGGTGCTGTTCCTGCGAACCCGGCGCAGATGTTTCCGCCAGGAACGGTGATCGCGCAGAATCCGTCGGCAGGATCGCGCGTGGATGCGAGCACGCCGATCGAGCTGACGGTGGCGAAGTGAGGCGGTTTGGGGGAAGGCGCGGTTTTGGGTAAACGATTTCCCGGAAACAAGGTGCGCTGGTAGAATGTCCGCTTGCTGCCGTTTGCCGCGCTTGCAGGAGGCGGTTACGGAGCCGTGAGCACCAATGCTGGACGCCCTCAAGTCGCAGGTTCTCGAAGCCAACCTGGAGCTGGTGCGCCGGGGATTGGTGCTCTACACCTTTGGCAATGCCAGCGGCATCGATCGCGCGCAGGGACTGGTAACGATCAAGCCGAGCGGCGTGCCGTATGAGAGCCTGACCGCAGACGACATGGTCGTGAGCGATCTGAAGGGCAAGATCGTCGGGAGCCGGCTCAAGCCATCGTCGGATCTCGATACGCATCTGGAGCTCTACCGGGCGTTTCCGGCGATTGGCGGGGTGGTCCACACGCATTCTGAGTTTGCGACGGCCTGGGCGCAGGCAGGGCGCGAAATTCCGGCGTACGGGACGACGCACGCGGATTATTTTTACGGGCCGGTGCCGCTGACTGAGGAACTGAGCGCGGAGGAAGTTGGCGGCGATTACGTGCTGAACACCGGCAAAGCCATCGTGCGNNCATGCGCCGTTTGCGTGGGGGAAGGACGCTATGGAAGCCGCGTATCATGCGGTGGTGCTGGAGGCCGTGGCACGGATGGCGTTCTACACGGCGACGCTGAACCCTGACCAGGGGAGCATCTCGCAGGCATTGCTGGATCGGCATCATTTCCGTAAGCACGGCGCAAAGGCCACTTACGGGCAGGGCAACTGAACCCGGAAGCAGAGTTTCCCTCGCTCTGATTCCCGCACTTGTTGGCACACCGAGGATCGACCAGGAATGTCACTCGCATCGGTACCCGCCGCAGCGCTGGCCGCATTTTTCCAGACGCCGGTCACGCAATCGCTCGTTCACCTGAGCGGAGTCGACATAGCCATCATCGCGATCTATTTCGCGATGGTCATTTACATCGGGTTCTACCTGAAGAGCGCTTCGAACACGAGCGAAGAGTTCTTTATGGCGGGGCGCGAGATGACGGCGTGGATCGCCGGGCTGAGTTTTGTTTCGGCGAACCTGGGCGCGCTGGAGCTGATGGGATGGGCGAGCTCGGCCTATCAATATGGGATTCTGGCGACGCATTGGTACTGGATCGGCGCCATTCCGGCGATGCTGTTCCTGGGCATCGTGATGATGCCGTTCTATTACGTCTGCAAGACGCACTCGGTGCCGGGATATCTGAAATTGCGCTACGGCGACGGCGCGCGGGGCTTGTCGGCGGTGTGCTTCGCGTTCATGACGGTGCTGATGAGCGGCATCAACATGTACTCGATGGCGCTGGTGATGAAGGTGGTGCTGGGCTGGGATCTGAATTTTTCGATCTGGGTGTCGTCGATCACGGTGGCGATTTACGTGGCGCTGGGCGGGTTGCGGTCGGCGATTTTCAACGAAGTGCTGCAGTTCCTGCTGATCTGGCTGGGGGCGCTGCTGATCCCGATCATGGGGCTGATCGAGGCAGGGGGCTGGACCAACCTGAAGCATCAGATTGCTGCGCGCATGGGATCGACGAACTACACGCATCTGTGGAGCACGACCGCGCACTTCCGCGACAATCCGATGGGGATTCACTGGACGGGGCTGGTCTTCGGACTGGGCATAGCGATCAGCTGCGGCTACTGGACGACGGATTTTCTGGTCGTGCAGCGGGTGCTGTCGGCACACAATCTGCGCGCGGCTCGCATGGCTCCCATCATCGGAGCGGGCTTCAAGATGATGGTGCCCTTCATTGTGATCCTGCCGGGGTTGCTGGCGCTGAGCGTGCTGCCCTTTCACCTGGTTCCGCAGGACGTTGCCGTGGCCACCGGACAGCACAGCTTCAACGAGGTGCTGCCGCTGATGCTGGTGCGCTACTGCGGACCGGGACTGCTGGGCCTGGGCGTAACGGCGCTCATCGCCGGATTCATGTCGGGCATGGCGGGCAATGTGAGCGCGTTCGCGACGGTGTGGACCTACGACATCTACGGCGCGTTTCTCAACAAGAAGGCCAGCGACAGCCACTATGTTTCGATGGGGCGCTGGTGCACATTTATCGGCGTGCTGATTTCGGTGGGCACCGCGTACCTGGTGCAGCACGCGGCCAGCATTATGGACTACGTGCAGGCGCTGTTCAGCTTCTTCATCGCGCCGCTGCTGGGCACGGTGCTGCTGGGGATGCTGTGGAAGCGCACGACGAAAGCCGGGGGTTTCTGGGGACTGCTGACCGGGACCTGCACGGCCATCGGGCTGTTTCTGTGGGTGCACCTCGACCCATCCGCGCTGCGCTACGTCGCGCTCTCGCCGGATGCAAAGGCCATGGCCGAGGACATGTATCGCGCCCTGTGGTCTTTTCTGGCCTGCGTGATCGTGACGGTGCTGGTGAGTCTGGTGACGGAGCCGCGGCCGATTGCGGAACTGGAAGGCCTGGTGTATGGAGCGTCGAACGTTCCCAAAGAGCACGACGACTACTGGTATCAGAAGCCTATCGTATGGGCGAGCATGATCGCAGTAGTCTTTGTGGTGCTGAACGTCATCTTCTGGTAGGAGGCAAGGCATGCGCGGGCATATTCAGATCTGGTTCTTCGGCGGCATTCTGCTCCTCACCTACGGCGTGCTGATTGCGGCGACGGGGCTGTGGGAACTCGCGGCACCACCGGCGCAGGAGGCGGTGCTGTGGCAGCTGCACGCGCCCATCTGGTGGGGCGGCATGATGGCGGCGGCGGGGTTGTTCTACACCGTGCGGTTTCGTCCCCGTTAACGGGATGGAAACGAACCGAACTGAATCATCTGAGAAAATGCACTCATGAAGAAGCAACTGACATTCGGACTTATCGTGGGGAACCGGGGATTTTTCCCCGATCATCTGGCCAAAGAGGGCCGGGAAGAGATGCTGGGGGTGCTGGGGAAGGCGGGCATCCGGGCGATCACGCTTGCGCCGGAGCAGTCGAAGTTCGGCTCGGTGGAGACGCACGACGACGCGATCAAATGCGGGGATTTGTTTCGCGCGCACCGCGACGAGATCGACGGGATCATTGTGACGCTGCCGAATTTCGGCGACGAACGCGGCATTGCGGACTCGATTCGCTATTCGACGCTGCAGGTGCCGGTGCTGGTGCAGGCGACGCCGGACCGGCGCGACGACATGAAGATCAGCGACCGGCGCGACAGCTTCTGCGGGAAGATGTCAGCGTGCAACAACCTGATGCAGTACGGGATTCCGTATTCGCTTACGGCGAAGCACACGGTGAAGCCGAGTTCGGCGGAGTTTGGGAAGGATCTGGACTGGTTTGGGNNCCGCAGGCGTTCAACACGGTGCGCTACAGCGAGAAGCTGCTGGAGCGGTACGGGATTTCGGTGGTGACGCTGGATCTGTCGGACATCTTCGGCGCGATCGGGCGGATGAAGGACGACGAGGCGGATGTAAAGGCCAAGCTGGCTGCGATTCGCGCGTACGTGAACACAAACAGCGTGCCGGAAGCGGCGCTGATCAAGATGGCGAAGCTGGGGATCGCGATTGAGCGGTTCATGAAGGACACGCACTGCACGGTGAGCGCGGTGCAGTGCTGGACGTCGCTGGAGGAGAACTTCGGGGTGGTGCCGTGCACGGTGATGAGCATGATGAGCGAGAGCCTGCTGCCGGCGGCCTGCGAGACGGANNCTGCTGGACTGGAACAACAACTACGGCGACGATGAGAACAAGTGCGTGTGCTTCCACTGCTCGAATCTGCCGAAGCATTTTTTTGAGGACGTGGTGATGAACTTCCAGGAGATCATTGCCGGGACGGTGGGCAAGGAGAACACGTTCGGTACTTGCTACGGGCGGGTCAAGGCCGGGGCAATGAGCTACGTGCGCTTCTCGACGGACGATTATCGCGGGAAGATACGCGGGTATATCGGGGAGGGCGAGTTCACCAACGATCCGCTGGAGACGTTTGGGGGCGCGGGGGTGGCGAAGATTCCGCAGATGCAGAAGCTGCTGCATAAGATTTGCGAAGAGGGCTTCGAGCATCACGTGGCGGCGAACTTCTCGCAGGT
>PMAD01000238.1 GCA_003152415.1 Acidobacterium sp.
TCCGGTCACGGGGAACGAAACTTTTCCGTATAGCCGACGATCCGGGAACTGCGTTCCCCGGCGACATTGATGGGCAAAGCAATCATGGCAGGGCGTGACCTGTTCCTCTCGGGCTTGAAGGAAGGCGCAGGCCGTGCGTTCGTTTGCAGGATTGGTATGCGAACATGCAGGATGGGTTGGAGGGGGGAACCGGATCATGTTGCCATCGTTGAAGGTGCCTGACCGGCAGGAGGAGGCCTTTCCTGTTCTTACGCCGGCGCAGGTCGACCGCATCCGGCCCCATGGCACGGTGCGATCGGTTCTGGCCGGAGAAGTTCTTTTCGAACCGGGCAAGTTGGGCATGTCTTGTTTCGTAGTGCTCGCGGGAAAGCTGGACATCGCCATGGTCGGACTTTCCGGGGAGCAGGTGTTTGTGACCTATGGGCCGGGGCAATTCTCTGGCGAAGTTGTTTTGATCTCCGGGGCCCGCGCTCTGGCTCGGGGGCGGGTGGCCGAGCCGGGAGAATTTCTCGAACTCAGTGCAGACGCGTTGCGGACGCTGATTGCAAAGGATGCTGAGCTGAGCGAACTCTTCATGCGCGCTTTTGTGCTGCGTCGTGTCGCGCTGATTTCGTCAGGCCTGGGAAATGTGGTCGTGCTGGGATCGCAACACTCCTCCAATACGCTGCGCCTGCGCGAATTCCTTACGCGCAACGGACATCCCCACAGGTATGTCGATCTCGACAACGACCAGGGGTCACAAGAGCTTTTAGACCGGTTCGACATCAAGCTGGAGGACATTCCCGTTGTGATCTGCAGTGGAAAGAGTGTGTTGCGAAATCCGACCAATCAGCGACTGGCGGAGTGTCTGGGTTTCGCAGGCCGAACAGACCAGTACCGCATTCATGATGTGGCGATTGTGGGTGGTGGTCCGGCAGGTTTAGCTGCGGCCGTTTATGCGGCTTCCGAAGGGCTGGACGCTGTCGTGATCGAATCTGAGTTCCCCGGAGGCCAGGCGGGCGCGAGCTCAAAAATCGAGAACTATATTGGTTTTCCGATGGGCATCTCGGGGCAGGAGCTTGCCGGCCGCGCGGTTGTGCAGGCAGAAAAATTTGGTGCTCAGATGATGGTCGGTCAGAAGGTGGTGAAGATCAGATGCGAGCAGCGGCCGTACCAGCTTACATTGGAAAACGGTGCACTCCTCGACGCGCGGAGCATTGTTATCGCCACCGGCGCTCAGTACAACAAGCCGAAGGTTGAGAATCTGGGGCAGTTCGAGGGGCAAGGCATCTACTACGCCGCCACATTCATGGAAGCACAACTTTGCACCGGCGAGGAGATCATCGTCGTTGGCGGCGGCAACTCTGCCGGTCAGGCAGCGGCCTTCCTGGCAGAGACAGTAAGCAAGGTCTATATGCTGGTTCGCGGCAAGGCATTGTCCGAAACGATGTCGCGCTATCTCATCCAGCGAATCGATGAGAATCCGGTCATCGAACTGCATCTACAAACCGAGATTGCCGCATTGGCGGGCGATTCGCACCTCGAGCGTGTGACGTGGCTGAACCGGGCAACAGGCGAACAGTCAACGCGTAACATCCGCCATGTGTTCGTGATGGCAGGTGCTTCGCCGCGTACCGATTGGTTGCGCGAATGCGTCGCCCTCGATCAACAAGGGTTCATCCTCACAGGACGGGATTTGGATCCGGTCCTGGACACCGCGCCGCTGAAATGGCCGCTCAGCCGCCCTCCGGAGATGCTGGAAACCAGTCTGCCTGCTGTTTTCGCGGTTGGCGATATTCGTTCCGGCAATGTGAAGCGGGTTGCCTCTGCCGTGGGTGAAGGTTCAATCTCGATCCACCTGGTGCAGCGAGGACTCGCGGAGATCTGATCAGGCATTTGGCCCGATTGCGATGCGGGCCAGGCTCATTGCACCGCAGCGCAGGCAGCGCGAACGGGAACGGGAGCGACTGCATACCCCAGGACGGTTGGCAGGGAAAAGACAGTTCCGAAGACGCGGAGGTGTCTCTTGTGACATAATGCTGTCATGGCGATCAGAACCACAGTCGATATTCCCGAACCTCTGCACGACCGGCTGCGGCACCGGGCGGAGAGTTCGGGCACTTCGATCCGTTCGCTCATCGTGCGGGCGATTGAGCAGGCCTATACAGAGCCCAAAAAGAAAAAACGTGTGACCGGACCCCTCATTCGTTTTTCCGGAAAGGTCGGCCCCCGGTTCCCAGTGGACGAAAATCCGCATGACCTTATTCTTCCCTGACGTCAACGTCTGGGTGGCGCTCTCGGTTGCCAATCACAGCCACAGCAGGGAGGCGTGGCATTGGCTCGATCTGCTTCCAGCCGGTGCGCGACTGATTTTTTCCCGATACACACAGCTGGGTTTATTGCGGCTGCTGACGAATGCTGCTGTGACCGGGGATTCTTCGCTCACGCTGAGCGAGGCATGGGGAGTGTATGACCGCTGGCTTGAGGACTCGCGAGTGGAGTTTTATCCGGAACCGCGAGGGGTCGACCATGGGTTTCGTCAGGCGACGGAGCCTTTCGCAGCCAAGCCTGCGTCGAAGCAAGTTGGAGATTGCTGGCTGCTGGCATTTGCGGCGGGCGCCCCGGCGGCGCTGGTCACCTTCGATCGCGCCTTGTACGACTTTGCGCGGAAGCAGGGCCACGCGGCTCTGATTCCCGGATGATTACCGCCCTCACCTGTGGGTGGCGAGGGCGGCGGTTTGTTGCAGTGGTGGATGGGCCGATGTCGGCGTGTCGCCGGGGAAGGTTTCGTTGGGGGTGGCGGCGATGGCGGTCTGCATGAAGGTGGTCCAAAGAGGCAGCGCGACCGCGGCGCCGGTTTGTTTGTCGCCCAGGGACTCGCGGTCGTCGTAGCCGACCCAGACGCCGCAGGTGATCGACGGCGAAAAGCCGACGAACCAGGCGTCGGTAAAGTCGTTGGTGGTTCCGGTCTTGCCCCCAAGGGGATGGTGCAGCGCAACCAGCTTCGCGGCGGTGCCTTCGCTGGTGACGCCGCGGAAAAAGACCATCATGGTGCGGGCGGTCTTCTCGCTGACGACTTCTCTCACGTCGGGCGTGTCTTCATTGAGAGGATCACCATCCGCGCTGGTGACGCGCTTGACCAGGCGCGGCCCGACGCGGATGCCGTCGTTGGGAAAGACGGCGTAGGCGGCGACCTGCTGCTCCAGCGTCACCTCAGCCGAGCCGAGAGCAATGGGCAGATAGGGCGGCATATTCGTGGTGATGCCGAAGCGGTGGGCCGTGGCGATGACCTTGCGAATCCCGA
>PMAD01000270.1 GCA_003152415.1 Acidobacterium sp.
CCGACCACGGTGTACGGCTCGCCCTTCAGCAGGATCGATTTGCCCAGGATGCCCGTGTCCTCGTGAAACGCCGTCCGCCACAAATCGTAGCTCAGCACCACAGCCTTGCCCGCGCCTGGCCGATCCTCGTCTTCGGTAAAACCGCGTCCCAGCAGCGGCGCAATTCCGAGCACCTCGAAGTAGTGCGCCGAAACGCGCACTCCATGCACATAACGCGCCGCGCCGCCCTGGGCCGCGGCCGCTTCGAGGTTCACACCCTCCGTATCGCCAAATCCGTCGCCGCCGATGGCCGCCGTCACCCCTGGAACATCCTGCTTCACCGCGCGCCACGCCGCGTTGTCGGATGAATCGTCATCGTCAAAGTGCGCGGGGTTGTTTTTCGATTCCTGGTGCGAGACGAGCGCGGCAATCCGCTCTGGGTGCGGATACGGCAGGGGTCGCAGCAGAAAACCATCCAGNNGTCACCACCACCGCCGCCGCGAACCCCGGACTCCGATGCAACTGCCGCAAGGCAAAACGAAGGTCTTCGATCATGACCACTCCTTACGAGAATGGAAGCCCGCTCGTTCCCCGCTAACCGCTTTTTGCTCGCCTTCTGCTCGCCCTTCGCTCGCTGCTCGCTCGCTTCTCTCTGCTTTACTCCGACCTCAGGGCCTCCATCGGATCGACCGCCGTAGCCCGCCGTGCGGGCAGCGCCGAAGCCAGCGCCACCATCACTGCGGTCAGCAGCAGAGCCGCCGCCAGCGTTACCGGATCCCACGTGCTCACGCCATAGAGCTGGCTGCGGAAAAAGTGCGCCAGCCCCACCGTCGCGGGTAGCGCAACCAGCGCCGCGATCCCGGCGATCCACGCCATTTCCCGCACCACCAGGGCGACCAGCGTGTGCCGCGGCGCGCCCAGCGCCAGCCGCACGCCAATCTCGCGCGTCCGGCTCTGCGTGGAATACGCCAGCACCCCATACAGTCCCACCGCCGCCAGCAGCGCGGCCAATACTGCAAATCCCAGCGCCAGCATCGCCAGCGCTCGCTCGTCCGACGCGCTGATATCCACCTGCGCCTCCATCGTCCGCAGGCCGTCCACCACCAGCGTCGGATCGAGGTCGTGCATCGTCCGCTGAATCCCGGCTTCCGCCGTCTCCGGATCCTGCGCGGTGCGCAGATAAATCTCCATCCCGCCCGGATGTTCGATCTGCGCGTACGGCCGATACACAGCGGGACCCATATCCGTGCGCAGGTTCTGGTGCTTCACATCTCCCACCATGCCCACAATCGTCGTATCCGGTTTGTCCTCTTCGCCAATCAGCCGTCCCAGCGCATTCTGCGCCGAACCGTAGAATTGCTTTACAAACGCCAGGTTCACGATCGCGACCTTCGCCGCGTTTTTCCCGTCGCCCTCGGTGAAGTCACGCCCCACCAGCAGCGGTTGGTGGATCGTGGCAAAATACCCAGGCGTGATCCACGGATCTTCAAAGTCCGTGTTCTCCCCCTCGACCGGCTTGTGCCCCTGCACAACAAATCCGCTCTCCGAGCTGTCGCCCATCAATTCCGGATCGGTCGTCGCCGCGGCCAATCGCACTCCCGGAATCCGCCGCAGCCCATCCAGCGCTGCCTTTATGATCTGCGGAGTGCGATCCTCGCCGTATCCCGAGATCGTCGGATCAAGGTTGAATGTCGCCAGATGGCGCGTGTCGAATCCGACCGGCTGATCCCGCAGATGCTCGAGCGTGCGCACAAACAGCCCTGCTCCGCCCAGCAGCAGCACGCTCAGCGCGATCTGCACGCCAACCGCCGCCTTGCGGAAGTATTGGGAACTCTTCGACGCCGTCCCTGTACTCTGCCGCAGCGCCCCGGCGAGATCGGGCCGCAGGAAGTGCAGCGCCGGCGCGATCGAAAACAGCACGCTCACCACCATCGAAAGGCCCAGCGCGAACAGCAGCACCCGCCCGTCCACGCTCGCCGAATACGGCTCGCTTCCCGGGTCGGCGCTCGTCATCAGACGCACCAGTGTGACCGCCAGCAACGGCGACAGCGCCAGCCCGCCCGCTGCGCCCGCCGCGCCCAGCAGCCCTCCTTCAATCAGCAGCTGCCGCACGATCCGGCTGCTCCTCGCGCCCAGGGCGTAGCGCATCGACATCTCCCGCACCCGCGCCGCCGACCGCAACAACAGCAGCGTCGCCACATTCAGCGCGCACATCGCCATCAGCAGCCCCGCCATGCTCAGCAGAATCACCAGCGGCGTCTGGAGCTCCATGCGGTCCGGCGAGAACCCCATCGAGTCGTCCTTCACTTTTATCGTCGACTTATCGACGAATCCTGTTTTGAACTTCGGCGAGGCTGACTTGTACAGCGTCACCTCCTGCGCCCGCAGCGCATGCCACAGCGGCCCCAGGCTCGCTTCCGCCTGCGTCGCCGTCACTCCTGGCTTCAGCCGCGCCACCAGCGTCAGCCATATCGATAAATGGTTATCGAGGTCGTGCCGCGACGCCGTCCACGGCATTGCGATCTCCGCCATCGTCACCGGCAAAAACAATCCCGGCCGATAGCCCCCGATCGCTGTGTGAAAATTCTGCGGAGCAATCCCGACAATCGTGAACGCATGCCCGTTGATCAGCACCGTCTGCCCGATCACCTCCCGCGACGCGCCAAAATGGTTTCGCCAGTAGTCGTAGCTCAGCACCACCACCGCGTTCGCGTCCTTCGCCGTCTCATCCGCCGCCGTGAACAGCCGGCCCGCGAACGGCCGCAGTCCCAGCACCTGGAAGTAGTTGCCGCTCACCACTTCCGCATGTTCGTCCTCGGCCTGGTTGTGCCAGGAGACGCCCACGCTCGTCTTCATCGCCGCCAGCACGCCGCTGAATACCTCATTGCGGTCGCGCAGATCCCTGTACATCGGGTAGGAGTAGTAATTCCCAATCCCCCCGCCGAATGCGCTCATCGATCCGGAGAAGCTTCCGTGCCATTCCATCCGCACCAGCTCCCGCGGCCGCTCTACTGGCAGCACGCGCAGCAGCACCTGATCGAACAGCGTGAAGATCGCCGTCGTAGCACCAATTCCCAGCGCCAGCGTCACTACCGCGGTCACCGCAAATCCTGGCGACTTCCACAGCTGCCGCCACGCATATCTCAGATCACCGAGCATCATTCACTCCTCGCTTGAATTCCTCGAGCCGCACCGCTCTTCGCCTGGCTCGCTTTTGCTGGCTTTTCGCTCGCTTCTCGCTGCCCTACTCGGTCCGCAGCGCTTTCACCGGATCCACGCTGGCCGCCCGCAGCGCGGGGATCAACCCCGCCACGAGTCCCACCCCCAGCAGAGCGACTGCAGCCAGCCCCAGCGACGGAACGACCCCGCCTCCGAAATCCACAAAGACCCGGCGCAGCAACGCCGCCGTCAGTGCTGACATCGCCGCCCCGATCGCTAGGCCGGCGGCCACCAGCAGTAGCGCCTTGCCCAGAATCAGCCGCACCACATCGCCCCGCTGCGCCCCCACCGCCATGCGTATGCCCACCTCATTGGTGCGCTGCGCCGTGACATAACTGATGAGCCCGTAAATTCCGACCACCGCCAGCAACAAAGCCAGTCCTCCAAAAACCGCCAGCATTCGCACAATCAGCCTGCGCCCCGCCAGCGAATCGGAAACCAGCGTCTCCACCGGCACAAGGGTCGAAACCGCCTGCGCGGAATCGGCCGAGGTCACGGCGCGCTTGATCATCGCCGTCATCCCGTTCGGATCGCCATCGACGCGTACCAGAAAATCGGCTGCGCTGTCCTCCGACTGGGCGAACGAGTAGTAGCGCATCCCGTCGCTGGTGTCTTCCTCCAGAGAACTCAGCCGCACCGTCGCCGCCACTCCCACAATCACAGCCGGCTTGTTGTCGCACCCGAACGAGATATGTTGTCCGAGAGGATTCTGACCGGGCCAGTATTTCCGCGCAAGACGCGCATCGATGACCGCGACTGGCTCGCTGCTGGCGACGTCTCCCGCATCGATCCAGCGCCCGGCCAGCAGCGGAATCTGCATCACCCTCAAATAACCCGGAGTCGCCAGCGTGAGCTGGCTGTGCGGGCCCGGATCGTTGGGACCGAGAGCCCGCCCGATAATCGCGAACGAACACGAATTGCCGCCATCCGGATCGAACGGCAGGGGATCCACAGCCGCTGCGGCGCGCACTCCCGGCTGCGCGGCAAGGTTCCCCACCACCCCCGACACGAACACCGCCTGCCGCGGCTGGCTCTTCCTCAGGTCTTGTCCCGCATACTGCACCGTCCCCGCCAGCACGCCTCGCGGATTGAATCCCGGATCCACCTTCTGGAGCTGCCGAAGGCTCGCCAGAAACAGCCCGGTCCCAGCCAGCAAAAAGAAAGCAGCCGCCACCTCGCCGATCACAAACGCGCTGCGCAGGCGCTGCTTGTCGATGGTTGCCGTGCCGCTTCTTCCTCCTTCATGCAGCGCAAGCCTTCCACGCGACCGCAGCAGCGTCAGCGCCGGCCCCATGCCCGCCAACAACGAGGTGAGCAAGGCCACGCTGGCCGTGAAAATCAGCACCGCCGGTTCGGTGCGAACCAGAAATCCCGTTGCCAGATCGTGCGGCACCAGGTGCAGCAGCATTCTCCCGATCAGCGGCCCGGCCAAAACGCCAACCATCGCCGCGACACCCGCCAGCACCAGCGTCTCCACGAGCAATTGCCGCACCATGCGGCCCGCGCTCGCCCCCAGCGCCGTCCGAATTGCAAACTCCTTGCTGCGCGCCGAGGAGCGCGCCAGCAAAAGCCCCGCCACATTCGCTGCGGCGATCAGCAGCACCAGCGCCACCACGCCGCACAGCACATAGAGCGGTGTCCGCAAAGGACCCGCCGCAAACTCCGTCAGCTGCGTCGCGTAAACCGACCACCCCGAGCTGGTGGCATATTTACTACTGCCACCGCTCCGGAGCTCTCCCCACATCTTCGTCGCCACCGCCGCGCTGAACTGCGGAACGGAAATCCCCGGCCGCAGGCGCGCAACCGCATAGTAGTTCTCGTTGAAAACCTCATCCGGCTTAAACGCGCTCGGCGCCAGCGCGATCGGAACCCAGATCTCCGACCGTCGCGGCCACGCAAAGTCGCTCCGCATCACGCCGACCACCTGGTACGGTTTGTCGTCCAGCAGCAGCGTCTGTCCCACCACATCGCTTCTGCCTCCAAAGATGCGCTGCCAGATCCCGTAACTCAGCACCACCACCGGACCCGCATTCGGCTGGTCCTCCTGCGCCGTGAAGGTCCGGCCCAGAATCGGCCGTGCCCCATACACCTCGAACCATTGCGAGGAAACCCTCGCCGCCGGAATATGTTCGGCCTCGCCGTCGCGCTCGATGTTGAAGCTCGCCGGGTGTTCGATGGCCGCCGCTTCCACCTGATCCTGCAGCGAAGCCGCGGTTGCATAGGTGGGCACTGAGTTGAACGGCATGTCCAGCGTGAATTGTGCGTACCGCGTGTGCAGTACCGCCACCTGTTCCGGATGATCGACGCCCGCCGGATGCCGCAGCACCGCATCCACCACGCTGAAGATCGCTGTGTTCGCGCCAATCCCCAGCGCCAGGGTCACCACCGCCGTCACCGCGAACGCCGGCGAGTTCCGCAACTGCCGCCACGCATATATCAGGTCAGCGAGCATAGTTTCTCCTCGATTGGGAGCTGGGGACAGAGAGAGCCTGCGTATCCGAGCGGCAGTTACCGTGCCAAAGCGGTTCGTCTGAAAAAAGAGCGGATAGAGGCGTCCGCGGACGGACATTCTGTCCGCAATCGCAATAGATTGTTCGGAAATGGACAGAAGCACAGGACCTTCGGCTCGCTTGTTTCCGGCTAAGAGCTCTTTGCTAACAGCTTTTCGCTAAAAGCTCTTCGCTAAAAGTTCCTCGCTGCTTCTCACTTCTTGCCGCGCCGCAGGTCGTCCATCAGGATGATGGCCTCGGCAATCTCTTTGAGCGGCTTCCGCTTTTGCCGGCTCTGTTTCTGCAGCATCAGGTAGGCGGCTTCCTCATCGATATTCAGCTCGCGCTGTAGTAGGCCCTTCGCGCGCTCCATCACCTTGCGCGTCTCCAGCTGCTCGGCTAGCTGCGACTTCTCGTATTCCATGCGCGCCAGCTCCACCTCGGCTCCCACCAGGTAGCCGATCATCGTGATCAGCTTGATCTCGCGCTTCGAATGGTGATGCGTCTCGCGGTGCTGCATGTTGATCGCGCCCACCAGCTTGCCCCGGCACAGGATCGGCACCGCCAGAAACGCCTCGAAGCGGTCCTCCGGCAGCGCCGGGAAGCGCGCGAAACGCGGATCGGTCCACGCTTTCGCGGGCAGCGCCACCGTCTGCCTGTGCTCCGCCACCCATCCCGTTACGCCCTGCCCGATGTCCACCACCAGCCGGTCCACCACGTCTTCGTGCGGATTCTTCGAGGCCCGCAGCACCAGCTTCTCTTTTTCCAGCACGTAGATGAAGCATGAGTCGCAGCGCACCGCGACCGTCACCATATCGATCACCCGCTCCAGCACCTCGTGAAGGGGATCGGCGGCCGCCATGCGGCTGCCGATATCGTGCAGCAAATCGATATCGCTGGTCTCGTCGTGTGTGTGCACTAATTCGTCCAAGGTTCTGTGCTCCCTGAAGGCCCGCTGTGCGCGTCTGCTCTGGTTGTGGACTTCGGCTCGCGCTGTGTGAAAACCCGAGTGACAACCCTATCCTGGCACAAGATCAGCCCCAGCGCCGCTCATTCGCCGCCAGGGCACCCCACGCCGCGGTCGGGAGCGCAGCGCAGATCCTTCACGCTGGTCAAATCCAGCTGCGCGCGCCGTCTTATTTCGGATGGATCTTCTGCCACAGCCGCGAAACTGGATTGCCCGCGGCCGGCTTAGCTGCCAGCGGCTTGGCCGCCGACGGCTTCGGCGCTGGCGCCGTTTTTGGCGCGCTTTGCCCCGCCCCATTCTGCGCCGGACCAGTTTGCGCCGGACCACTCTGCGCTCCGCTCGGCTGCGACCCGCTCGGTGACGTCTGGCTCGCGCCAGCTTTCGCATCGCCGTCCTTTGCGGGCACGCTCGGCGCCGCTCCAGGTTTCTGCGCGGCACTTCCCGGCCCTGGGATCTCGAGCGACGGCCCGCCATTGCCCGCCTTCGTGGCTCCCCCGCCCGCACCCGGCGGTCCGGTTCCTGCGTTCCCCGGAACCGGCGGCGCATCCACCGTCAGATACTGCACGATCAGCGAGATTCTCCGATTCGATGGATCCATCGGGTCTGAGGGCACCCGCAGCTTCTGATCCGCGTAGCCCCGCACCTGCGACACCTGATCCTTCCGCAGGCCCGAGGCCTGCATCACCCGGCGCGCCGCGTTCGCCCGATCCGAGGAAAGCTCCCAGTTCCCGTAATCACCCGTTGTCGCATATGGCTGCGCGTCCGTGTGCCCCTCAATCGAGATGCGGTTCGGCACGCCCCCCAGCTGCCCGGCCAGCATTTGCAGCAGCTCCCGCCCGTTCTGGTTCAGCGTCGCGCTCCCCGTGTCGAAAAACGTCCCGTCCTTCGTCTCCAGCAGTTCGATCCGCAACCCCTCCGGCGTTATGGTGATCTGAATCTGATTCTGCAGCGCCTTCAGATCGTTCATTTTCCGAATCGCTTCTTCGATCTTCTGCTTCAGCTCCGGAATATTTTTCTCCGTCAGCGCCAGACTGTCGCTCGTACCCACCTGGTCCGACCCCGTCTCCGTCGACTTGCCCCGCGGATCGTTGAAGTACCCCGCCACCGCCTGCCGCACCTTGACGCTTGAGTTCATCAGCCACAGCACGATGAACAGCGACATCATCGCCGTCACGAAGTCCGCATACGCCACTTTCCACGCCCCGCCGTGATGCCCGCCGTGGCCTCCCTTCTTCTTGATCACGTAGATGGGCTTGTTTTGTGGCATCGAATCCGTGCCTTTTCCCTGTCCCGGTTCCCTTTTGCCTGCTGCCTGCTGCCTGGTGCCTGCCTTTTACTCCACCGCGTCTTTGGCCGGCGCGGCCGCTGCCTGGTTACGGCACGCCTCTTCCACCTCCGCGAACGAAGGCCGCACGTGCGAAGGGATCGCCCTTCGCCCCACTTCGATCGCCACCACCGGCGGCTGCCCGCGGATAAACGCCAGCATCAGCACCCGCAGTACATATAGATACGCATGCTCCTCCGCTGCGCTCTTCGCCATGTTCTGGCTCACCGGCCCCACCAGCCCGTAACACAGCAGAATCCCCAGAAACGTCCCCACCAGCGCCGCCGCCACCTTGCGCCCGATCTCCTCCGCTGGTCCGCCCAGTGCGCCCATGGTGATCACCACCCCCAGCACCGCCGCCACAATCCCCAGCCCGGGCAGCGAGTCGGCCATGGTCGACAGCGCCGCCACCGGCTCCTCCGTGCCCTGGTGCTGCACCTCCATGTCCAGGTCCATCATCTGGTCCATATCGAACGCGTCCACCCCGCCCGTAATGACCATGCGCATGGTGTCGCACACGAAGTCCCGCACGTGGTGATCTTTGATGAATTCCGGATACGCGTTCAGCACCGGGCTCTCTTCCGGCTTCTCCACGTCGCCTTCGATGGTGAGCATCCCGCCGCGGCGCGCCTTCTGCAGCAGCTCGTACATCATCCGCAGCGTCGAGAGATACCGCTCTTTCCCAAACTTCGACGCGCCGATCACCCCCATCGCGCCGCTCACGATCTTCTTCAGCGTCCGCAGCGGATTCGCCACCAGCAGCGTCCCCATGCCCGCTCCACCGATGATCAGCAGCTCCGCCGGCTGCAGCAGCACGGCAACGTGTCCGTGCTCCATCAGATATCCGGTCAACACCGCGCCAAACACCACCAGAATGCCGATGATTGCAAACATGGGGTTCCGAGCACCCTCCCGCGCCGATTCCCGCGCGCGCACTTCTCCCGCGCACAGCCATCCGGCGCCGCTCGTGGCACGAGCTTCTGTCCTCCTCATCGGCTAATTTTCCCCCGGCTACAGCGCTGCGCATCAGGTCGAAAACGAGGCTGGTCGCGCACGGGTGCACCAAAGCTCTTGGGCGAACCCCGTCCGCCTCAAGCCTGCCCTCAGCCAGTCGGCGCAAGCCGGCGAGTCGAATGGGGCCAGTCCTGTCCCTAAACGGACACCGCTTCCGTTCCCGGACACTCGCCCCATCCTCCAACCCCCCATCAGAATTGACGGAACAACCACTTCTCCATCCCCGTATCTGGAACCACGCGTGCTGCTTCACCCTCAACCCCAGCTGTTTCCAGGAGCCGACCCTTGCTGCGTGACCTGAAGATTGCCATCCGCCACCTTTCCAAGTCCCCCGGCTTTTCGCTGACCGCGGTGCTCACCCTCGCGCTCGGCATCGGCGCTACCACCGCCATCTTCTCCATCGTCGAAGGCGTGCTCCTGCGCCCGCTGCCTTTCGCCCATCCCGAGCAGCTCGTCGTGCTCTCCGACACGCTGCAGGGAGCAGAAGTCAACGGCATCACCGAAGCCGGCGTCACCGGCCCCGACATCGTCAACTACACCCGCGACACGCACAGCTTCTCGGCTCTGGGCGGCTACACCGAGCCCGCCTACGAGCTCTCCGGCATCGGCGATCCCGCGCAGGTCAACGCGGCGCGCATGACCCCCGGCGTCTTCTCGGCTCTTGAAGTCGAGCCACTCCTCGGCCGCGTCTTCACCCAGCAGGAAGACGATCAGAAGCAGCAGGTCGCCGTTCTCAGCTACGCGACCTGGCAGAGCCGCTTCCACGGCGACCCCGGCATCCTCGGGCAAAAAATCCTTCTCGACCGCAAGCCCTACGTCGTCGTCGGCGTCATGCCCCGCAACTTTGAATTCCCGCTCGTCCCCGGCCATCTGAACCGCAGCGAGCTCTGGATCCCCCTCAGCCTTCGCCCCGAAGAGCTCACTGGCGGCGCCCAGGCCAGCTGGAACTATCAGATGGTCGGCCGTCTCAAGCCCGGCGTCACGGCCGCCCAGGCGCGCGAAGATGCCGATCGCGTCGCTAAAGAAACGATGCGCAATTACCCCGCCTTCATGGCCAGCCTGCACATCAGCCCCATCGTGCCCGGCCTGCATGAGGACACCATCGCCCAGGCCCGTCCCCTCGTCCGCACTCTTTTCCTCGCCGTGGCCGTCGTGCTGCTCATCGCCTGCGCCAATCTCGCCGGACTTCTGCTCGTTCGCGCCATCCGCCGGCGTCGCGAAATCGCCGTCCGCCTCGCGCTCGGATCGAGCGCCGCAACTCTGCTCCGCCAGGCGCTCCTCGAAAGCCTGGTGCTCAGCGTCAGTGGCGGCGTCATCGGCCTTGTCGCGGCCGCGGTCGCTCTGCGCGTCGGCACGAACCTTCTGCCCGAGACCCTCCCCCTCATCGGCAATATCGGCCTCGACTGGATCGTCGCTGCCTTTGCCCTCGCCCTTGCTATCGTCACCGGCGCGGTCAGCGGCGTCGCGCCCGCCTTCGCCGCCGTCCGCACCAGCGTCAACGACACACTGAAGGAAGGCGGCCGCACCGGGACCTCCGGAGCAGGACACGCGCGCCTCCGTTCCGGCCTCGTCATCGCTGAAATCGCCGTTGCGCTCGTCCTGCTCGCCGCCTCCGGCCTGCTGCTGCGCAGCTTCGAGAAAATGCGCGAAGCCGACCTCGGCTATCGCCCCGATCACACCGTGGTCGCAAACTACAACCTCCCGCGCAAGCAGTACGGCACCCAGCCCGCCGTCGATCAGTTCAATCAGGAGCTGCTGCGCCGCCTTGCGGTCCTCCCCGGCGCCAGCAGCGTCGGCCTCACCTCGTTCCTCCCCGCCAACGGAATCCAGGGCAACTCTGCCATCACCGGTGAAGGCTACGTTCCCGCCAAACCCGGCACCCTCGACCTGGCCACGCCCATCCTGATCGAAGGCGACTACTTTCCGGCCATGGGCACGCCGCTGCTCCACGGCCGCTTCCTCACTCCCGCCGACGACGCTAAAGCCGCCCAGCTCGTGGTCCTCGTCAACCACGCGCTCGCCGAGCACTTCTGGCCCGGCCAAAACCCCATCGGCAAGCGCATGCGCATCGGCACCCCGGAAATGGTGACCCCCTGGGCCGTGGTCGTCGGTGAAGTTGCCGACGTCAAAGAAGGCTCGCCCGACGCCAGTCCGCGCATGCAGTACTACGGCTCCGTCGAGCAGGCCGAGAATTTCTTCGGGTCGCTGGGCAATCCTGCCACCGACCTCAACGGCAATGGCGGCTACATCGTCCTTCGTACTTCCCTGCCGCCTGAGCTGATGGAAAACCAGATCCGCGCCACGGTCCGCTCCCTCGATCCGCAGCTGCCGCTCACCCAGCTGCAGACCATGGAGCACGCCATCAGCGATTCCGAAGCGCCGCGCCGCTTCAACACCGTGCTCATCTCCGCCTTCGCCGCCGCCGCGCTTCTGCTTGCCATCCTCGGCATCTACAGCGTGATCGCCTTCACCGTCGCCATGCGCGTGCACGAAATGGCCATCCGCATGGCGCTGGGATCGCAGCGCTCCTCCATCGTCGGCCTCGTTCTCAGCTCCGGCCTTAAACTCGCCGCCGCCGGAAGCATCATCGGCCTCGCCGGCGCCGTTGCCGCCTCTCGCCTGCTCAAATCCTTCGTCTTCGGCGTCAGCACCCTCGACCCGCTGGTGCTGGTCCTCGCGGCGGTCCTCGTGCTCATGCTGGCCATGGCCGCTTCGCTCCTGCCCGCCCGCCGCGCCGCCTCCATCGATCCCATCAAGGCCCTGCGCGCGGAATAGATGCCGCTCGTCCAAATCTCTTTTTCTTGGCGATCCGCGGGGACGTACAATCATCCCTACCGCCGGAAAACTGAAAGCTCCTCACCGCGCGGCTGAGGTGAGCATGAAGGCAGAGACGGTCTATCTGTTCGTGTTCACCACCATGGCGGACTGGGAGCCTTCGTTTGCCATCGCCGGCATCAATAATCCCCGCTTCCAGCGCGAGCCCGGCCGCTACCGCGTCGCTACCGTCGGCCTGAACACAGAAACCGTCACCACCATGGGCGGCGTGCGCATTCAGCCCGACACCTCCATCGACGCGATTTCCCCGGCTGGCAGCGCCATGCTGATTCTCCCCGGTGGCGACGCGTGGGAACAGGGCGAGAATATTGAAGCGATCGTAAAAGCTGCCGAATTCCTTGCGGCCGGCGTTCCCGTCGCTGCCATCTGCGCCGCAACTCTGGCCTTCGCACGAGCTGGCTTCCTCGACAACCGCCTCCACACCAGCAATGATCCTGAATACCTCAAAGCCACCGGCTACCGCGGCAGCGCTTTGTACCGGAACATTCCAGCCATCGCCGACGGCAGTCTGATTACCGCATCCGGCGTGGCGCCCGTCGAATTCGCATACCAGATCTTCGGCATGCTCCAGCTCTACCAGGACCCGGCGCTCGACGCCTGGTATGCGCTCTTCAAACGCGGCGACGCTTCGAAGTACTACGCGCTCGCCGGCGCGCACTGAAAGCCCGCCTCAAGCCGCAGCGCGCTTCGCCAATACCCATCNNTACAAGAAACTCGCCGAGCGCGCCATGGATCAGCTCACCGACGACCAGCTGTTCGCGACACTCGACGGCGAAGCTAATTCCATCGCCATCATCGTCAAGCACATGTCCGGCAACATGCTCTCCCGCTGGACCGACTTCCTCACCACCGACGGTGAAAAGCCCAACCGCAATCGCGACGCTGAATTTGAAGCGCCGCCCGCCACCCGCGCCGCGCTCCTCGCCACTTGGGGAGCCGGCTGGGCCTGTCTCTTCTCGGCGCTCCAACCCCTCACTGACGCCGACCTCGCCCGAACCGTCACCATTCGGGGCGAAGTCCACTCCGTCCTGCAGGCCATCAACCGCCAGCTCGCGCACTACCCGCATCACGTGGGGCAGATCGTCCTGCTCGCGAAGCATTTTGCCCATGACCACTGGCAATCCCTCAGCGTCCCCCGCAAAGGCTCCGCGGAATTCAATCGCCGCGTTGCCGCCGGAGAGGCCAGCCAGCGCTGAGGCTCAGTTTCCGGCCGCTCGCCTCTCGCTCGNNGCTCCTGGCTGATCGCCTCTTCGCTATTAGATAATCCCTCCATGCAGACGCTCCTCCGCGACCTCCGCTTCGGCCTGCGCATGCTTCGCCGCAACCCCGGCTTCACCCTCGTCGCCGTCTTCTCCCTCGCCCTCGCCATCGGAGCCAACACCGCCATCTTCTCCGTCACCAGCGCGCTCCTGCTGCGTCCGTTCCCCTACCGGCAGCCGCAGCAGCTGGTCAGCATCCGTTACGCGGATTCCGACCAGCGCCCGCTCACCCTCCTCCGCTACGAGCTGCTCCGCGACCACGCCCGCACCTTCGAAACCGCCGCGTGGGCCAGCGATAACTTCAACCTCACCGGCGTCG